>JAHJHL010000119.1 GCA_018823905.1 Alphaproteobacteria bacterium
ATCGTTTGGCACCTCGATGTCGGCTCATCACATCCTGGGGCTGGAGCAGGTCCCAAGGGTTTGGCTGTTCGCCAATTAAAGTGGTACGTGAGCTGGGTTCAGAACGTCGCGAGACAGTTTGGTCCCTATCTGCCGTGGGCGTCGAAATTTGAGAGGAGTTGACCCTAGTACGAGAGGACCGGGTTGAACATACCTCTGGTGTACCTGTCGTCACGCCAGTGGCGCAGCAGGGTAGCTATGTATGGACGGGATAACCGCTGAAAGCATCTAAGCGGGAAGCCTCCCTCAAGATAAGATTTCATAGAGCCGTGGAAGACCACCACGTTGATAGATCGGATGTAGAAGCGCGGTAACGTGTGGAGCTAACCGATACTAATTGCTCTATTCGCACTTAAGAGTCCCACCATCAACGACAGTCCTGAAGGGCCAAAAGCCTGAAGGTTGTCCGCGACGTGGATGATTGTAACAAAGTCCAAATTGCACGGGCATTCGATTGAAACCCAAATTCGACCCACGCCGGCTTCATTGCTTGGTGACCATGGCGTCAGTGACCCACCCGATCCCATCTCGAACTCGGCCGTGAAACCTGACAGCGCCGATGGTACTATGGCTCAAGCCCTGGAAGAGTAGGACGTCGCCAGGCATTGTAGCCGACGTGTGGACGAATTTTGGAAAGACCCATTCACAAAGTTAGAGGCCGGCAGAAATGCCGGCCTTTTGCTGTTTTCGCGGATCGCTTCGGCATCGCGACATTGGTGGCGCGGGATGGAGCAGCCCGGTAGCTCGTCAGGCTCATAACCTGAAGGTCGTAGGTTCAAATCCTACTCCCGCAACCAACAACCCCCTTGAATTACATGATAAATCTCCCCCTCGGGGATCCTAGGAAGCACGTGCGCGCCGATGCTGTAAGCAAATAGGAAGCATGCGGACCCTCGATCATGTTGCTGTTGGGCAATCTGAGGGTCATGATCATCGCGCGACGGCTTTGCGCCTCATGTCGGTCGTTCCGCCATTCGTCGCCATCACCCGTGAGCGGACATCTGCTGGTCCAATTCAGAGGGACGCACCGACAGCGCCGCCCTCTCTGCACGCGAGATTAATTTGCGACCGGTTCTCCGACCCAGATACACAGCTATTGTCGCTGCGGCGGAGGAAGCGGGCGTGATCACAATTGTGCGCATTACACTTGAACGGCAAACGGAGGCCTATCTCAACCCGTTCGAGGAGGCGGTGCGTCAACATCCCGAGATCGAGGATTGTTTTCTGACGACAGGCGATGCCAATTATCTGCTCCGCGCCTCCACAGCCAGCGCCGCCGCCTATGAGGAGGTTTACAAGACTATCCACTCACGCCTGCCCGGTGTCGCGCGCATCCATTCTAGCCTCGCAATGCGAAGCGGCTCAGCCACATACCAGGACGGGGCAGGCGTAGGATATAATCGAGCCACCGATCTCATCCCGCAGTAGAGTGACATCGGTCTCTGATCGCCCAGCAGCTGCTTTGCTGTGGGAAGACCGTCCATCAATGCCGCCGCTCCGATGTCCGGTCGGACCGCATCCTACGCCGAAACATACTGTTATTCACATCATGTGTATGGATTTCGATACCATGAACGCCTTCAGTCCTTCCGGCCCGTCTTCCAGCCCGTGGCCCGATTCCTTGACGCCGCCGAATGGCGCATCGCCCGTTGACAGGCCGACGGTGTTGACCCCGACCATGCCGGCCTCGATCGCGTCCGACGCCCGCATCGCGGTGCCCAGATTTTGGGTGAAGACATAGGCGGCTAGGCCGAAGGGCAGGCGGTTGGCCTGTTCGATCGCTTCGTCGACCTTGGCAAAGGGGCGCAGCAGCGCGACCGGGCCAAACGGCTCTTCGTTCATGATCCGGGCGGTTTCGGGCACATCCGCCAAGACCGTGGGCTGATGGAAATAGCCCTTGCCATCGACGCGCTTGCCGCCGTGCAATGCGCGCGCGCCATGGCGCAGCGCATCGTCGATCAGGTCACCGACCGCATCGGGACGGCGGCTGTTGGCGAGCGGCCCCATGACGGTTTTGTTATCGAGGGGGTTGCCCATTATGATGCTTTGCGCCGTCCGTTCGGCGAAGGCCTTGGCAAAACGGTCGTAAATGCCCTGCTGCACATAAAAGCGCGTCGGCGATACGCATACTTGGCCTGAATTGCGGAACTTGCCGGGCACCAGCAGCCCCAGCGCCTTTTCGATGTCGGCGTCGTCGAACAGCAGCACGGGGGCATGGCCGCCGAGTTCCATCGTCGTGCGCTTCATCCCGTCGGCGGCGAGCTTCATCAGATGTTTGCCGACCGGCCCCGAGCCAGTGAAACTGATCTTGCGAATGGCGGGTGAAGCGATCAGGTGCCGACTGATCAGGTCGGGATCTCCGAACACCAATTGGCTGGCATCGACGGGCAGCCCAGCCTCGAACAAGGCTTGCTGGATCAGAATGGCGGAGGCGGGGGTTTCTTCGGCGGGCTTGGAAATGATCGAGCAACCCGCGGCGAGCGCCGGGGCGATTTTGCGCGCGACGTTGAAAAAGGGAAAGTTCCAAGGCGCGAAGCCGACCGAAGGGCCAACGGGTTCATAAGAAACGGTCGCGCGTTGCCCCGATGGACGGACGAGGACGCGGCCATAGGCGCGGCGGGCTTCTTCGGCATGAATGTCGAAGAAGCGGATGCCGGCCAGCGCTTCTCCGCGCGCCTGCGCGATGGGTTTGCCCTGTTCGGTCGCGATCACCGTGGCGATCAGGTCGACGCGCGTGCGCAAGATGTCGGCGGTTTTGTGCAGGATGGCGGCCCGATCGTCGACATGGGTGCTGCGCCAGGTCCGAAAACCGCGATCCGCCGCGTCGAGCGCGCGATCCAGATCGTCGGGCATCACTTCGGGAAGTTCCCCCAATATCGCGCCCGTCGACGGGTTGATGACCGGGCGAAGTGCACGATTGCCCTGCGGCAACCATTCGCCATCGATGCATGATGTCAGCAGGGAAGAATAGGATGTTGTCATCGGAAAAAACCTGTCGTTAGGGGAAGGTCGAAAGCCAGCCGCAAATGGACGGTCGAACGCCGGATGCTGTCGAAAGAAGAGGCGGAGCCTGCGATATGTTGAAAACCGATATGCCCCGATAAAAATTGGCTGATCTGCGCGGTATAGCCGGCTTCATAGACCGTCTCTGCGGCCCGATGGTGCGTACCGCTTTGCTTGGCGCGTGGCGCGACGGCGCGAGCCACGCCCGCCGATAGTATGTCGTCGTCGCGCCCCTTGAAAGGCGCCGTCAGTTGCAGCCCGGCACTGACGAAACGGTCGAAAGTATTGTGCGAGGCATCGCTGGTGCCGAACCTTGCAAATCCGTTCAGCGCGCGGCCGGGGTGGTCGGCGTCGCGCCAGAGCAGCGTTTCACCGCGTATGTAAAACCCGCTGTCATCGCGTCGTTGGTGGTCGGCATCGCGTGCGTTGTGCAGCCAATATCCCGCCAATATCTTGGCATTCGCAATGTCGACCTGGCCTTCGGCAAAGACGAATTCGCCCGAACTGAACATATCGTGGTCGGACCCGGCGATGCGGTTGGTCCGGCCCATGTCGAACAGCAGGCCGCCGCGCAGCCGAAGATGGTCGCTGACCCGGCTTTCGATCTCGCCGCCCCATGCGGTGAAGGGCATTCGTCCATTCTCATCGGTATTCGCCTGACCCAGATCGGTGCCCAGCGTGAAGGCGCTGTTGATCAGCGCGGCGGAGGCGTCGAGTTGATCGATCCGGCCCGACAGGTCGATCAACCCGGCGCGAAGCTGGTGGTTCGGGTGCAGATCATGCGCAATCCACGCTTCGTGTAGGCGCACGCCCGAAAAGCCGAGTTCCATGCTGCTGGCGCCTTGTTCGTCGCCCAGCCGGTCGCTGATCGATGCGCCATTGTTCGCGACGGCAGAGATATGGGCGATGGTTGTGCCGGACCCGGCACGCGACAAATCAAGATCCAGCGCCAGTTGCGCCTGCACGATCGCGACGGGCCGGGCCGACGTGCCATCCTGGCCCGATGGCGCAAAAACATCGCTTGCGACATGCAGATGCGCCGCGTGGTCGGGCTGGTGCCCGCGGTTTGCGGCGGTGGGGGTGGCACCGGCGGCTTCGGTCAGGGCGGCCAAGGGCGCCAGGGCAAAAAGGCGAATAGTGGTCATGGTGCGATCCTAGATCGCCGATCGACGGCCCCCAGAGGCTTTCAGCAATATGGTCGGTGCCTTTCGCGCACCAGATCGCCTATTCTTTGCACTTAACTTTCGGCAATTTATTGCGAAAGCTTCGCATCGGAAGCCCCCATCCCAATTGCCGGAAGGTGACAGAATGAAACAGACCCGCGCCGCTTATAAGGGAGCCGCCCTGGCAGCGATGCTGGCGCTTGCCACCCTGCCGACCGGCATCGCGTTGGCAGCGCCCGCCGGGCCCGAGAGCCAGGCCGCATTGCCGATGACGCTGAACGATGGCGAGGGAGGCAAGGATGCTCTGAACTTCGACTGGCCGATGCTGTCGATCGGTACCGGCCAATATGAAGACGGGCCGACCGGGCTGACGGTGATCCGGTTCAAGGATCGCGTCCATGCCGCGATCGACACGCGCGGCGGCGGTCCGGGAACGGTCAATTCGGACTATCTGCGGCTGGGCTACGACTTTCCCGAACTGGATGCGATCGTGTTGTCGGGCGGGTCGTGGTACGGGTTGGAAGCGGTCACGGCGGTCAACACCGCACTGAAGGATGACGGTGCGCGCGGCGGGCATTGGGACAATGTCGGGCTGGTCGAAGGATCGATCATCTATGACTTTGGTGGGCGCCGGTTGAACGAAATCTATCCAGACAAGCGACTGGCACAGGCAGCGATGCGCGCGGCCAAGCCCGGCTGGTTCCCGATCGGCGCCTATGGCGCGGGGCGTTCGGCGGTCAATGGCGGCATTTTCGGGTGCAACGCCCGGTCGGGGCAGGGCGCGGCGTTCCGGCAGATCGGTGACGTCAAGATAGCGGTGTTCACCGTCGTTAACGCACTGGGCGTCGTTGTGGACCGCGATAGCAAGGTGGTGTCGTGCCACAAGGGATCGCGCTGGCCGGGCGATCTGACCGCCAGCTATCTGATGCAAAATGCGCCCGGCAGCCTCCAGCCCGGCTGGAATGGCGACGAAGGCGCAGGCCCCGACCGCAAAAATACGACGATCAGCCTGGTCGTTACCAACCGCAAAATGTCCAAGGCCGAACTGAACCGGCTGGCGGTACAGGTCCATACGTCGATGGCGCGCGCGATTCAGCCCTTTGCGACCGAAATGGACGGCGATGTCCTGTACGCCGTTTCGACCGCCGAAGTGGAAGACGGGCCCGGTAATTTCCTGCCGTCGGCCGAAATCGGCGTCGCGGCATCGGAATTGATGTGGGATGCGGTGCTCGCCGCGGTTCCGCCCGCGCAGCCGGTGCCAGCGGCCACGCCCGGAAAGGCGCTGACGGCGACGGCGGCGGCAAAATTTACGGGTGAATATCAGTTCAGCCCGCTCGCCAGCCTGAAGCTCTGGTACGAAGGGGGCGCGCTGCGGGCGCAGGCCACCGGCGCGCGCGACGTGTTTGCGATCAAGCGCGATGCGCCGCACGACCTGCTTCCCGTGTCGGCCAATACCTTCATGGTGCCCGGACGCTATCCGCTGGTATTACAGTTTCGCGATGGCAAGCTGGTGCTCAATCCCGGACGCTGGCAACAGGTGGGCCACAAGGACTGACGCGCAGCGGTGTCATTGGCGCACCATCGGGTTGGGCAAAGGCCCCTCTCGCCGGTTGGTTTAAAATGTTCGGATGCCATGCGGCACAGCCGTTAAAATGAAAGATCGGAAAGCGTTTGTTCGCCCGAAACGATCCGGCCGATTTCGGGTCGCAAGGGGCGGCATCGCAATTCCGAATGGGACAGGGAATAAAGGGCATGAAGTTCAAGAAGCGACTGGTCGCGATCGGCGTCGGCGGCGCATGGGCGATGATAGCGCAGCCCGCGATGGCGCAGCGCACGGCATCACCCGTGAGCGAGGATCGCACGGTCCCGGCCAAAGAGGTGGCGCTGACGCTGGATGAAGGCAGCTGGATGAGTGTCGACGTCAGCCCCGACGGACGCCTCATCGCCTTTGACCTGCTCAACGACATTTATGTGATGCCCGCCGATGGCGGCGATGCGGTTCCCGTTCATGTGGGGTCGGCGACTCAGCGCAATCCGGTGTTCAGCCCCGACGGACAGTCGATCGCCTTCATCAGCGACGAAAATGGCGCCGACAATATCTGGGTATCGGCGCTTGACGGGTCGGCGGCGCGCGCGGTGACGTCAGAGGTCGAGGATATGATGGCGGCACCAGCCTGGGCCGCCGACGGGCGTTCGCTTTATGCCGTCAAAATGGCGATGCCCTTCGCCGATATTCGTTCGTCCGAAATCAACCGCTATGACATTGCAACCGGCGCAGAAACGCGGGTTGTGGCGACCCCCGCCAGCGGCAAGGATGTGCAGGAACCTCGCGCATCGGGGCCAAACGGCGACGTCTGGTTTACCGAGCGCGTCGGCGGCAAACATTTCGTCTTCGTTAACACCGCCGAGGGCATTTTTTCGATCAAGCGCCGCGACGGACGCACCGGAGCGGTCCAGGCAGCGATTGGCGGTCTGGGCGGTGCCACGACACCCCAGCCGTCGCCCGATGGCAAGCGGGTCGCGTTCATCCGCCGCGTCGGGGCCAAGACGGTTTTGTTCGGCTATGATGTCGCCACGCGGGCTCAGCGGCCGATCTATGCCGATCTCGACCGCGATTTGCAGGCCGACTATGTCCAGCACGACCAGTATTTTCCGTCGTTCGACTGGTTTCCCGACAATCGGCATGTTGCGATCTGGGGCAAAGGCAAGTTGCTGAAGGTTGATATGGCGAGCGGCAAGGCCACCCCCATTCCCTTTCGCGTGACCGCGCGCCACAGCGTCAAGCAGGTGCTGCGCGTCAAGCAGGATGTCGCGCCCGACATGGTCGAAGCCAAGGCGTTGCAGCAGCAGGCGGTGTCGCCCGACGGAAATCAGGTGATCTTTCGCGCGCTGGGGTATCTTTATACGAAAAATCTGGCCGACCGCGATGCGCGCCCGATTCGCCTGACCCGCGATACCGCAACCGCCGAACATGACCCGGCCTGGTCGCGCGACGGGCGGACGATCGCCTATGTGTCATGGCATGATGAACGTGGCAGCGAACTGCGCGTGCGCACCGCCGGGACCGACGCCGACCGCGTCATCGCGCGCAGCCGCGGCATGTTGCGATCGCCCAGTTTTGCGCCCGACGGCAAACGGGTCGCCTTTCATCTGCTCGCGCCCGATCCGTCCTTCGGCGGCTATCGCGAAGTTCCCGGAATTTATGAGGCCCGCCTTGACGTGGCCGGCACCGCCCCGGACACCATGGCGATGTCGCGCGACGACCGGTTGCTGATCCGCGGGGCGGTGGGGCTGATCGGATTTTCGGACGACGGCCAGAATCTTGTCTATCGCGCCGCGCCCGACTTTGAAGCGGACCGGGCCGAACGGGTGATGACCGCCCCACACGGCGGACGCGGCGAGGGCAAGGAAATTGCCTATGCCCCCACCGCCGACAGCGGCGATATTGTCGTCAGCCCCGACGGTCGCTGGGTGGGCTTTACCCATGACCGACAAGCCTATCTGGCGCGGCTGCCGTCCTCCACCGATGCCGCGTCGATCACCAAGGAGATGGCGGGGGCACGCAAGCTGACCGATGTGGGCGGATATGAACTGCGCTGGTCGGCGGACTCCAAAAAGCTGAGCTGGCTGATCGGCAACGAACTGCACAGCGCGCTGGCCGCCGCGCCCGACCAGCGAAGCGTGGCGACATTGCGCGTCGCCGAAAAGGCGGCGGTGCCCGAAGGGCGCATCGCGCTGGTCGGCGCGCGCATCGTTCCGATGACCGACGATGACCGCATCATCGAACAGGGCACGATCCTGATCGAGGGCAATCGCATCGTGGCGGTGGGCGACATGGCGCGGATCGCGATCCCGGCCGGCACGCAGCGCTTTGACGTCAGCGGCAAGACGATCCTGCCCGGATTGTTCGATGCGCACGGCCATATCGACTGTTGCTATGCGGCGGGGGTGATGCCCCGGAACCAGCCGACGCGCATCGCGGCGCTGGCCTTTGGCGTCACGACCAATTTCGATCCCTATTCGAACGAACTGACGAGTTACGAAAGCGGCGAAATGACACAGGTTGGCGGGCTGATCGGTCCGCGCTGGCTGAGTTCGGGGCATGTCGCCTATGGCCGGTCGGGCAAGGCTGACCGCGTGTATGAACCGCTATCGACGCTCGATCTGGCGCGCCATTATACCGCGCGCAAACAGGCGATCGGCGGCCAGATCATCAAAAGTTACAAGCTGACCACGCGGGCGCAGCGCCAATATCTGCTCCGCGCCGCGCGCGAAAAAGACATCATGGTCGATGCCGAGGGGGCGAGCCATATCGCCGACAATATCGGCATGATCCTCGACGGCCATACCAATCTTGAACATAATATTCCGGTCGCCAACTATTATGACGATCTGAAACAGCTTTTCGCCGCGTCGGGCATCTCGCACACGCCGACGTTGATCGTGACCTTTGGCGAATTGTTCGGCGAAAATTACATCTATCAGACGTCGCAAAGCTGGGATCATCCCAAGGTCGTGCGCTTCATCCCCGATGTGAACGGATATTATAACCCGATCGCGGCGATCGGCGACGCTTCGCCGTTGGTGCGCGGGACGCATACGCTGCACTATGCCGATGCGCTGTACGATGTGGGCTGGCGCGCGGTCGGCAAATCGATCGCGCAGCTCGACCAGATGGGCGTTCCGATCAACGTCGGATCGCATGGACAGGCGTCGGGCATTGCGATGCACTGGGAAATGCGCCTGCTCGCCGAAGCGGGGATGCCGATCATGCGCGTGCTGCGCGGGGCGACGATCAATCCGGCCCGCAGCTTTGGCTATGATCATGCGCTGGGGTCGCTTGAACCCGGTAAGCTCGCCGACCTGATCGTGCTGGACAAGAACCCGCTCGATGCGATCGGCAACACCGACAGCGTCAAATATACGATGATCAACGGCCGGATGTTCGACGCGCTGACGATGGACGAGGTGGCGCCGCTGGCGAAAAGGCGCGGGCGCTTCTTTTGGGAATTGGACCCGCAGGGCGCGGTCGACTGGAAATCGGTATGGGAGAAGGGTCAATGAAGACGCACCTGGCAATTCTGGCCGCGCTCGGCCTGGGGGCGTGTTCGGCCGAAACCGCCGATATGGCGGGGGCGAAGGGCGCCAATGAATGCGCCGACTGCCCCGAAATGATAGCCATCCCCGGCGGCACGTTCGAAATGGGCGAAACCGTCGATTATGGTTATGGCGAGATGGACGGACCCCGCCACGACGTGACGGTGCCGGGCTTCGCGTTGGCCAAATATGAAGTTACCCGCGGCGAATATGGCCGCTTCATCGCCGACAGCGGCTATGTCCCCGAACGCAAATGCAATGCGTATAAGGAAGATACCAAATGGTATATCGACCCCGAACGGAGCTGGGATGCGCCGGGCTTTGAGCAAAAGGATGATGAACCCGTCGTCTGTATCAGCTGGAACGACACCCAAGCCTATATCGGCTGGCTGAACCAGAAAACCGGGCAAAATTATCGCCTGCCGTCGGAGGCCGAATGGGAATATGTCGCTGTCGGCGGCGGGCTCGGCGCGTCGGGGCAGATCACCCATGACGAGGCGAATATCGGCAAGGAAAAATGCTGCGGCGGGCTGGCGTCAGGCAAGGATCGCTGGGTCTATCCGGCGCCGGTGGGCAGCTTTCCGGCCGACCGTTTCGGGCTCCACGATATTCGCGGCAATGTCTGGGAATGGCAGGCCGATTGCTATCACGTCAATTATGACGGTGCGCCGGTCGATGGATCGGCGCGGGCCAAGGGCTGTGATTCACCGGAGCATCGCGCGGTGCGCGGCGGCTCCTACGGCGACGCCGCCGAGTTCATGCGGCCGACCTTCCGGCTGCCGGGGCCGCGCGGCGAGGGATATTTCACCGTTGGTTTTCGCTTGGCGAGCGGCAAGGCGTCGCCGAAAGCCGGCACGCGGTGATATTTGCGCACCACCGTTCGGCCATTTCGCATCATGGCGCGCGGCCATCTTTTGATAGCTTACCAGAAGCAATTGGGGATGGCTCTCGGAGGGACATATGAAGAAGAGATTTTATACCGGTACGGCGATCGCACTGATCGCGGCGACCATGGCGCAACCTGCCTTTGCGCAGGCCGCGGCCGACGGCGATGATGCGCTGATCGTCGTCACCGCGCAAAAACGCGAACAAAAGCTGGTCGATGTACCGATGGCGATTTCGGTGCTCGGCGGCGAGGAACTGGCAGAAAAGGGTGTGTCGAGCGTTCAGGATCTGTCCTTCTCGGTCCCCGGCCTGACGATGCGCGAAGATGGTCCCGGCAGCTATACGATCTTCATGCGCGGGCTGGCCAACCAGTCTGGTTCGGGCGCACTCGTCGGACAATATCTGGACGAAGTGCCACTTTCGCTGGGGGGCTTTACCCAGCTCAGCCCCGTCGCGCTCGATCTGGCGCGGATCGAAGTGCTCAAGGGACCGCAGGGCACGCTCTATGGTCAGGGTGCTGCAGCAGGCGTCATTCGCTACATCACCAACAAGCCCGATCTGGACGCCTTTACCGCCAGCGTAACTGGCGAAGTCTATGACGTCGATCAGGGCGAAATGGGGTATAAGGCGTCGGGCATCGTCAACGTCCCGCTTTCAGCCGGCAAGGCTGCGCTGCGCGTCGCGGCGCTGTACGAAGATGGCGGCGGCTGGATCGACCAGCCCGAAGCGGGGATCAAGGACGGCAATGGCACCGAATTGCTGAACGTCCGCGCCCAGTTGCTCGTGCAGCCGACCGATCGTTTTTCCGCGAAGGCAATGGTCCAGATCCACCGCGCCGAAACGCGGCTGGGGCTGGGGTATGAGGAACCCGACCGGGCAGTCGATGTCGGCGTCGACAGAGCGAAGATGCTGATCCCCAAAAAATTCGACTATGATAGCTACCATCTTGAACTTAATTATGATTTTGGTTTTGCACAATTGGTGAGTGCTACAACCTATACCGATTTCGACGAGCAATACCCCTCCACCTACATTCCACGGCCCGGCAATTTTTCGTTCGGCTTTGTCGAGGGCAATGATGACCGCTATGGCAAGGCGAGCCAGTTCAGCCAGGAACTGCGCCTGGCTTCGTCATCCGGGCCGCTGCAATGGACGGTCGGCGGCTTTTACGCATTGGGCAAGGACCAGCTGCTTGCCGATTATGAATATGTATTTGCCGGGGCCGGCGACCTTTATGAAAATGGCGGGATCGTCGTCGATGATCTTTATTATTTCTCGAAGGGACGGACGGAGAATTTCTCGATCTTCGCGGACATTTCCTATGATCTGACCGACCGGCTGACCGTTGGCGGGGGGCTTCGCTATTTCCGTGACAAGCAGCGCGATCTGATCGAACTGGTGCCCGATACCGGCGTGACCAAGCGCGCATCGTTTGAATCGACCGACCCTCGCGTTGTTGTCAGCTATCGCTTCGCCGACAATGCACGCTTTTATGCCAGCTATGCTCAGGGTTTTCGTAGCGGCGGTTTCAATCAGGATCCGTTCGGTTCCTACGGTCCCGAAAATGTCGAAACCTATGAATTCGGCAGCAAAGGCAGCTTTGGCGGCGGCCTTTTCCAATATGAAGTCGCGGGGTTCATCACCAATTACTCGGACATGATCCGCCGCCGTTTGACCAATGTGAATGGGCAGTTCCTGTCTGAATCGAGCAACATCGGCAAGGTGCGGGTCAAGGGGCTGGAATTTGGCGTGCAAGTGCGTCCGGCCACCGGGCTGACCTTTGGCGTCAACGCGGCCTATCTCGACAGCAAGATCGTTGATACCGACGCGGGTGACGTGGTGAATGTGATCGGCGATCGAACCGACTACACGCCCAAACTCAGCTATTCGGCGAGCGCCAATTACGATTTTGCCGTGTCCGATACGGTCGATGGGTTCGCGCGCGTCGATTTCAACTTCCGCGACAAGGTGACCTACACCGATCGTTCGAGCTTTATGGCCAGCGTGTTGCCGCAGGCGTCGGACACGGTGTCGCTGCTCAACGCACGATTTGGTTTCGATTTTGGACGGTTCAGCGCCGAGGTCTATGGATCGAACCTGCTCAACGTCAATCGCGCGATCGATCCCTATCAGGGATGGGCCAATTCGAACCGGACCCGGCCGCGGGTGATCGGGTTGAAGCTGGGAGCGGATTTCTGAGCCGGTCGCGCTAGCGCCAGAGGCAACGGCCTGACGCCGGGCCATGACATTGTCGCCGCGTCCCTCCCCAGGGGCGCGGCGACTTTCATGTGGCGTTCGGGCGCTTGTACAGCATGGATGACCGGATGTTCATGGGTCCGCGCCGCGGTCAAGGACGGGCGGCGTTCATCGTTGCAGCGCTTGGCAGGACTCCGGCAATTTGCCAGGCGGATAGAAAGAGCCCCAGGGCGACATCGGTCGCCCCGGGGCTCTTTCAATTGGCAAGGCGATGAAAGGCAGCTTTTACCCGTCGTCGCGTCGGATCGCGCCCGCGGCTTCGGTGCCGAAATCTTCGGCATTGTCCTGAACCTGGCTGTCGGCGACCGTGATGCGGCTGTTGCCGGCGGCGCGGATGCCAAAGGGCTGGTTGTCCCGCACAACCGTATGCGTCACGAACAGCGCGGCCTCATCGTCGCTGTAAATACCGTCGTCAGCGAAACCGGTGAATCGCGAGTCCGAAATATGCGCGCTGCTTTGCGCATAGGCACACAGGCCGACGACCGATCCGCGTTCGACCGTCGCGTGGCGGATACGCGCATAGGCGCGTTCACGCAGCCAGAAGCCGACGTGGCTGTCGCTGATCGAAACATGATCGGCGAAAATCTGGCTATCGCCGCGCGCGGACACCGCCATTTTCGAAATGCGCGCCAGATGGACGTTGTCGAGGGTCAGGCGGCTGTCGATCGAAAAAATGCCATGACCATCGTACAGCTCATCCTCGTCCGAGACATAGGTGAAATCGCGGACTTCGAGGCCCGAAATGCTGGCGTTGGCGCGCAGCACGACGATGGCGGTCGACGGCGCTTTCGGATTGCCGACGATCGCCGCGCCCTTGTCGGCGCGGATGGTGATCGACCGATCGGCGATGGTCAGGAACGCGGGCAAGGTCGCACCGTCATAGGCGGTATAGCGGCTGCCCTCTGCCTTATATTCGCCCGCCCGGATGACCAGCGTGCCGCCGTCGGGCGTCGCGTCGATCGCAGCCTGCAGGGCTCCGCCGCCGCGAAACTGGCAGTCGGTCTGGACCGCGGCCTGCGGGCAGGCGACAACCGCTGCGCCGGGCAGCGCCGCGGTCGCCGCGGCGAGGAGGGAGGCAAGGCTGGAAATCATGGGGTGTCTCCGTCGATTTGGGGTTGCAACGCCATCGCGCGCAACAGCGGGCGCCCGAACAGCAGGATCAGAAGGGCGCCCGAACCGACGACGGCGCCGTGCATCGCCCAAAAGGCGGCAGGGGCCATGGTTTCATAAAATCGGCCGAGCCAGCCGCTGGCAAAACTGCCCGCGAAGATCGCCAGATAATAGCAGCTGACCATCATAGCATTGACCGCAGCCGGAGCCGCGCGCGAGGTCAGCGCCAGCGCAATCGGGCCAAGGTACAGAAAGCCCACGGCGCAGACGAAATGGAACAGGACGGGCCAAAGGATCGCAACCTTGCCCGACCCGGCCATGAATTCGCCGACGCTGAGCAACAGGCAGGCGGCGGCAAAGACGGCGCAGCCAAGCCCGATCTTGGTCAGATCCGCCGGTTCGGCCGCGCGGCGCGACTGACGTTTCCAGAGCCAGAGCACCGCAGGCGCCAGCAAGAGGACCGCGAGCGAGTCGAGCGACTGGAACCAGGTGACGGGTACCATCGCGAACCCAAGGTCGCGATCGACCTGATCCTTGATCCAGAGCGGATAGCTGTTCCAGACTTGCGACTGCGCGGTCCAATAAAGCGCGGTGATCGCCAGCATCGCCAGAATGCCGGTGATCTTTGCGCCGTCGCCGGGTTGCAGGCGGACTCGTTCAGTGGTGTCGGCGCGGTTCCGTTCGGGGGGAAGATAGCGGCCGCCCAGCAGATAGATGGCCAGGCCGATCAACATGCCGATGCCGGCAGCACCAAAACCGTAATGCCAGCCGTAAAGCTCGCCCAGCGTGCCGCAGATCAGCGGTGCAACAAAGGCACCGACGTTGATTCCAAAAACATAGACCGAAAATCCCTCGTCGCGGCGTTTGTCGTTGACGGCGTAGAGATAGCCGACCTGCGCGGCGAGGTTGCCCTTCAGAAAGCCCGATCCGACCACCAGCGCGAGCAGCGCGAACAGAAAATAGGCCTCGAACGCCATCAGGAAATGCCCGAAGGCCATGAACACCGCGCCGATGATCACCGATTTTTTGCGGCCCAGATAGCGATCGCCCAGCAATCCGCCAAAGACCGGCATGAAATAGACAAAGCCGACATAAAGACCAAAGGTCTGCGCGGCGAGCGCCTGAGGACTCAGTGAGCCGAACACATTTGCCATCGCCGCGCGATAGCCCTCGAAACCCAGCACTTGCACACTGTTTTCGGGCTGAAACAGGTGCAGCGTCATGTACAGGACGAGTAGCGCCTGCATTCCGTAGAAGGAAAACCGCTCCCAGGTTTCGGTGAACACAATATAGGCCAGCCCGCGCGGGTGGCCGAAAATCTGTTTGCCGTCGTCGGCCATGGCGGATGCCGGGTAAAGCGGCGCGGTCGGGGCCGTCGTCATGAGCGTCGCACGCCCCGTTCGGGTTCGCGTTGTGACATATCTATCCCCTTCCACTGGCCCCGTACTAGAGGGCGGCAGTGGAAACGGGAACAGGGGACAAAGGTCGATCAGGTGGTGCGTGTCATGCACCAGGGGTTCGCCGAAAAGCATCTCGTGCATCGGCGGGGGGCGTTCGACACTGGCGCAATGAAAAATGCCCAACGCCCCCTGACCGCACGGACCGTCCACAAATATATCGGTTTGTCGCTGGCGCTGTTCTGGCTGCTTCAGATCATGTCGGGTCTGGCCATTCATTTCCGGACCGACATGGACGATCACCTGCTGGGCGCCCAGCCCGCCACCGTGTCGCCCGCGGCGATCGGCGCGGCGACGCAGCGCGCGGCGGCGGCGGGCTATGACGTGTCGTCGATCTGGATTTCGGGCGGCGTCGAGGGGCAGCTCGACGTCTATGCCGCCAAAGACGGCGCCGATTATACGCTGCGCATCGACAGCGCCGGACAGATGATCCGTGCGCGCCCCGACAGCCAGTCGGTGGGCGACGGCGCGATGTACGAAACGATGAAAAAGTTCCACCAGACCTTGCTCGCGGGTGACGTCGGCGAGGTGGTGATCGGCGTGTCGGGCCTGTTCCTGCTCGTCAGCATCGCGATGGGGCTGGTCGCGGGCTGGCGGTCGAAAGCGATGTGGCGCAGCGTCACGCGGCGACCGACGCGGCTCGTGTCGGGGCAGGCCAATCTGCTCGGCTGGCACCGTTTTCTGGGATATTGGATCGCCGTGCCACTTTTCGCTCTGGCGGCATCGGGCGTGATGTTGAGCTTTGCCGATCCGCTCAAGGATATGGCGGGGGTGGCCGCGCCGTCGGTGACGGCGGAGCCGGGCATCCCCGACCGGATCGACGCCGCCGGGGCGGTCGATCGGGCGCTGGCGCGCTTTCCGGGATCGCGCTTCACCGCGGTCGATATGGCCGGCGAGGAGGGTGTCTATCGCGTGCGTATCCATGCGGGGGGTGAACTGCCGCGCAGCTATGGCGCGACGGCCATCTACATCGATCGCGCGGGGCAGATCGTCCGTGTTGACGATGCGCGCACGAAGCGCGGCGCCGATGCGCTGTTCAATGCCCTGTACCCCTTTCACACAGGCCAGATTCTGGGGATCTGGGGGCGCGTCGCGGCCTTTCTGTGCGGAGCCGGGGCGTTGGCCATGCTGGTCCTCGGGATGATGGCGTGGGCGCGGTCCAAACGCAGTCGCGCGACAAAGCCCGTGCGCCGTAACGTCGGAGATTCCAATTGACCGTTCAACCTGGCCTGTGTGAAACATCATGAATGCATTTCACCAGTTTGACTGCAGCCGCGTCGACATGAGCGCGACGCCCCGGCCGCCCGAGCGAAAATCACTCCCGCCGTTTGAAGCTTTGCGGGCGTTCGATGCGGTGGCGCGGCTGGGCGGAATCCGCAAGGCGGCAGCGTGGCTCAGCCGCGACCATGCCGTGGTCAGCCGCCATTTGCGGTCGATCGAAAGCTGGCTGGGTGTCCAGCTCGTCGCGCGCACCCCTGGCGGTATCGTGCTGACCGAACAGGGGCGAATCTATCACGCGAGCATCAGCCAAGCGCTGGAGGACATTGCCCATGCGACGCTCGACGTGCTCAACAGCGGACAGCATAACAGCCTGTCGATCTGGTGCACGCCGGGGTTCGCCCTGCACTGGCTGTCGCAACATTTTGCGGCATTCGAAGCGCGCAACGCGGGCATTGATTTCGAACTGCGCCCGACCGACGCTTCGCCCGATTTCGCCGCGCACGAGGCCGACCTCGATATTCGGTTCGACGCGACCTATGAGGATGTGGCGACGCCGGCGCCGGGCCAGCAACAGGGCATCATCGCGCAGGTGCCGATCATCGCGGTCGCCAGCAGCCGCTATCTGGACGCACGCGATTCTATCGTCGATCCGGCCGATCTGCTGTCGCACGAATTGCTGCACGAAAGCGGCACGAACAATTGGGTGCAATGGCTGCGGTCCTATGACGTGGCCTGCGAAAGCCGGATCGGCGGACCGCGTCTGTGGCAGGGGCATCTGACCGTCGATGCCGCGCGGCATGGACGCGGCATCGCCCTGGCCAACAGCCTGATCATTCGCGACGATCTGGAATCGGGCGCGCTGATCGACATTGGGGCGGGCAAGGATAATTTCCCCACCCGCATGGGCCATTATGTGCTGATCGCCCGCCGCGACCGATGGGACGAACGATTGGTGCGAACTTTTCGGCGTTGGCTGCGTGAGACGATCGCCAAGGAACTGCCCGAATTTGCACCCAAGCGCGGGTGATCAGCCTGTTGCGGCGACGACCGCGTTGAAAAAATCATTGTCGGGGATGGCTTCGGAAAATTTCGGCTTCGCGCGGCTGCTGAGCACCGTGATCAGCAAATTCTGCGCCGGGTTGATATAGATATATTGGCCGAAAATCCCGCGCGCGCTGAACGCGCCGTCGTGGAAACTTCCGTTCTGGTCGGGCACCGGCCACCACATATAGCCATAGTTGAAGGCGGCATCGCCCTGATCTGCCGCGCCGCTGGCGTCGGTGAACCAGCCGTCGGGGACTATCCGGTCGCCATCGACCATCCCGCCGTTCAACGCGACCAGGCCGAAGCGCACATAATCGCGCATTGTCGCGCACAGCCCGCTGCCCGCGACTTCCAGCCCGTCCGGGGCTTCGAGCCACCAATAGGCGTCGGCCTCCATTCCGACGCGCGACCAGATTTTCTGGCTCAGATAATCCGACAGCCATTTGCCGGTCGCTGCCTTGACCAGCGCGCCGACGACATGGGTTTCGCCGGTGCTGTAATTCCACAAAGTGCCGGGTTCGGCGATGCGTGGCAGCGTCGCCATATAGTCCATGATCGCACCCCCCTGTCCGCCGACCTGCAGGTCCAGCATATGGCGACGATGCGATGCGGGATTGGTGTGGGTGTCGTCCCATTCGACCCCCGACGCCATCTGCATCAAATGGCGGATCGAAACGCCGTCATATCCGCTGCCGCGGAGCGCGGGCAGATATTCGATCAGCTGGTCCTCGACCCCGCCGATATATCCGTCGCGGATCGCCGCCCCGATCAATGTCGTCGCGACCGACTTGGCCATCGACATCGAAATCCAGCGCATGTCGGGCAAAAGCCCCGATTCATAGCGTTCGTGGATGACGTCGCCATCCTTGACGATCGTCAGGCCCACCACGCGATTGCGCGAGACATAGTCGATCAGGTCGACATTTTCGTCGTTCGTCGCGATCGTCAAATCGGCCAACGGGTTCGCCGCATGGGGCAGGGGACGAACATCTCCATCGCCGCGCGATACGGTGCGGGTCGGAAAGCTGTTTTCCGTCGCGGAGAAGGTCGCGAACTGTTCGTTCGGGAATAATTTTCCGGCATAGGCATCGACGATGTTGGCGGGCTGGCTGGGCATGATGTCGTCCTGTTCTGCGTCGGTCATGGCACGACATTATAGCCCGTTCGGGCGGGCGGATCGGTGCGAAGGAAACGGAAGGCGGTGTGTCCAGATCACCGACCCGGCTGGTGCCGGGGCAACACCATGGGCTTTGGCCTTGGCAACTTGCTGCTGGTGGAACGCGGCGGTTTATGGGGCCGAGCAGGAGGATGGATATGACTGAACAGGACACCCGGCGGCGCATGTTCGTCCCCGATCATTACCGGGCGCCCGACCCGCGCGCTCTGGTCGCCCGCTACCCCTTTGCGCAGCTGGTGTCGGCAGCGCGCGACGGGTCGCCGTTTGCAACCAGCGTTCCCATCTATTTTGCGAGCGACGCGCCTGATGAGACCATGCTCGTCGGGCATCTCGCCCGGGCCAATCCGCATGCCGACGTGCTGGATGAAGGACAGGCGGCGCTGGCGATCTTTGCCGGGCCGCACGCCTATATTTCCTCATCCTGGTATGTCGAACGGCCGACGGTGCCGACATGGAATTATATGACGGCGCAGGTGCGCGGGCGCTTGACGCCGGTCGACGATGACGAAGAGCAATTGGCGATCATGCGCCGCACCATCGTCATGTCGGAAGCCTATAATGGCAGCGACTGGACGATGGCCGATGCGCCGGAGGGGAAGGTCGAATTTCTGTTGCCGATGATCCGATCGTTCCGGATCGAGGTCGAACGGATCGATGGCGTGACCAAGCTCAGCCAGACGCATCCCCCGGGCGATCGTCAGCGCGTGATCGCGGCGTTGCGCGCGCGCGGCGCACCCGAAGACATCCAGATTGCCGACCGGATGGGCGAACTCGACCGCGGTTGACCGGGGCGCACCGCGGCTGGTGTTCTTTCGGCAACGCCCACAGCGGTTTCGTCATCTTTCTTCCCGATGCCAAGTCCGGGAAGCTCCCATCGAACGAGTGGCAATGGGAGTATCGATTGTGGACGCTGGAATTTCGACCGACACGTGGCGCGAGCTGGACGACCGGCATCACCTTCATCCCTTTTCCGATCCGCGCGAGCTGGCCGAACGCGGAACGACAATCATCACGCGCGGCGACGGCAGCTATGTCTGGGATAGCGAGGGTAACAAGATCCTCGACGGCATGGCGGGCCTGTGGTGCGTCAACGTCGGTTATGGCCGCGACGAGCTGGTCGATGCCGCGGCCGATCAGATGCGTGTGCTGCCCTATTACAACAGCTTTTTTCAAAGCGCGACGCCGTCGCAAATCTCGCTGGCCAAGCGACTGTCGGAAATAACCCCCGAAGGCATCAGCAATTTCTTCTTCACCAATTCGGGGTCGGAGGCGAACGACACCGTCATCCGCCTGGTCTATCATTATTGGAAATTGTGCGGACAGCCATCGAAGCGCGTCTTCATCGGCCGACATCTGGGCTATCATGGCAGCACGCTGGCCGCGACAAGCCTGGGCGGCATGAAGGCCATGCACGATATGGGGCATGAATTGCTGCCCGGTTTTGAACATATCATGGAACCGCATTGGTATATGCACGGCGTCAATCAGACGCCCGAACAATTTGCCGACATCGCTGCCGCTGCGCTGGAGGACAAGATCGCCGCGATCGGTGCGGCCAATGTCGCCGCCTTCATCGCCGAGCCAATTCAGGGCGCGGGCGGGGTGATCGACCCGCCACCGGGATATTGGGAGCGGATCCAGAAAATCTGTCAAAAGCACGACATCCTGCTGGTCGCCGACGAAGTGATTTGCGGGTTCGGGCGACTGGGCGAATGGTTCGGGTCGCAGTTCTACGGGATCAAACCCGACCTGATGCCGATGGCGAAGGGGCTGTCGTCGGGCTATCTGCCGATTGCGGCGGTGGGTATTGGCGACCGTGTTCACAAAACCCTCTATGAGGGCGGCG
This sequence comes from Alphaproteobacteria bacterium, assembly GCA_018823905.1. Taxonomy (GTDB): domain Bacteria; phylum Pseudomonadota; class Alphaproteobacteria; order Sphingomonadales; family Sphingomonadaceae; genus Sphingopyxis. The sequence continues at coordinate 20,299 of JAHJHL010000119.1, forward strand.
CCATCCCGCACGGCTATACCTATTCGGGCCACCCGGTCGCCTGCGCGGTGGCAGAGGCGAATATCGACATTATCGCGCGCGAAGGACTGGTCGATCGGGTTCGCGAAGATGTCGGCCCCTATTTTCGCGATACGCTGCAACAATTGGCGGATTATCACCCGCTGGTCGGCGAATTGCGCGGCGCCGGATTGCTCGCCGGGTTGCAGTTGATGAAGGACCGCACTGAACGCACTTTCTTTGACTCGGCCGAAAAGGCTGCGATCAGTTGCCGCGAAACCGCCTTGCAGAACGGCCTGATCGCGCGCGCCGTGGGCCATGCGATGGTGCTGTGCCCGCCGCTGACGATCACGCGCGGCGAGATTGACGAGTTGGGCGAGAAAATGGCTAAAAGCCTCGATGCCACGGCAAGGGAATATGGTGTAGGCGCGTCGTGATCCGGTGGGCGTTGATTTGCGGCGTCGGTCTGTCGGCGCTTTGCGGGGCCGATGTCGCTGGGGCGCGGGATGCCCCGGCGGCGACCGCTGGCGAGCTGGCCGAACTCAAAGCGGCCTTGGCCGACCTGCGCGCGCGGCAACAGGAGCTTGACGGGCAGCTCGCCCATGTTGCCGACCGCATTGCGGCGATCCAGGGTGAAGCGTCCGTTCCGGAAGCCATGCCGCATCGCGCCCGGCCGGACAATGTCGCGGCAGCGCCGAGCGCTCCTGTGCGCATGGTCGCGGCGCCTTCATCGGCGTCCGCGCTCGACGTGTCGGGCGACCTGCGGCTGCGCTACGAAAGCAATTTCGGCGGCGAAGCGCGCGGGCGCGATCGGTCGTCGGTGCGCGCGCGGCTGCGCGCCGAATATCGCCTTTCGCCGAAGGTGCGCGTCGGCGCGCAGCTTGTCACCGGCGATCCCGACGATCCCAACAGCGTTGATGTGACGCTCAGCAGCTTTGCCGATGATTTTCAGGTCAGCCTCGACCGGGTCTATGCGGCGGCCCAGCTGGGCGATGTGACGATCGTCGGCGGAAAATTCGCCTTGCCCTTTGCCCGCACCGACATGGTGTGGGACGGCGACGTCAGCCCGCAAGGCGCGGCGATCAGCTGGCGGCGCAAAGCGGATGCCGACGGCGCGTTCGGCGCCCATGCGCTGTTCTTTCCGATCGACGAAGACGTCGGCGGCGCCGACAGCCGGATGCTCGGCGGCCAGGTTTTTGCGCGCCAGTCGTTCGGCGAGGCCATCCGGCTGGACGCCAGCCTGGGATATTATGACTATCGCCTGCGCGCGCTGGCATCGGCGGACGCGGGAGACATTCGCGGCAACCGCTTTGGCGGCGGACGCTATCTGTCCGATTTCGACCTGGTCGATGCGATCGTTGGCCTGACCTATGCCCCCGCATCGCGCTGGCCGGTGACGCTGCGCGGCAACTATGTCGTCAATCGCGGCGCGCCAGCCGATCTCGATACCGGCTATGCGGTTCAGCTTGTCGCCGGAACACAGGCCGCGCCGGGCGATATTCGCGTTTCCTATGGCTATTCGCGCGTCGAACAGGACGCGGTTTTCGCGGCTTTTTCGCACGACAATACCGTCATCTCGACGGGATATGTCCAGCATGACCTGGGGCTGGATTATCGGTTGCCGCACGGACTGGCGCTCAACCTCAGCTATTATCGCTTTCGGCCGATCGACGCGGCGGGGCCGAACCCCTGGCTCAACCGCCTGCGCCTCGCCGCGCTCTTTTCCTTTTAGGCTTTAGCGCGCCGCAGCGCCGGGGCCGGGCGGTCGCACGCCAGCGTCGCGTCCGAAAAGCGGATCGGGGTGCGGATCCCTGGAACGGCCGTGCCATCGCCGCGATCGAGCGAAAGGCGCATTCCGCGCTCGATCACCTGCGGGTCCGCAAAGACCTCCTCGACCCGGTTGATCGGCCCGGCGGGCACGCCGCGTGCTTCCAGCGCCGCCAGCAGATCATCCTTCGTCCATCGATCGAGCTTCGCCGTTATGGCGGCGGACAGCGCCTCGCGATCGGCGACGCGCGCGGCATTGCTGCGCCAATCGTCCCGCGTATCCAGCGCCAGCAGTTCGACCAATTGGGCGAATTGGCGATCGTTGCCGACCGCGATGATGACCCAGCCGTCGGCGCAGGCGAAGGCTTCATAGGGGGCGATGTTGGGATGGGCGTTGCCCAGCCGCGATGGCGACACGCCCGATGCCAGAAAGTTCAGCCCCTGATTGGCAAGGGTGCCGACCATGACATCGAACAAGGCCATGTCGATATGCTGCCCGGTGCCCGTCGCGGCACGCTGGATCAATGCCGCCTGAATCGCGATCACGGCGTAAAGCCCGGTCATGATGTCGGCATAGGCGACGCCGATTTTCTGCGGTTCACCACCTGGTGCACCGGTTAGGTCCATAATTCCGCTCATCCCCTGAACGACGAAATCATATCCGGCGCGGGCTGCATAGGGTCCGGTCTGGCCAAATCCCGTGATCGAGCAATAGATCAGCCGCGGATTGATCGCCGACAGGCTGTGATGGTCCAGCCCATAGCGCGCCAGCGTTCCGACCTTGAAATTTTCGATGACGACGTCGGCATCGCGGATCAGGTCGATGACCGCCGCCTTGCCCTCGGGCGACGAAAAATCGATTGCTTGAGACGTCTTGCCGCGATTGGCGCAGTGGAAATAGGCGGCGTCGGCGGTGCCGTCGCCATTGTCGATAAAGGGTGGCCCCCATGTGCGCGTATCGTCACCGTCAGGGCTTTCGACCTTGATGACATCGGCGCCCAGGTCGGCTAGAATCTGACCCGCCCATGGTCCCGCCAAAATGCGGGCCAGTTCGACGACCTTCAGTCCGGCCAGCGGCGGCGGGGACGCACCGGGCGCCATGTCAGAACGCCGCCAGGCCGGTGATCGCCCGGCCAAGGATCAGCGCGTGAATATCGTGCGTGCCTTCATAGGTGTTGACGGTTTCCAGATTGATCGCGTGGCGCATCACCGGAAATTCGTCCGAAATGCCGTTGCCGCCATGCATGTCACGCGCCGCGCGCGCGATGTCGAGCGCCTTGCCGACATTGTTCCGTTTGATCATCGAGATCATCTCGGGCGCGATGGCGTCGTCCGCCATCAGACGGCCCACCTGCAACGCGGCTTGCAGGCCCAGCGCAATGTCGGTTGCCATGTCGGCCAGTTTTTTTTGATATAGCTGCGTCGCGGCCAGCGGGCGTCCGAACTGTTGGCGGTCGAGGCCATAGCCGCGCGCCGCCGCATAGCAGGCCTCGGCCGCGCCCATCGCGCCCCAGGCGATGCCGTATCGCGCGCGGTTCAAACAGCCAAAGGGGCCTTTCAATCCTTGGACGTGGGGCAAGAGCGCCGATTCGGGAACGATCACGCCGTCGAGGTTGATCATCCCGGTGATCGATGCGCGCAGGCTCAGCTTGCCTTCGATCTTGGGCGCGGACAGTCCCTTCATTCCCTTGTCCAGAATGAAACCGCGAATGGCACCGCCATGCGCTTCCGATTTGGCCCAGATGATGAAGACGTCGGCAATCGGCGCGTTCGAAATCCAGGTCTTGTTGCCGTCGATCCGGTATCCGCCATCGACGGCGGTCGCCCTGGTGCGCATCCCGCCCGGGTCGGAACCCGCGTCGGGTTCGGTCAGGCCGAAGCAGCCGATGCTGGTCCCCGCGACCAGCGCGGGCAGATAGCGGCGCTTCTGCGCCTGGGACCCATAGGCCAATATGGGATAAGCAACCAGGCTCGACTGCACCGACATCATCGACCGATAGCCCGAATCCACCCGCTCGACCTCGCGTGCGACCAGGCCATAGGCGACATAGGTTGCGCCGATGCCGCCATATTCTTCGGGCACGGTGACACCGAGCAGGCCTTGCTGGCCCATTTCCTGAAAAATCTGGGGGTCGGTAAATTCGCGCGCATAGGCGTCGCGGACGCGAGGGCGCAGCCGGTCGTCGCAATAGGCGCG
>JAHJHL010000120.1 GCA_018823905.1 Alphaproteobacteria bacterium
CGCGGTCGGCATTCCGGCAACGCTGCTCGCCGGGATCATCATGCTCGGGGTCGCAACCCCCGCGATGGCCGAAGCGATCGTCCGCATCCTGTCCGACGCGCTCGACGCCGCGCGGATGTTCGCGGGGCTCTGACGCGATGGCGAGCAAACCCGAACAAGACCAGAAAACCGAACAGCCGACCCCCAAGAAACTCGCGGATTCGGCGCGCGAAGGCGATGTGCTGATGTCGCGCGAGCTGGCGACCGCGCTGATGATGCTCGCCGCTGCGGGCTGGATCGTCGCGGCGGGCGGCTGGTTCGTGCAATCGGCGGGCGACCTGCTGCGCCGCGGGCTGACCCTGACCGCCAGTGACGTCGCCGATTTTGCCCCCGCCGAAGCGCTGATGCGCAACGGCACCGAAATCCTGCTGCCGCTCGCCAGCCTGTTTGCACTCGCGCTGGGCGCCGCGGTCGCGGGGCCAGCGCTGCTCGGCTCGTTCGGCTGGCGCGGCAAGGCGCTGCATTTCAAGGGCAACCGGATGAACCCGATGACCGGGCTCAAGCGCATGTTCGGGCTGCAAGGCGCAACCGAGCTTGGCAAAGCATTGGCGAAGGTACTGCTACTCGGCACTATCGGCTACTGGCTGGTTGGCCGCAATCTGCCCGCGATCATGACGATGGCGTCGACCGACCTGCTCGCCGCGATCGGGCTGGCGGGACAGGCGATCGGCCATGCGATGCTGGTGCTCGCTGGCGGCCTCGTCGTCATCGCGCTGATCGACGTCCCGGTTCAATGGCTCCAGCGTAACAAGCGGCTGATGATGAGCAAACAGGAGATCAAAGAGGAAATGCGCCAGTCCGACGGCGCCCCCGAACTCAAGCAGGCGCAGCGCCAGCGCGCGCACGATATTTTGAGCGGGTCGGCGCGCAAGGCGGTGTCCGACGCCACCGTCGTGCTCACCAACCCGACCCATTTCTCGGTCGCGCTGCGCTATCGCCCCGGGGTCGATGCGGCGCCGGTCGTCGTCGCGCGCGGGCGCGGCGATGTCGCGCTGTCGATCCGCGAGCTGGCGCGCGGCGCCAATGTGCCGCTGCTCGAATATCCGCAGCTGACCCGCGCCATCTATTTCACCGCGCGCGCCGGACGCGTGATTCCCGATGAATTGTTCGTCGCGGTCGCCACCGTGCTCGCCTTTGTCTTTCAGCTCGAACGCATGGTCGCCGAAGGCCATGGGCAGCCGGTGGTCGATGTGCCGCCGACGCACCGTTTCGACCCCGACGGGCGCCGTCAGGCTTAAAATCGTCCGCGCGCCGCCGTTAACAGGTGCGAAGGATATTTCGCCATGGTCACTTCCATCATCAACAGCCTGGGTTTCGGGTCGGGTATCGACACCAAACAGCTGGTCACCGATCTGGCCGCGGCGTCGCGCGAGCCCAAGGTGGAGCGCATCAACACGCTGACCCAGCAGAACCAGACGCGGATCAGCGCACTGGCGCAGGCGCGATCCGATCTCGAAGGCTTTGCCGATTCCTTGGCCCAGATGATCAGCGACGGGACGCTGCGCAGCACCCCGACGGTGTCCGACGACAGCGTGCTGAGCGCCACCGCGCGCGCCGGAATCCACGCCGACAGTTTTGCGGCGACCGTCGTCGTCAGCCAGCTCGCGCGCGCGCAAAGCACCTATTCGGGCGTCGTCGCCGACCGCACCGCGGCGATCGGTACCGGAACGATGACGCTGACCGTCGGCGGGGTTGCCACAACCATCACCGTCGATAGCACCAACAACAGCCTCGACGGGCTGGCCAGCGCGATCAATTCGAGCGGCGGCGGGGTCACCGCGTCGATCATCGCTGATCAGGGCGGCCATCGCCTGATCCTGAAAGGCCCATCGGGCGCCGCCAATGCCTTCACCCTCGCCGCTGATACCGGCGCCGACCCGGGCCTCTCCGCCTTTGCCTATGGCGCAGGCGGCGGCATGACGCTGGGCCAGGGCGCCGCCAACGCCGAATTCGCGATCGACGGCGTCGCGTTCAGCCGCGCGTCGAACACCATCGACGACGTTGTCCCGGGCATGTCGCTGACGCTCAAAAAAGCGGCCCCCGGTCAGCCGGTCGACATCGGCGCCAGCCGCCCGCTCGATATGATCAAGCAGACCGTGGGCGATTTCGTCTCGGTCTATAACCAGCTTAAAGCGAGCCTGTCGTCGGCGGCCGGTCAGTCGGGGTCGACGACCGCGCTGCGCGAGCTTGAACGCGAGCTGTCGGGGCTGATCGGCACCGTCATTTCCAGCCACCCGACCATCAACAAGCTGACCGACATCGGCGTGTCGACGACCAAGGACGGCTTGCTCGCGGTCGATGAAACCAAACTGGCGCAGGTGCTGGCAACCGACGCCGGGGCGGTCGAAGCGATGTTCAACCCGCGCCGCGACGGCGGCCGCACCGAAGCGAGCGATCCCGGCATCGCCTTTGTCCTCGACAGCATCCGCGATCGCGCGGTCGCGACCGACGGGGTGATCGACCGCGTGACCAAATCGCTCAACAGCCGGAAAGACACGCTCGCCGACCAGCTCGAGAATATCGAGATTCGCGAAGATGCGTATCGCGCCCGGCTCGAGAAACAATATGGCTCGCTCGACGCGAAGCTCGCGGCGTTCAAGGCGACGCAAACCTATCTTGAGCAACAGATCAAGATGTGGACCAATCAGGGTAATAATTAAGGGTGCCGACGGTGACCGCTACCGCCTCAACCGTCCGGGCGACCGGACTTTATCGCCGCTTGCAGCATGAAAGCCGCGCCGCCGCCGCCGATCCGATCGAGCTGGTGACGATGCTGTATGACGAACTGGAAACCGCGATCGGCGTGCTCGGGTCGATGGTTCGCCAGGGCCAGCGCATTTCGGCAACCGAACCCGCGCACCGCGCGCGCGCGATCCTGATCGGCCTCGATGCCGGGCTCGACCGCGATGCCGGCGGCGACGTCGCCGCGGCGCTGTCGCGCGTCTATCGCAGCATGCGCCGCAAGCTCGACGAGTCGGTGGCGCAGAACGACGGCGAGGCGCTCACCGACCTTCTCGACGGGGTGCTGACGGTCAGCGCCGCGTGGCGCCAGCTGCGCTAAAGCGTCCTTCCCCACCCCAAAACAGGATCGGCCCGCACCCCGGGGTAGGGGAGCGGGCCGATGCCGTTCAAGAGATCCCGCTGGGTACCCGGCCGCCCTGGGTGGGGACGGGCGGCCGGGTGGTCAGGGGCGGACCAGAGCCCCCTATTTTCAGCGGGTGCTGAAACTTGTGTCGCGGGCACCGGTCAGGCGGCCTGCTGCTGAACCCCATATTTGCGCATCTTTTCGATCAAGGTCGTGCGCTTGAGCGTCAGCAGGCGCGCGGCTTCGGAAATGATGCCATCGGCCAGGTCGAGCGCGACGTGGATCTGTTCGAGTTCGATCATCTCGATCTCGCGCTTGAGGTCGATCGGGCGGCCCGGCGCGGGTGCCTTGCTATGCGGCATCGCCGGGGCGGGTTCGTCCGCGCTGGCCTGCACCGCGGCAAAGCTGCTGGGGACAGCTTGCCGCGGCGCAAGCGCTGCGGTGGGGTTCAAAAGAATGGCGACGTCATGGGCGCCAAGCGTTTCGCCGCCGTGCAGCACGCTGGCGCGTTCGACAAAATTCCTGAGTTCGCGGACATTGCCCGGCCAGCGATGCTGCATCAGCAACGCCAGCGCTTCGCCGTCGAAGCGGCATTTCGCTTCGCCCGGCATCTTGCGCTGGAAGTGGCGGATGAGGGCGGGAATATCCTCGACGCGGCTGGCGAGGCTGGGGACCTGCAACACAACCACGCCGAGCCGGAAGAACAGGTCTTCGCGGAATTTGCCATCGGCGATTGCGGCGCCGAGATCCTGATGGGTGGCCGAAATGACGCGGACGTCGACGGCCTTCACGTCGCTGCTGCCGACGCGGACGATCGTCCGTTCTTCCAGCACGCGGAGCAGTTTGACCTGCATGTCGAAACGCATGTCGCCGATTTCGTCGAGGAAGAGCGTACCGCCCTCGCTCGCTTCGAAATGGCCGATGCGGCGGGCGTGGGCGCCGGTGAAGCTGCCCTTTTCATGCCCGAACAATTCGGATTCGATCAGGTCGCCGGGGATGGCGCCGCAGTTGATCGCCGAGAAAGCCTTGCCGGCGCGGACGCCTTCGTCGTGGATGGCGCGGGCGACGAGTTCCTTGCCCGAACCCGAGGGGCCGCAGAGCATGACCGACGCATTCGACCGCGCCACGCGGCGGATCATGTCGCGCAGCTGCGCGGCGGCCGCGCTGCTCCCGATGATCAGCGCCTCAAGCGCTGCACTGTTGTTCTGCCCCACGGTCATTTTGGTCTCCACCGCGCCCCCCAAATCCGGCGCCTTTTCGATGGACCCAGAGATTGACGAAAGTGGTAAACAAAAGATTATCCATGCCAATCTAACCCTTTCAAAATAAAGGGTTATTGCCACATTGGATGTAATGTCGGCGCAATTGCGTCGTTAACGATCCAATATGCTGCCAAACTGGCGCTAATTGTCGGACGCGGTGCGCCAGCCGAGCGTGATCGAGATGCGGCGGTTGCGCGGATCGAATCGGTCGGAGGGGACATAGGGCTCGCGATCGGCGACGCCTTCGATGCGTGCAAAGCGGGTTTTGTCGATGCCGCGATACTCCAGAAAATGCCGCGTGACCTCGGCGCGGTCGACCGACAGGCGCCAGTTGTTGGTTCCGGACTTGGCCGACCAAGGCGCGGCATCGGTGTGGCCGCGCACCATCACCTGGTTGGGAACCGACGCGATCGGTTCGGCGATCGAGCTGAACAGCCGCGCGCCGTCGGCGGTCAGCTGGCTGGTGCCAATGGCAAACATCGAAAAATCGGCATCGTCGATGACGTCGATGCGCAGCCCCTCGACGGTTTCGGTGAAGCGCAGGTTGCGCGCGAGGCGTTTGAGGTCGCCCTGTTTTTGCACCCGTTCCATCAGCGACTTGGCGACCTGCTGGAACTTCATCTTCTCGCTCTCGCGCCCCGATGCTTCCTTCGGGCCGCCGACCGCATCCTTGGGGATGGTGATCGAGCGCGTTCCGGTCTGCCCCGCGGCGTGCGGATAATCGTCGGCCGACACGATCGAATCGCCGCCGAACAACCCGTTCGACCCGGCGCTGCCCTGTTTGGTCTCGACGATCGTCGGGGCGAAATAGTCGGCGAGCGCCTTGCGCTGCTTTTCGGTCGTCGCGCCGAGCAGCCACATCAGCAGAAAGAACGCCATCATCGCGGTCACGAAGTCGGCATAGGCGACCTTCCACGCCCCGCCATGATGGCCGGCGTGCGGCGCTTCGATGATCTTCTTGACGATGATCGGGCGCGGCGGGGTGTTCGGACGCGCGGCCATTATCGACCGCGCATTCCGTCAAACACTTCGGCGAAGCTCGGCTGGTTCGAATGTTCGACCCCCGACCGCGCCGCTTCGATCACGAGCGGCTGCGGATGGCCGTGCAGCGACGCGATGATCAGCTGCTTCACCGTGTGATAGATGGCGCCGTCGCCCTCAATCACGGTGCGCGCGCGCGTCGCGAACGGACCGACCAGGCCATAAGCGAGCAGCACGCCAAGGAAGGTGCTGACCAGCGCCGACCC
>JAHJHL010000121.1 GCA_018823905.1 Alphaproteobacteria bacterium
CTGCGCGCGGCCCTGCGCGGCGAGAGCGGCGGCAAGGTCGGAGAGCTGCTGCGACTGGACGGCGAGGATCTGGTTGCCCGCCTGCGCCGCCTGCAAGGCGCCGGTCGCCGACTGGCTCGCCGAGACGAGGGTTCCGATCGACTGGCGCGTGCCGCCGATGTTGGTGACGACGCCGGCCTGCACCTTCATCGCATCCTGGAACGCGCCGACGCTGTCATTCCAACGCGCCTCGGCGTTGGCGACCATTGCAGCCTGCGGCCCGGACAAGGCCGCGCCTTTGTAGCGGGCATCGAAGGCGGTCTGGATATCGCCGACGTCATAAGCGACGCGCTGCGCTTCGCTCAGCAATTGGCGGGTGCGATCGACCTGGCCTTGCAATTCCTGCAGCGTCGAGACGGGCAGGCTCGTCAGGTTGCGCGCCTCGTTCGCCAGCGACGTCGCCTGGTTTTGCAGCATGGAGATCTGATTGTTGATCTGCTCGAGGGTGCGCGCGGCGGTCAGGATATTCTGCGCATAGTTGCGCGGATCGTGAACGATGCCGCCGATCTGCGCCGCGGCGGGAACAGTCACTCCGCTCGCGATCAAGGTCGATCCGGCGAGCAGGGCAGCAAGCAGCACGCGGTTCTTCACATTCTTCATAAAAAGGACTCCTTCAGCTGGTCGGGGGTTTCGAGGTTCGCGAGCAGATCGGCGGCCCAATAGAGGCCGCGGTGACGCAGCCAGAATTCGGCAAAATCGGCGTGGCCGCGCGTCTCGATCAGCTCGCCGATCTTGATCTGGTCGGTCTTTGAAGAGGCAGCGGTGAAAGCGAGTGCGAAGTCGCCGAGGCCGAGTTCGAACAGCCGGTTGCCGCGTCGCGACTGGCAATAATAGTCGCGCTTCGGCGTTGCGCGGCTCAATATCTCGATCTGGCGATCGTTGAGCCCGAAGCGTTCATAGACCCGCGCGATCTGAGGCTCGGCGGCGCGTTCGTTGGGCAGGAAAATGCGTGTCGGGCAGCTCTCGATGATCGCCGGCGCAATGCGCGAGCCCTCGATATCGGCGAGGCTTTGCGTCGCGAAGATCACGCTCGCATTTTTCTTGCGGAGCGTCTTCAGCCACTCGCGCAGCTGCGCCGCGAAGGCGGGGCTGTCGAGCACGAGCCAGCCTTCGTCGATGATGATCAGCGTCGGTGAGCCGTCGAGGCGGCCCTCGATGCGGTGGAACAGATAGGCGAGGACCGAGGCCGCCGACGAGGCGCCGACCAGCCCTTCGGTTTCGAGCGCCTGGACACGCGCATCGCCAAGATGCTCGGCCTCGGCGTCGAGCAGCCGTCCCCAGGGACCGCCCACGAGATAGGGCGAAAGCGCGAGCTTCAGCTCTTGCGATTGGAGCAGGACGGCAAGACCGGTCAGCGTGCGCTCGCGGATTGGCGCCGTCGCGAGCGAGGTGAGCGCCGACCAGAGATGCTCCTTCGCGGCCGGATCGACGTCGACCCCTTCGCCCGCGAGCAAGGCGGCGAGCCATTCGGCTGCCCAGGCGCGCTCCGCGGCCTCGTCGATGCGCGCCAGCGGTTGCAGAGCGACCGACCCGGCGCTGCCGGCATCGTGCAGCGCGCCGCCAAGATCCTGCCAATCGCCGCGCATGGCAATCGCCGCGGCGCGGATCGAACCGCCATAATCGAAGGCGAATATCTGGTTGCCCTCGTAGCGGCGGAACTGGAGCGCCATCAGCGCGAGCAGGACCGACTTGCCCGCACCCGTCGGGCCGACGACGAGGCAATGACCGACGTCGCCGACGTGCAGCGAAAAGCGGAACGGGGTCGAGCCTTCGGTCTTGCCGTAAAGCAAGGGGGCATCACCGAAATGCTCGTCCCGTTCCGCCCCCGCCCACACCGCCGACAAGGGAATGAGATGGGCAAGATTAAGGGTGGAAATCGGGGGCTGGCGAACATTGGCATAGACATGGCCGGGGAGGCTCCCGAACCAGGCCTCGAGCGCATTGACGCCTTCCACCGTGCAGGTGAAGTCGCGGCTCTGAACGATTTTCTCGACGAGGCGCAGCTTCTCGGCCGCGAGCGCCGGATCGCGATCCCAGACGGTGATCGTCGCGGTGACATAGGCGATGCCCGCCTCGTCGGCGCCAAGCTCCTGCAGTGCCATGTCGGCGTCGGCCGCCTTGTTCGAGGCATCGCTGTCCATCAGGACAGAGGCCTCGTTGGTCATCACCTCCTTGAGGATCGCGGCGACCGACTTGCGCTTGGCGAACCATTGCCGCCGGATCTTGGTCAGCAGCTTGGTCGCGTCGGTCTTGTCGAGCATGATGGCGCGCGAGGACCAGCGATAGGCGAACGCTTGGCGGTTCAATTCGTCGAGCAGGCCCGGGAAGGTGACGCTCGGGAAGCCGGTGATGGTGAGGGTGCGCAGATGATGATCGCCGAGCCGCGGCTCGAGCCCGCCGACGAGCGCTTCGTCGGCGAGCAGCGCGTCGAGATAGGCAGGCGTCTCGGGCACCCGGACGTGCTGGACCTTGGTCGAGACACAGCTGTGGAGGTAGGTTAATGTCTCGCCGTCATCCAGCCATTCGGCCTCGGGCATGAAGCCCTCGACGAGATGGAGCATGCGCCCCGTGCGATCGACGAAGCTTTTCAGCAATTCCTTGGGGTCGACGCCGGTCTTCGAGCGGCCCTCATAGAGCCAGTACTCGGCGCGCGCCGCTTCCTCTGCCGGCGGCATCCACAAGAGGGTCAGATAATAGAAGCTCTCGAAATGGGCGCCTTCCTCGCGGAACTGCTCGCGGCGTTCGACATCGACCAGCTCGGACACCGCATCGGGGAACTCGGACACCGGATAGGTCACCGCGGGCACACGCTGGGCTTCGACGAAGACTGCCCAGCCCGACCCGAGGCGCCGCAGCGCGCTGTTGAGGCGCGCGGTGACCGCCACGAGTTCGGCGGGCGTGGCGCTGTCGAGGTCGGGGCCGCGGAAGCGCGCCGTGCGCTGGAACGCGCCGTCCTTGTTCAGCACCACGCCCTCCGCCACCAGGCAGACCCAAGGGAGAAAATCGGCGAGGCGGGCGGATTTCGTGCGATATTCGGAGAGATTCATCATGAGCGCATCCAGACGGGATATTTGAGGTGACGCCGGGCGACGTCGACGAACTGCGGGTCGCGGCGGGCGGCCCAGACCGAGAGGGTGTGGCCGACCGCCCATATCGCGACGCCGACGATCCAGAGCCGGAGGCCGAGACCGACGGCGCCCGCGAGCGTGCCGTTGACGATCGCGAGGCTGCGCGGCGCCCCGCCGAGGAGGATCGGCTCGGCGAGCGCCCGGTGAACCGGAGCAAAGAAGCCCGGCACTTCCCCTTCCCGGCTCATCACACGAGCGCTCCGCCGCCGAAGGAGAAAAAGGACAGGAAGAAGCTCGATGCAGCGAAGGCGATCGACAGGCCGAACACGATCTGGACCAGCCGGCGGAACCCACCCGACGTGTCGCCGAAGGCGAGGCTGAGACCGGTCACGATGATGATGATCACCGCGACGATCTTTGCGACCGGACCCTCGATGCTCTCGAGGATCGACTGCAGCGGCGCTTCCCACGGCATCGACGAGCCGCCGGCATAGGCCGGCGCGGATACCGCAAGCGCAACGAACATCGCGGTCGAACAGAGCATGGCGCGCCGTGCGCCATGCCGAAGAGCATGGATCATCGATTTTCTCCTTCAGGGGTGATGAGCGGGGTCAGCCGATATTCGAGGTTCAGCCGGTCGAACCCGTCGATGCGGGCGAGTTCGGCGAGGCGCCGGCCCGTTCCGTCGCGGACGAGCACGGCGACCAGATTGATCGTCTCGGCGAGAAGAGCGCGCGGGACGGTGATCACGGCTTCCTGGATGAGCTGCTCCATACGGCGCAGCGCGCCAAGCGCACTCCCGGCATGGATTGTTCCGACACCGCCGGGATGACCTGTGCCCCATGCTTTCAGGAGATCCAGCGCTTCGGCGCCGCGCACCTCGCCGATCGGAATGCGGTCGGGCCGGAGGCGCAGCGAGGAGCGGACGAGATCGGACAGCGATGCGACACCGTCCTTGGTGCGCATCGCGACGAGATTGGGCGCCGCGCACTGCAGTTCGCGCGTGTCCTCGATCAACACGATCCGGTCGCGGCTGCCCGCAATCTCGGCGAGCAACGCGTTGGTCAGCGTCGTCTTGCCGGTCCCGGTGCCGCCCGCAACGAGGATGTTGAGCCGGTCACGCACGCCGCAGCGAAGTATGTCCGCAGCATCCGCCGACATGATGCCCGAGTTCACATAATCGCCGAGCGTGAAGACCGCGATTGCCGGTTTGCGGATCGCAAAGGTCGGCGCGGCAACGACCGGCGGCAACAATCCCTCGAAACGCTCGCCTCCTTCGGGCAGCTCGGCCGATACGCGCGGCGCGCTGCCATGCACTTCGGCGCCGACATGATGCGCGACGAGACGGATGATGCGCTCGCCATCGGCGGCGCTCAGTGTTTCACCGCTGTCCTCGATCCCTTGGCCGAGGCGGTCGACCCACAGCCGACCGTCGGGATTGAGCATGATTTCGATGACCTCGCGGTCGGCGAGCCAATCCGCGATCGCACCGCCCATCGCGGTGCGCAGCATGCGCGCGCTGCGGTGACGTGCCTCCAGCCGGATTGGTTCTGCGCCCATCGGGAACCCCGTTTCATGAGCCTTGGCGATGATGCCCGGCTCGACGGGGATGAGTAAGAGACGCAGAGAAAACCCAAATTCAACAAGGTTTTCGCGCCGTCGTACCGTCTCGTAGAAAGACAGGCCGTGGCGTAGGTCGATCCGCATCGGAACGGATAAAAATCATGGTGGAACTTGTGAAACGCCCGATTTTGACAACAGTGTAACAATGACTGATTCGGTGTCGCAGCCGTCAGAGGATGAATTGTGCTGGGCGCGGCTCACGGACAAGCAGCGCGCTTGTCTCGATCTTGTGCTTGAGCATCAGACCTCAAAGCAGATTGCGCGGCGGCTCGACATCTCGAAACAGGCCGTCGATCTCAGGCTCACGACCGCGCGCGATATTCTGGGAGCGGACAGTAGAGCCGAGGCGGCCGTCCGCTATGCGCGTCTCAAACGGACCTATGACCGAATACCATGGGATCCGATCATACTACCGCCGCAGGCCAGACTGATGCCATCCGATTTCCCGGACGGAGAGCCGGCCGCATTGGCGCTGAACGATCATGCATCGCTCGCCAAGCATCCCAATGCGGTCGACCCGCCGTTCAAGGGTCTCTGGAGGCGCGATCACGCGCGTTCGAGCAAAGTCTGGATCATGGCGGCGATGTTCGCCGGATTGATCCTGCTGACGCTGGCGGGGGTGACGATCGGTGAAACGCTCACCCGTCTGATTTCCGGCTGATCCTTTCATCCTGTCTGTCACCAATAGGCCGGAGCGATGCTTCCGGCAGAGGAGAAGTCATGTCCCAAGCACTTACAATCACGGCAGCCCGTCTGATCCGCGACGTACCCGCCGCCGAAGTCAGGATCGACGATGCACTCATCGCAGTGTCTTCGCTGATGACCAGCGTCGTCACCGCGCGGCGCGACACCGCCGGGGTGCCGGCGACCAGAGGGCAGGCAACGATCCGCCGATTGATGAAGGCGCAAATGGCGCTGGTCGATGTCAGCGGCGATATTCTGCGGGTTCATGGCGAACTCGCCGATATCGGGCGCGAGACGGCGGGTTATGACCTCCATGAATGCCCGTCGATCGCGGAGGCGGGAACGAGCGTGCGGGCGGCCGCAGCCTGACGCCGGTTGACCGGGAGCGACAGCCGTGAAAGTTTCAGGGCATGCGCATCGCCTTGTTTCTCGCTTTCTTGGCTGTTGCTGTCGGCTATGCCGCCTGGAAGGGCGGCGGGCCGGAACGGACGATGGCGGCGATCGCAGCAACGATGGTGGGCTTGGATCAATTGCTCCACCTGTTCGTTCCGCCGACCTTCGCTTCACTCGACACCGGTCATCTCGCGATCGACCTGTTTGGAGCCGCATCCACCGTCACGCTCGCGCTGTTTGCGCATCGCTTCTGGCCCATGTGCATCGCCGTCTTGCACATGGTCCCGCTCCTTGCGCACTCGAGCCGGATTCTCGACGTGGCGCTGCATCCGGCAGCCTATCTCGCGATGCAGGTGGCGACGTCCTGGCCGGTGCCGGCGATCCTCATCCTCGCAACCTGGCGCCACCAGCGTCGGCTGGCGCGCGGCGCCAACGAGCCATGCTGGCAGATCTCGTCGCGGCCATCGATCCCGAGCATTGCGAGTCCCTAGCCGAGCGACTGCTCGCGGAACATCGGACACTCGCACGCCTTTTCGCCCAGTCCCCCGAAGCGCTGGCGCGAACGCTCGGCAAGGACAGCCCGGTCGGCGCGATGCTCGTCGCCGCACGGTGCGCGACATTGGAGGCCATGCGCGAAGAGCTGAGCGGTCGCGGCATCGACCCCGACAATCCCAAATTGCTGCGTTATCTCAGGGCATCGATGGGCGCGCTTCCCGATGAGGCGCTGCGCGTGCTGTTCCTTGACCCGTCGCATCGCCTCATCGCGGATGAACAATTACAGCGCGGAACGCTCGGCCATCTCGCAATCTATCCCCGCACGATATTTCGGCGAGCGATCGAACTCGACGCCGCCGCGATCATTCTCGTCCATAACCATCCTAGTGGCGACCCAGCGCCCAGCCGGTGCGATATCGAGGCAACTGAACGCCTGGCTACGATCGGACAAGCGCTCGACGTCGAGGTGCTGGAACATATCATTGTCGCGCTCCGAGGGCATCGGATGATCCTCCGGGGACGACCTGCCTCCGGTCGGACGTCTTCGCCCGGCACGCTACTTCGCGACAGAATTGCCGATTGGCGGAACTCACCCGATGCCGAGTTGGCGCTCGCCAACGCGCAGCGCGTATGGCGGCGGCGCCTTCTGCGCCGACAACTTGTCGGCGCAGAAGGCCTGTTCGGCGAACCGGCTTGGGATATGCTCATCGATCTCTTCATCCATGAGGCAGCGGCGAAATCAGTATCGACCAGCTCGCTTTGTATCGCGTCGGGCCTTCCGAGAACGACGGCCCTCAGGCTGCTGCAGCGCCTTTGCGACGAGGGACTGTTGGCGCGGGAGCCGGATCGCCACGACGGAAGACGCAATTTCATCCGGCTGGCCCCCGATCTCGCGCAACGCCTCCTGGCCTATTTCGCGGCGGGCGACGAATGATCGCCGTCCACGTCGCGGGACAATTCGTCACCAAGCTTCGGCCCGAGCTCCATCCGGCGGCTCAGCGAATCGACAAAGGCCTCCCACCGTTTCTTGCCAGTCACTTGCGCCGCCCGGAGTGCCGCGTCAGGGAGCGGGGGATTGTTGATCAGCCAGGAGCGGACGAACAGCGCGAAGCCTTCGTTCGACAATTCGACATGCCATTCGAGCCGGTCGAGTTGCCGCGACAGCCGATCGAGCCGCCGCGTCAGCACGGCCTCAAGTCGCTCCTCATGATCGGGAGTGAGCAAAGATGCGAGCGCGGCCTCGACGATGTCGGTGCGCGTGATGCGGCGGCTGCTCGCGCGTTCGTCGAGCTGGCGCGCCAGCACGCTATCGATCCGGAAGGTCCGCTTGACCGACGACTTCCTCATAGTTCGATCCCGTCGTCCGGATCCTGCGACGCCAGGCGGGCGCCGCGGCGCATCGCACCGTCGATCGCCTTGCGCTCGCGGACGGGGTCATCCTCTCGTTCCTCGGTTGCGAAATCGAACTCGCTGACATCCGGGCGAGCCTCAGATACGATATTCTCATGGTCGGCCATCGCCGGCTCCTGCCGGATACCGCTGTTGGCGTCGCTATCGTCCTCCTCGCCGTCGCTCGCATCGGGGATCTCATCATGAACTGCGATCTCGACCTTCCCGCCGGACAGGTCTTTCGGTCGTTCCAACGCGCTCCAGTCGTCGGGACGGCTTTCGCCGACTTGCGGCGGCGCGGGCGGCGGCAGGATCCGCGCCATCAATCGGGGGTCGGCATAGTATTTGGCCTTGCTCGCCCGGATCGGCGCGACGCCGGCGACCATGACGATTTCCTGATCGGGCGGCAGTTGCATGACCTCGCCGGGCGTCAGCAAGGCGCGGGCCGTCTCGGTCCGCGAGACCATCAGATGGCCAAGCCAGGGCGATAGCCGGTGCCCGGCATAATTTTTCATTGCGCGCATTTCGGTGGCGGTGCCGAGCGCGTCCGAGATCCGCTTGGCCGTCCGCTCGTCGTTTGTCGCGAAGCTGACTCGGACGTGACAATTGTCGAGGATGGCGTTGTTCTGGCCGTAAGCCTTCTCGATCTGATTCAAGGACTGGGCGATCAGAAACGCCTTGATCCCATAGCCGGCCATGAAGGCGAGCGCGCTCTCGAAGAAATCGAGCCGCCCCAGCGCCGGAAATTCATCGAGCATGAGAAGAAGGCGCTGCGACCGCGCACGCGGATTAAGTTCCTCGGTGAGCCGCCGCCCGATCTGATTGAGGATCAGACGAATGAGCGGCTTGGTGCGGCTGATGTCGCCGGGCGGCACGACGAGATAGAGCGAGGTCGCCGTCTCCCCCGCCACAAGGTCGGCGATGCGCCAGTCCGACCGCCGCGTCACCGCAGCGATGACGGGGTCGCGGTAAAGCCCTAGAAAGGACATGGCGGTCGAAAGGACGCCCGACCGCTCATTGGCCGACTTGTTGAGCAGATCCTGCGCCGCCGCCGCGACGACGGGATGGATACCCTTCTCGCCGAGATGTGCCGTCGACTGCATGATGCGCAGGGTCGAGGCGATACCGCGCCGCGGATCGGAGAGGAAGGCCGCGACGCCTGCGAGCGATTTATCCTCTTCGGCATAAAGAACATGCAGGATGGCTCCGACGAGAAGCGAGTGGCTCGTTTTCTCCCAATGGTTGCGCTTCTCGAGGCTGCCTTCCGGATCGACAAGTACGTCGGCGACATTCTGGACGTCGCGCACCTCCCACGCGCCGCGCCGCACTTCGAGGAGAGGATTGTAAGCGGCCGACGCGATATTGGTGGGATCGAAGAGCAGGACGCGCCCATGCTGGGCCCGGAACCCCGACGTCAGCTGCCAATTCTCGCCCTTGATGTCATGCACGATGCAGCTGCCCGGCCAGGTGAGCAGCGTCGGCACGACAAGCCCGACGCCCTTGCCCGACCGTGTCGGCGCGAAGCATAGGATATGTTCGGCGCCGTCATGGCGAAGATAGCTCCGACCAAAGCGCCCCAAGATGACCCCAGCCTCGTCGAGCATGCCTGCGCGGCGGATATCGCCAGCCTCGGCCCAGCGCGCTGAACCATAGGTCTCGGCGCGCTGCCGCTCACGGGCCCTCCACACCGACATGGAAATCGCGACAATGATCGAGGCGAAGCCGCCCGACGCCGCGATCATGGCGCCGCGGTAGAAAATCGGCGGCGCATAGGCATCATAGGCAAACCACCACCAGAAGAAGGCGGGCGGCGGATAGACCGGATAGTCACCGATGCGGAACCAGGGCGCGCCGAGCGCCGGCTGAAATCCAAGCGCGCCCGCGGTCCACTGCGTTGCTGCCCAGACCGCGAAGATCACGATCGAACCGACCGCAGTAATCTGTCCCCAGAGGATCTTGTCGTTCATTGCAAAATGCCTTTCTAAATGCCTTTCTAGATGCCGATGCCCCGGCCCAGCGCCCAATCGACCGAGCCGCCGGGGGACATGGTGCCGGTGATGTGCTGGCCGAGATGGCGGTCGAGCGCGGGGCGCCAGGGGACGAGCTGGAAACCCAGCCCGTCGTCGATCATGGCGAAGCGCCCCGATGCGAGCGTCACGCGCTCGCGGTAGACGCCGCTCACATAGTCGCCGGCAGCCGACGATTTGTGGGCAAGGCCGGTCCGCTCGGCAATCGATGCGGTCGCGGCTTCCAGTTCGCGCGAAGCGAGCTTGTCGATGAGCCCGGATGACAGGGTCAGCCGGTCCCCGGCGCGCGACGCCAATCCCTGCTCGACGAGATAGCGCGCCCGCTTCTCCATCGCCTGGCGGATTTCGAGACCGAAGCCATTCCCGCACGCGACCGGTTCACGGGCGACGAGTTGGCGGTCGAGCCAGGTCGCGCCGGGCGCGGTGACCTGCGACGCGAGCGGGAGGTCCGAGCGCGTCGCAAGCGACATATGCGCGCGCCCCTTGCCATCCTCCCAACTGCGGAGCTCGACGATCGAGCCCGGCCTGGCATCACCGGTCATCTCCATGTAGTTGAAGCGGATGTGATGGGTTCGCCCGTCGGCGCCGTCGACGATCGCATAGGCGCTGCCGGCAAGTTCGTCATGCAACCCCCGCTCGACAAGGCGGCCCACGATCGCGGTCTCGGGCGCGCCGTCGTGAAGCGCGAGCGCGGCGGGATCGAAGCGGCGCCCGCCGCGCGACAGCGCGCGGTGCATCGTCTTGATGATATCGCCGCGCACCGCGACCTCGCGCAGCGCCGGCTCGGCGCCGGCCCCGAGCGCCCAAAGGCCGGCGCCCTGCCGCTCGGCGAGACCCATCTGCTCGAGCCGGGCGGCGCGGCCGACCAGCAGGCCGTGCATATGCCGGTCTTCGTTCGCTGCGGGGCGCAGATCGATGACTCCGCCCGCTTCGTCGGCGAGCCTCTGCAGTCGGGCATCGAGACTTGTCCAGCGATCGGCATCGACTTCGCGCGCGAGCGCGCTTTGCATGTCGAGCTCACTGCGTGGACCGAGTTCGAGCGTTGCAAGTGCTTCGGCCCGTCCGCGAATGCCTGCGGCGATATAGCCGCGGTCGATGACGAGATCGGCGCCATCATCGGTGACGCCGCGCACGAGGATATGGATATGCGGATTGTCGGTGTTCCAATGATCGACCGCGACCCAGTCGAGGCGGGTCTGGAGATCGCGTCCCATGTCCGTCATGAGATCGCGCGTGAAGGAACGGAGATCGCCGAGATCCGCGGCGTCCTCCGGGCTCACGATCAGCCGGAAGTGATGCCGGTCGTCTTCGCAGCGCGCGGCGAAGGCATCGCGATCGGCGGCGTCGCCGCCCGCATCGAACATGCTCGCGTCGCGGCCGTCACGGGTCACGCCTTCCCGCTCGAGATAGGAGATATGACGCGCCAGCGGCGCGGCGCGAAACCGCGCGCCTTGGTGGCGGACGACGCGCGCCATGACCGTGACGCGCCGGGCGCCAGGCTGACGGCGCATCGCCGCCATGGCCCGCCGGCCCCGTCCATGCGTGCCGGTCCCGCCGCCAGCGCCGCGGCCAGGCCGCGAGCGGGTGTAGCCCGACCGCGAGGCTGCTTTGCGCACCTGCGTAGCGAGCCGCTTGCCCTTGCCTGCCGACCCTGCCCCGCGATCGCGGCTCCGTCCCGGCCTGATGCGGAAATCATGGTCGTCACCGCGCATCGGGGGCGGTGCCATACGAAAAGTTGGGAGAAAACGGCGCGTTCAACGCGATGATATGGCAGATTTCGGCAGAGCCATACGCGCAAACCCGCAGAAAACCGACCATGGAGTGCCCGAAGCTGGCACGGCTTTTATCTTGCCCTCCCCCATGTCCCTTCCAGCAAGCGACCACCGGCCCTGAGCAGAGCCTGTCAAAAAACCCAGCGGCCCCGCCGTCCGTCACCGGTCACGGCCATCGGACAAGGGAATGAAAATGGAAGCACCTGCAGCCCGGGCAGGCGCAGCCGTTCCCGACGGGCTTGCAGGTTGTGCGTCGTCAGACGGCAAATTTCGCTCAGCGAAGAGCGCCGCATCGCGCCATCCCGGCGCGGGCGACAGCATCGACGGAGCAGTTGCGGCGCTGCCTGATACATGCAATTCGGGTGCGATCTTGGCGACATAGGCGATCGTCTCAGCGGGCAGACCGCGGCGCCCCGATGCGAAGGCATCGGCGCGGCCCGGCCCCGCGTTGTACGCCGCGAGCATCAACTGAACGTCGCCATAGCGGTCCCACATCGCGCGCAGATAGGCTGCACCGGCGAGGATATTGGCGCGCGGGTCGAACGGATCCGCCCCGAGCCGATGGCGCGCGGTCAGCGACGCCCAGGTTCCGGGCATGATCTGCATCAGCCCCATCGCCCCGGCGTGCGAAACCGCACCAACCTTGCCGCGGCTTTCGGCGTGCATCACGCGCCAGATCCAAAGCTCCGGAATGCCGAAGCGCTGTGCGGCTTCGGCGACCGGTGCGGCATGAGGATGGCGCGCCGGTTGCACCGCCGCGGCAGCGGGCGGGCAAGCCAGAGGCATCGCGAATGACGCAAGAAACGCGCCGCAAGGCACGCTGACGCGAAGCGCGAACCCACCCACGAAGCGCAGCAGCAGCCCCATGGCTCAGTTCCCGGCCTGCGGTTCGGGGCGCGAACAGAGAATAGACAAATCGCCGTCGTCTGGGCCCAGGCGAACCAGATTTGCGCGCAACGGCGCAGCAAGGCTCGGGTCGTCGATCTGCAGCGCAATATATAAACCGCGCGGACCCGTGCGATCCCAACCGGCCCCGATCTCCGCACCGAGTGCGGGATCTCCGATCAGTAAGCGCCAACCTGGCGCATTCTCTTTTTCAGAATAGGCTGCCGGTGCGAGCTCGATTTGCGCGTCGAACGCGAGCGTCTTGATCGAGCCGGAATATCCTCCCGTCGTATTCCGGCGCATTGTCCCGATGATCATGATGACGTCTCCTTGCTGCGTGATGGCGGGTGGTCGGGTTCGGCGGAGCCCCAGCGAAGCGCCGCCGTCGGATGCGAGCGGGTGAGGATCGGGTGCGCGGTGCCGAGCAGACCAGCTGCCGGCATCGCCCCGAAATAGCGGCCGTCGAGGCTGTCGCGCGCCGCATTGACGAGAAAGAGTTCGTCACCGCCGACGATCCGGCAACCCGTCCAGACGGGGAGCGGACGACCGGCCCGATCGCGCGCCAGCGCGCGGGCGGCCGCGACGCCATCGAGCGTGACGAAGACGCCGGAACGACAGACGAGCGCGCCGGGAAGACCGGCGACCCGCTTCAGCATCGGCACGTCGCGCGGCAAATATCCGCGCTGCGCAAGGAATGTCCCGAGTGCGGACGGCGGGGCGATGGCGACAAGGTCGCCGAGCCGCGGCGGCGCGCCCACATCGACCCAATAGAGGCCGGTCGGAGCGCTGGCGCTCACATTCCAGAGGAAGCGCGGCGCGGGCTTGAGCCACGCAACCGCGACGAACGATGTGCTGAAGATCGCCGCGGCCGCCGCCGTGGCGCGAAGTGCCCGGCGGCTCATAACTCGACCGCCCGGCGGCGCAGCCATGCCGTATGGCGGTCACGGGAATATGGCCGGAATGGCAGCCCCGCCGAAATCCGGCTGCCGACATGGCGCCAATGATCGGGCGCCGCATCGCAGGCATCGATGCCGGTCGCTTCGACCGCGTCGATCGCCTCAAGCGCCTGTTGCACTTTCGGCCAGCCGTCGATCCGCGCGAGGATATCCGCGCCGGGATGGACGAACGGCAGCGTTGCATAAGCTTCGCCAGGCACAACCGCCGCGGCAATCGCGATGGTCGAATGGATCGTCCCGAAGTCGTTCGACGTCCAGCGCACGTAAGCAAAGACGGCGCCGGGCCGGAACGCCGCGACGCGCTTGGCGCGGCTCAAGATGCGCTCGGCTGCGATGCGGCCGAAGCGGATCCACTGCTCGTGTCGCCCCTCGATCCAGGTCATTTCGACCTCAGTGAGCGCGGTGTCACGCGGCGACGGGTGTGTGCCAGCGTTGCAATTAGCGGTTAGCCGCGGGCGCAGCGCCCGTTCAAAATCGACGCCGCGCATTAGCGCTGCACCTGCCGCGCCGGGTGCACGGTGCCGGTGCCGGGATCGGACGTCGACGAACGCCGGCCAAGTTCGACCCAGGCATCGAGTTCGTCGATCGCATAGACGACCCGGCCGCCAAGCTTGCGATAGGCGGGACCCGTTCCATAGCAGCGATGCTTCTCCAGCGTCCGGTGCGAGAGGCCGACCCGCTTTGCGGCATCGGGGGTCGTCAGAAAACGCGGCGGGTGACCGGTGGTCATGGGAGGCTCCTTCCAG
>JAHJHL010000122.1 GCA_018823905.1 Alphaproteobacteria bacterium
GCTATCGGTTTGCACAGCGATGTGGATTTCAAACCTCCAGCGGCCCCCCGCCTGCGCGGGGGCGACGAACCTAATCAATCCTCGCCCGAAGGCTTCGATTGCAGCTGGATGTAATTCTCGATCCCCATCCGCTCGATCATCTCGAACTGCTTTTCCAGCTCATCGACATGATGTTCTTCGCTGGCCAGGATCGATCCGAACAGGTCGCGGCTGACATAGTCGCGGACGCTTTCGCTATGCGCGACCGCGTCTTTCAGTAATGGGATCGCTTCTTCCTCGAGCGCCAGATCGGCCTTCAAAATCTCTTCGACCGTCTCACCCACCCGCAGCCGACCCAGCATCTGGAAATTGGGCAGGCCGCCAAGGAAGAGAATGCGGTCCGCCAGCTGGTCGGCGTGCTTCATTTCGTCGATCGATTCCTCGCGCTCGAACTTGGCGAGCCGCGCGACGCCCCAATTGTCGAGCATGCGATAGTGCAGCCAGTACTGATTGATCGCAGTTAGCTCGTTCTTGAGCGCCTCGTTCAGAAAATCGATGACCTTTTCGTCGCCCTTCATGGTGTAATCCTGTCATTTTATCTTGGAATGGGATGGACGCATTATACGCGCCCCCGCCCCATCAGGCCAAGGTCAAAAATGGCGGAAAACCAAGAAAAATCAGGCAGTCGCGGCGACGTCGCTGATGATATTGCGAGCGAAAGGCAGGCATTGTCCGCACTTGGGTTTGCGACCCAATTGCGCGTAGGCGGCCTTGGCGCAGCGCAACTGGCCGGTCCGCGCGACATCGCGCAGCTGGCTTTCCCTTATTGCGTTGCAGACACAGACGACCATGTGCGAATCCTTCTCAACAAGTCTGATGTAGGGATGGTGCGAGAGATTCGCAACAGGAAAGATGCGACTGGCTCGCAATCCGAACAGCGGCAATTTTCGCGCTGCGCGCCGTCCTCCGCCCCTTGCCCCCAAAGTGATTCGCGGGCATAGGCGCGCCCATCCTCCCGTCCCGCCAAGTAAAGGTCTGCCCCCATGAAAGTGAATGTCTATGTGACACTCAAGCCGGGGGTGCTCGACCCGCAGGGCAAGGCGATCCACCATGCACTCGAAGGGCTGGGTTTCGGCGGCGTCGCCGATGTGCGCGCCGGGCGTTTTATCGAACTCGACGTCGCCGACGGGACAAGCGATGCGGATCTCGACGCGATGTGCGCGAAGCTGCTCGCGAACACGGTGATCGAAAACTACCGTATCGAACGCCCGTAAGGAGCCAGCGCCATGAAGACCGCCGTCATCGTCTTTCCCGGCTCCAACTGCGACCGCGACATGGCGGTCGCGCTGGAACAGGTCACCGGCCGTGCCCCCGCGATGGTGTGGCACCGCGATACCGATCTGCCCGATGGCACCGACTTCATCGCGCTGCCGGGCGGCTTTTCTTATGGCGATTACCTCCGCTCGGGCGCGATGGCGGCGCGCTCGCCGATCCTGCGCGCGGTCGCCGATGCTGCGGCACGCGGGGTACCGGTGCTCGGCGTGTGCAACGGATTCCAGGTGCTGACCGAAGCGCAGCTGCTGCCCGGCGCGCTGATGCGCAACGCCGGCCTCAACTTCGTCTGTCGCAATGTGCCGCTCAAGGTCGAAAACAGCCAGTCGCTGTTCACCGCCAGCTATGCCGCGGGCGAAGAAATCAACATTCCCGTCGCGCACCACGACGGCAATTATTTTGCCGACGCCGCGACGCTCGACCGGATCGAGGGCGAGGGCCGCGTTGCGTTCCGTTACGCCGACAGCGTCAACGGGTCGGCGCGCGCCATTGCGGGCGTGCTCAACGACGCGGGCAACGTGCTCGGTATGATGCCGCACCCCGAACGCGCGATCGACCGCGCGCATGGCGGCACCGACGGCCTACGCCTGTTCGAAGCGGCGCTCGGCGTCCTCGCCTGACATTTCGTCGGGCGCATCGGCGGAGGACTTCGCTGTAGGTTGCAGCCAGCGCCCGACGAGCAACAGCACCGTCGGCCAGAACATCGTGTTCCAGATGTCGTGCCAATGCGCCGCGTCGGGCTGGATCGTCGCGTCACCCATCTCGCGGGTCATGTCGAGCCATTCGCCCCCGACGGCCATGGCCAGAACCGTCAGCCATGCGACCACCCAGCCGCCCCGCCACCGCCAGAACAGGCGAATGAGCAGAAATAGCGCCAGCCCGAAATAGATGTGAAGTGCGTCCTTATCGAGCCCGCTCAACTCGACCAGCGAAGCCTTCCGTTCGCCGAACAGCGAGGCAATTTCAATCAGCGTCATGGATCAAACCTTGGCAGCGAACGGCGTAAAATCGGTGCCTTCGTCGAACACATCGACACCTTCGCGGCGCTTCAACGCGCCCACTACCAGATAAGTTGCCGGGGTCAGCGCGGCTTCCCACGCGACCTTCATCGCCCAGTTCGTCGCCATCACCAGCAGCACCTGCTCGGTTTCCCAAATGCCGAGGAAGGCGATGGGGTAAAAGATCAGGCTGTCGACCCCCTGGCCGACAATCGTCGATCCAATCGTGCGCATCCACAGGAAGCGCCCGCTGGTCGCGACCTTCATCCGCGCCAGGACGTAGGAGTTCACAAATTCGCCAGCCCAGAATGCAACGATCGACGCGAGCACAATGCGCCACGCGCTGCCGAACACGCTCTCATAAGTCGCCTGACACACGGCGCCGCTGCCGCTGGCCTCGCCCGATTTCAGCGTCAGAGCCTCGGTGCCGCTGCACCACCAGCCCTGCGCCGGGGGCATTGCCAGCACGACCCAGCTCATCACCGCCATGAAGATCAGCGCGCCGAACCCGGCCCAGATCACCCGCCGCGCGCGGGCATAACCATAGACTTCGGTCAGCACGTCGCCGATGACATAGCCGATCGGGAAAAACAGGATCCCGGCGCCAAAGGTCAGCCCGCCCAGCGTCGACAGCTTCGACGCGCCGATGATGTTGCTGAGCAGCAGCACCGTGACAAAGGCTGCCATGACAAAGTCATAATAGCGAAAGTGGCGGACACTCGACGCGTTGACGGCTGCGGGGCGGGCGAGGGGCGCGGCGGAATCGGTCATCGGCACGCTGCTTAACCCGCTTTGCAGCCCACGCAAACCACGCTATTCGCGCATCCGGGCGCCCGTAGCTCAGCTGGATAGAGCACCCGCCTTCTAAGCGGGTGGTCGCAGGTTCGAATCCTGCCGGGCGCGCCAACTTCAAACCTGCGCCGGCCTGGGTCGATCGGCCCACTTCGCGGCCGTTCGCGCGCGCCAGGGACTTCGCGTGCGAACGGCCGCTCTTGGGGGCTTCGTGCGTCAGGGTTGCTGACCGGGGAACAGGAGCAACCAGTCGGCCTCGGCCTGGACCCGGGCAAAATAGCTCCAGCTGTCGACGTTGATCGACCGCTGGAGCCAAGGTTTCGCCTTTTCGGCCTCGCCCATCAGGATGTAATAATTGGCGAGGCTGTAGGCGGTCGATGCGGCGACGCCGTCAGCGGTGGCGAAAGCGCGGCCAGTGTCTTCGGCGCTGAAGAAGGATTTGGGCGAGCGATGGCCCTTGAACAGCTGGAGGCCGTCGAAGTAGGTGTCGGGGCTGCCGTCGGGCTGGACTTCGAACAGGGTCAGGTCGTACTCGTCGAGCACCTTTTGCGCCGCGCGCAGATTACCGCCGCGGGCGAGCGACAGATATTCCCAATAGCTGTTCGCGGTGCGCGCTTCGACGTCATGGTTGAACGCGGCGGATTCGGCCGACTTGGCGAACCATTTGGCGGCGTTGTTATAGTCATGCTTGGCGAAATAGGCCTGGCCGAGGTGGTAATAGAGATAATATTGCACCACATCGGGCGTGCCGGGGAAATAGTCGGGGCCGGGCTTTTCTCGTTCGAGCGGCTGGCCTTCGTAAATCTTCGCTGCTTTCAGGCCGACCTCGACCGATTTGTCGAACTGGCGGAGCGAGAAATGGCGGTGCGCGAGGTGGCGCATCAGCTTGCCCGAATTGGGAAAGCGTTTGAGCGCGGTTTCATAGACCGCGGCCGATTCCTTGACGTAACCCTGATAGAACAGGATGCGGCCGTACCAGGTCGCGGTGTCGACGGTCATGTTGCTTTCGAATGCCGCCTTGGCATCCTTGGCGGCGCGTTCGAGCGTCGCGACAGCGGCGACGCCGACGTTGCGATCGGGATTGGTCACCATCGGCTGGCCGAGCAACGAGGTGCCCTGGAAGCTGCCTTCCTGGGCGATAGCGAGCGACGGCGTCGCCAGCATCAGCAGGCTTGCCGACGCCAAGAGTTTCAGGGTGCGGGGGATCATATTCACTCTCCTTGGATTTTGTTTCTTGTGCGTAATTTCACGGATCGATGTCGAGGTCGAACTTCACGCCCTGCGCCAGCGGCAGCGACGCCGAATAATTCACCGTTGCAGTGGCGCGGCGCATGTAATTCTTCCAGCTGTCGGAGCCCGACACGCGCCCGCCGCCGGTGACCTTTTCGCCGCCGAAGGCCCCGCCGATTTCGGCGCCGCTGGTGCCGATGTTGACGTTGACGATGCCGCAGTCGCTGCCCTGCGCCGACTGGAAGCGCTCGGCCTCGCGGACGTCGTTGGTGAAGATGCTCGACGACAGGCCTTGCGAGACGCCGTTCTGCAGCGCGATCGCTTCGTCGAGGCTGTCGTAGCCCATGACATAGAGGATCGGCGCAAAGGTTTCTTCGCGCACGATATCGCTTTGCTGCGGCATTTCGACGATCGCCGGGCGGACATAATAGCCGTCGGCAGCGCCTGCGAGATCGAGGCGCTCGCCGCCATGGACGGTGCCGCCCTCGCGCCGCGCCTGTTCGAGCGCGCGCTGCATGCCGTCAAAGGCCATCTGGTCGATGAGCGGCCCGACGTGCGTCGCGTCGTCGAGCGGCGATCCGATACGCAGGGTAGCAAAGGTCGCGATCAGGCGCGCGACAAAGGTTTCGCGGATGCTGTTGTGGACGATGAGGCGGCGCAGCGTGGTGCAACGCTGGCCGCAGGTGCCGGTCGCGGCAAACACCGCGCCGCGCAGCGCGAGGTCGAGGTCGGCGCTGGGCGCGATGATCGCGGCGTTGTTGCCGCCGAGTTCGAGGACCGGACGGCCGAACCGCCCGGCGACGCGCACCGCAACATCCTGTCCCATCCGCACGCTGCCCGTCGCGCTCACGATCGCGACGTCGGGGTGATCGGCGATCGCGGTGCCGCAGCGCGCGTCGCCGATCGCGACCTGCACCAGATGGTCGGGCGCCAGATCATAATCGTCCGCCGCTTTCGCCAGCAGCCCGGCAAAGGCGAGCGCGGTGAGCGGGGTTTTCTCCGACGGTTTCCAGATCGCGGCGTCGCCGCAGACCAGTGCGACGGTCGTCCCCCACGCCCAGACCGCGGCGGGAAAATTGAACGCCGAAATCAGCCCGAGCACCCCCATCGGGTGCCAATATTCGGTCAGGCGATGTTCGGGCCGTTCGGACGCGATGGTCAGCCCAAACAGCTGGCGCGACAGGCCGACGGCATATTCGCAGATGTCGATGACTTCCTGCACTTCGCCGCGCGCTTCGGTCAGGATCTTGCCATTCTCGATCGACAGCAGCAGCGACAGCGCCTCCTTATGCTCGCGCACCAGTGCGCCATAGCGGCGGACCAGTTCGCCGCGATGCGGGGCCGGAACGAGCTTCCACGCGGCAAAGGCGGTGCGGGCGTTCGCAACCATCGCGTCGACGTCGCCGGGGGTATCCATGCGCAGCGCGGCGAGCGGCGATCCGTCGATCGGTGAATAGACCGTCAGGTCGGATCCAAGGCGATCGTCGAAAGACAGACCTAGTTGATCAAAGGTCGATGCGGCCTGCTTGGCCAGCGGGGAGGCGGGGAGCGCGGTTGACGGGATTTTCACAATATTTTCGGGAGCGTTCATATGTCTTTTCTGCCAGTTCTTCGGTTGTTTGTTGCGTTTATTGTGGGTCAGTCGGCGGACCGGGCGACGATCTGACCGTCCTTGATAACGACGGCGACCTTCTCCAGCACAGTGACGTCGCGATAGGGATCGCCAGCGACCGCGATCATGTCGGCAAATTTGCCGGGCGCGATCGTACCGAGGTTGTCCGACTGACCGAGCAACGCCGCGGCATCGACGGTGGCCGAGCGCAGCGCCGCCATCGGGGTCATCGGCCCCTGCTCGACCATCTTGCGAAACTGCCGCGCGTTTTCGCCGTGCGGCGACACCCCGGCGTCGGTGCCAAAGGCGATGTTGACCTGGTAGCGCACCGCAAGGCGGATGTTGTCGCCCGACACCTTGCGCGCCTCGGCCATCTTTGCCTGGACTGCGGGGGTGATGCGCGCGGTGTCGGCACTGTCGTGCGAATCGAGCAGGCCGAGCGTCGGCACCAGCCAGGTGCCGCGCGCCGCCATCATTTTCGCCGTTTCGGCGTCGAGATAGGTGCCATGTTCGATCGAATCGACCCCGGCGCGCACCGACGCAGTGACGCCTTGCGCGCCGTGCGCATGCGCGGCGACCTTCAGGCCCAGGCTATGCGCGGTGGAGACGATCGAGCTGAGTTCCTCGTCGCTGAGATGCTGGCCCAGCCCGCGCGCCTGCTGCGACATGATCC
The DNA here is from genome assembly GCA_018823905.1 of Alphaproteobacteria bacterium. Lineage (GTDB taxonomy): Bacteria > Pseudomonadota > Alphaproteobacteria > Sphingomonadales > Sphingomonadaceae > Sphingopyxis. Next base: position 6,617 of record JAHJHL010000122.1, read on the forward strand.
CGCCGGTTGCGGTGATCTTGATCAGGTCGGCGCCATATTTGGCGGCCTCGCGCACGCGCAGCGCGCATTCGACCGCGCCGGTGCAGGCGCCGGTATAGTCATAGGGGAACAGCGCCTCGGTCGTCTTGCGGTTGAGCCCCGACATATCGCCATGGCCGCCGACGATCGACAGCGAGGTGCCCGACAGGAAAATGCGCGGCCCGGTGACCGTGCCTTCGTTGATCGCGTCGCGCAGCGCGTGGATCGCGTAGCCGTCCGACCCGACATCGCGGACCGTCGTGAAACCCGCTTCCAACGTCCTTTTCGCATTGGAAAAGGAAAGCAGCGCGACGTCTTCGGGGGTATCGATCGCCGCCGACCAGTTGCGCGTCGCGGGAGAAAAGCTGAAATGGACGTGAGTGTCGATCAGGCCGGGCAGCACCGTCCGGTCTTTGAGGTCGAGCACCGGCGCGTCGCTGACGGTGACATAGCCGGGCAGAAGCTGTGCGATTTTGTCCTTGCGAACAACGATCGTCGTCGGGCCAAGCGCGCGCTCGCCGGGGACTGCGATCACAGCGCCTGCATGGATAACAAGGTCTTGCGCGGCAATCGCTGGCTGCGCTGTGGCAGTGGCGCCCGATAGCATCAGGGCAAACGCAGAAACCGACACGGCGCCAAGTCGGCGGGTCAGCCGGTCGCGGGCGGACGGGTTGGCGATGTCGATCACGTAAAGGGCTCCCCGGCGATCGGGCCAGTGCGATCCGCCGCAGCCCTTGAGCCACCACATAGGAATATTATGCTGGCTAGGCAATAAAATTTATGATAGGAAAAATTACAAGAATAAGACGAGGCCCGGAAATTTGCGATTTTCAGGGTGGATAATGGGTTACCTAAGGAGGGAAATAATGTCGAAGTTCGTTTCACGTCTGCTGTTGTCGTCGGCGCTCGCATTCGCGATGGCACCGGTTGCGCAGGCGCAGACGCCGCCGCCCGAAGCCGAAGGTGCCGATACCGACGAAGGCGGCAGCGATATTGTCGTCATCGGGACGCGCCGCAAGGACCGCTCGATCACCGACAGCTCGGTCGCCATCGATGTCATCTCGCCGGAACAGATCAGCACGACCGGCTATGCCGACGTAAACGATGCGCTGCGCACCTTGGTCCCCGCGTTCAACGCGCAACGCCTGCAGGGCAACGACGGTTCGTCGTTCGTCCGCCCGGTCACGCTGCGCGGCTCGCCGGCTGATCACGTGCTGCTGCTGATGAACGGCAAGCGTCGTCACCGCGCCTCGATCGTCCAGATCGGCACTGGTCATGCCTCGACCTCGGGTTCGCAGGGCCAGGATTTCAACGTGATTCCTCCGATCGCGCTGTCGAGCGTCGAAGTGCTGCGCGACGGCGCGTCGGCGCAATATGGCTCCGATGCGATCGCCGGTGTCATCAACCTGGAGCTGAAAAAGGCGCGCAGCGGCGGGTCGATCATCGGGCAAGTCGGTGAATATTACGGCACCGGCGGTCGCACCTACGACATTCAGGGGCATATTGCGGTGCCGGTTGGCGACAATGCCTATTTCAACCTGGCGGCCCAATATACCGATCAAGCCAAGGCCTATGCGCGCAAAGCCAGCCATGCGGGCGCGGCGGCGCTGCGGGCAGCGGGAGTGCCGGGGGTGCCGGAGCATCCAGAAGGCAATCTTGATCCGCGCTACATGGCGTTCAAATCGGTGTGGAACGCTGGCATTGAAATCAGCGACGAGCTGGAAGCCTATACGTTCGGCAACTATATGACCGGCAAAAGCTCGGTGACTTTCGGTCTGCGCCAGCCGTTCGCCGCGGGCGGGCTGAACGGCCATAGCACCTATGCTGATTCGGCCTTCGACCTGAGTCCGGCGCACCCGCAGCAGTTCAATCTGGCCAGCATCTATCCGGGTGGCTTTACGCCGGAATTTGGCGGCCACCTCGAAGACTTCAGCGCCCTTGTCGGCCTGCGCGATCAGAATGGCCCGCTGACCTGGGATCTGTCCGCGCGCTATGGCACCAACACGGTCGATTATACCATCAGCGGTACGATCAATGCCTCGATGGGGGTGAATTCGCCGACGTCGTTCAAGCCGGGTTCTTTGACCCAGCGCGAAATCCAGTTCGACGGGGAAGTCGCCTATGAGCTGAACGACGACATCCTGATCTTTGCGGGCGCCAGTCACCGCAAGGAAACCTATGTCATCGGTGAGGGCGATGTCGCCAGCTATGTGACCGGTCCGTTGCAGGATCTTCCGGCGGGGGCGAATGGCTTCCAGGGCTTCTCGCCCGAATTTGCGGGCAGTTTCGACTCAAACAGCTATGCGGTGTTCGCCGAAGTCGACGCCGATATTACGCCGTGGTGGAACCTGTCCGTCGCCGGTCGCTACGAAGATTACGACCAGTTCGGGACGAACTTCAGCTACAAGGCGGCGACGCGCTTTGAACTGAGCGATGCTTTTGCGTTGCGCGGGTCGGTGAGCACCGGTTTCCGCGCACCGGCGGCAGGACAGGTTTTCGGTACCAGCCTGACCTCGCAGCTCGACGGCATGGGCGGTTTCATCCTCGACGCCGTGCTCGTGCCGGGCTCGCCCGCGGCGCAGGTGTTCGGTTCGGAGGCGCTGGAACCGGAAACCTCGTTCAACATGTCGGCGGGTGTTGTCTTTACCGGTCTGGACGGCTTCCTGACGACACTCGACTTCTATCAGATCGACGTCGATGATCGCCTGTTGCTGACCCCGTCGCGCAACACCACCGCGGCGGAGCGCGCCGCCCTGGCGGCGATCGGCTTCCCCAACGGCGCTGATATCGAACAGGTGCGCTATTTCCAGAACGAGATGAACACCCGCGTGCGCGGCTTTGACCTGGTCAGCACCTATCGCCATGGCTGGTCAGACAACGCGTCGACCGACTTCAGTCTGGCGGTGAACTATAACGAGCAGCACCTGCGCGGTACGCCGCCGACGGGTTTTGGTCCGTCGATCGTTACCGAGTTCGAGCGCGGTACGCCGCGTTGGCGTGGCAATTTCTCCGCCACCACCAAGGTTGGGGATTTCGGGTTCATGGCGCGCGCCGTCCATTACGGCGCTTGGCGCCGCCGCGACGGCGCCGCTTTCCTGCCGCGCAAGGCGGTCACATTGTTCGATGCCGAGGTGACCTATTCGGGAATCCAGGACGTCGACCTCAGCATCGGCGCGCGCAACATCTTCAATATCTTTCCGCCCGATCGTGGACCGGGTATCGCGCGCGTCGGTCTGATCTACGACAACCATAGCGTGTTCGGGGTCGCCGGCGGTTTCTATTATCTGAACGCCAAATATAAGTTCTGATCCTCGCGATCTGCGCGACGCAGACGGTTTCCGGTGGGCATATACGGCGCTGACATGGGCGAAATGTCAGCGCCGTAGCCTATCGGAAATTTGTGCATTATAGGATTGTGACGCGGACGGGGTTGCCTGGTTTGAATTGCCATCCCGAATCCGTCGATCTTGCACTGTTTGGCCAAGGTAAGGACCGGAGATATATGCCCCCCAGAACAGCAGATGAGCCGGAAATTCTGGGGGCCGTTCGTCAGTCCAAACGGCCCCGAACCGAAGGTTTCCATCTGGGGCGGCGCCTGCACCAGCTGCGCCGCGAACGCGGGATGACGCTGGAGGATGCCGGGCGCTTGACCTCGCTCGCCGCATCGACGCTGTCGAAGATCGAAAATGACCAGATGTCGCCGACTTTTGACGTCGTGCAGAAACTGGCGCTGGGTTTCGACATCGACATTACCGAGCTTTTTGCCAGCAACACCGGACAGGATGCTGCCGGACGGCGCAGCATCACGCTGTCCGGGGCGGGACGACCGATGGAAACGCCGGTCTATAATCACCGGCTGATCGCGGTCGAGCTGAAGCACAAGAAGATCCTGCCGTTCGTCACCACGATCAAGGCGCGCAGCCTGGAGGATTTCAAGACCTGGTCGCAGCACAGCGGCGAGGAGTTCCTGTACGTGCTTGAGGGCGAGATCTGTTTTCAGACCGAGCATTATGAGCCCGCGATCCTGGGGGTCGGCGACAGCGTCTATATCGACAGCAGCATGCAGCACGCCGCCTATTCGACGAGCGAGCAGGACGCCGTCGTGCTGTGGGTCAACACCGGCTGATCGCACCGGATTTGCGCGGCGCGACCGGGTTTTTCGCATCGCTTGCAATAATTTTCGTTTCGGCTATAAATTTCCAATAGAAAATATTGGGAGTCGATGCGATGGATAGACGGCAATTTGTGCTTTCGGGGGCGGCACTGTCAGCCGCCGTGGCAATGGCACCCGCTTTGGCGGCGAAGCAGACCGCGCGTCCGCTGACCTTCGACGCGATGGGCGAGGTCCGCTTCGAATATGATGCGGCGCTGATTGGCCAGATGCGCGACAGCGGGCTCGACGCGATTACCGTGACCTTGTGCGATCCTAAAACCTATGAAGCGCATGCCTATGAGGACGCGATCCAGGCGGTGCTCGACCATGACGCGCATATCGCGGCGCATCCCGCACTGTTCCTGAAGGCGACGCGCACCAGCGACATCGACGTCGCGCGCCGGAACGGTCAGATCGCGATCTATTATCTGTTCCAGAACACGACCCAGTTCGGTCGCGACCTCGACAATATCGACCTGTTCTACAAGCTGGGCGTTCGCTCCTCGCAGATCACCTATAACGACCAGAATTGGGCGGGCGCGGGGTGCAAGGAACTGGGGGCCAACGGGCTGACCCATTGGGGCCGCGCGGTGGTTGATCGGATGAACAAGCTCGGGATGCTGATCGACCTGTCGCACGCCAATATGCAAACGATGGCCGACACGATCAACGCGTCGGCCGATCCGGTGATCATCTCGCACACCGCGTGCATGGCGATGCACAAGAATGTCCGCAACACCACCGACGACAATCTGCGGCTGCTGGCGCAAAGGGGCGGGGTGGTCGGGATTTGCCAGATGCGGCCGTTCCTGACGACGAAGCGCAAAGGCGCGCTCGTCGACTATTTCCGCCATATCGACCATGCGGTAAAGGTCGCGGGTGCCGACCATGTCGCGATCGGCAGCGACCGCGACCACCGCGTCGTCGAAATGACCGACGCCTATATCGCCGAGCTGAAACGCGAAGAGGGTGCCAATTTCAACGCCGACGACTGGCCGCTGTTCATCGACGAACTCAACGGCCCGCGCCGGATGGAAGTGGTGTGGGACGGGGTGCGCAAACTCGGTTATGCCTCGAGCGACGTCGAAAAGATCATGGGGACTAACGTCCGCCGCATCTATCAGGATGTGGTCGGATGACCGCGCGGTTGATGGGCGGCGCAGGAATAGTGCTGGCGCTCCTGCTTGCGACGGCTCCCGCATCAGCGCAGCCCGCCAATGCCGGGCAATGCACAACCAGCCTGATCGGCACGCCGCTGACGTTGCCGAAATTCTCGAAGGCGACGCAAAAGCGGCTCGATCAGGATATCGAAATCGCGCGCGCCGCGCTGCGGATCGCGCCCGACCGCGAGGATTCGTACATCTGGCTGGGCCGCCGTCTCGATTATGCCGGGCGGATTTGCGATGCGGTCGATGCGTTCACCGACGGGCTGAAGGCGTTTCCGAACAGCTATAAACTCTACCGCTTTCGCGCCCGCGACCTGACCCGCGCGCGGCAGTTCGACGCGGCGCTGGCGGACTATAGCAAGGCGCTGGAGCTGATGGGCGACACCCCCGACAGCTTCGAACCCGACGGGTTGCCCAATCCGATCGGGCTGACGATCAGCACCTATCGCGGCAATATCGTTTATTATCACGCGCAGACCAGCTTCGCGACCGGTGACTATCAGACCGTCGTCGATGGCATGGCGAAATCGCTCGCGCTGGCGGCCGATTTTGCGCGCGACGATATGCGCGTGCCGACCGCCTATTGGACCTATATCGCCTATCGCAAGATGGGCGAACATGCCAAGGCGCGCGCCGCGATCGACGCGATCGAGCCGGGGCTGAAACTGATCGAGAACGACATCTATTACCAAGCGGTCCAGATCATGCAGGGACGACTGAAGCCCGCCGATGTCGGAGCGACCAAGGACAGCACGATCAAGTTCGCGATCGCGATGGAGCGCCGCTTTGCGGGCGACGAAGCGGGCGCCAAGGCGCTGCTGGCCGAGATCATTGCGGAAAATGCGCAGGGTCACTGGCCGTCCGAAGCCGAGCTGGCAGCGCCGGATCGGGCGCCGCGGCGATAGGGCGCCGTGGGATCCCGGTAGCTAGCCCTGCACGTCGGCACGCATCGTTGTCCGGCCCGTTGCGTCGCGCGCCCACAAGCGAGCGCCGCTGCCATCGCGCGAGAGGCAGAGGTCGAAGGGCACGCCATCGATCAGCGGCGCTTCGGCGCGGAAGCTGAAATGGCGGGGCGTCAGACCGGGCATCTCGCGCCGCGCATGATCGATCAGCAGCGTCGCGATCAGCGGGCCGTGTACCACCAGCCCGGCATAGCCTTCGACATCGCGCGCATAGTCGCGGTCGTAATGGATGCGGTGGGCGTTGAAGGTCAGCGCTGAATAGCGGAACAGCAGGACGGGGTCGGCGGTGACGCGGTGGACCGCGTCGGCGGGTTCGGGTTCCACCGGCTTGACGGGATTCGCAGTGGTTGGACCAGCCGCGGGTGCACGATACACCAGATCCTGCTCCTCACGGATCGCCGGGATGCCGTCGGCGGCAATGTCGTGCTGCAAGGTTATGAACACCAAGTCGCCGCTGGCGCCACGCTTGGCGCGGATCGCCGCGATCGTTGTGACGCGGGTCAGCACGGCGCCGACCGCGATCGGGGCGAGGAATTCGACGCGACCACCGGCCCACATCCGGCGGGGCAGGGGAACGGGGGGCAGCAGGCCTGTTTCGTCGCGGCGCGGGTGGCCGTCCGCGCCGATCGCCGACTGGCGCGCATCGGGCAGGAAATAGAGCCAGTGGCCGAGCGGCGGCACGGTCGCGGGCGGCGCCGCGTCATGGTCGAGCAGCGCGGCGAGGCCGACAAGCGGCGCCGCCGTTGCAATGTCGTGCCGCGTTTCGCTGCGCCCGATCCAAGCCGAATAATCGTCCATCGTCGCTCAGAAACTCTTGGGCAGGCCAAGCGCGTGGGTCGCGACATGGCTCAGGATCAAATTCGTGCTGATCGGGGCGACCTGATACAGCCGCGTCTCGCGGAACTTGCGCTCGATGTCATATTCCTCGGCAAAGCCAAAGCCGCCGTGCGTTTGCACGCACATGTCGGCGGCGTACCAGCTCGCTTCCGACGCCAGCATCTTGGCCATATTCGCCTCGGTCCCGCCGTCCTGCCCGGCGTCGAACAGCCGCGCCGCCTTGTCGACCATCTCGGCGGCGGCGGCGAGTTGGACATAAGCGCGCGCGATCGGGAACTGGACGCCCTGATTTTCGCCGATCGCCCGCCCGAAGACTTCCCGCTCCTTGGCATAGGCGGTGGCGCGGTCGATGAAGAATCGGCCGTCGCCGATACATTCGGACGCAATTAGGATGCGCTCGGCGTTCATCCCCGACAGGATATAGCGAAAGCCCTTGCCCTCCTCGCCGATCAGATTGGCGGCGGGGACTTTGAGGTCGTCGAAGAACAGCTCGGTCGTCGCATGGTTGAGCATCGTGCGGACGGGGCGGACGGTCAGCCCGTTGCCCACCGCCTCGCGCATATCGACCAGCAGCACGCTCATCCCGTCGGAAGCCTTGGTGCAGTCCTCGCGCGGGGTGGTGCGGCACAGCAGGATCATCAGGTCCGAATGTTCGGCGCGGCTGATCCAGATCTTTTGCCCGTTGACGACATAATCGTCGCCGACCCGCTTGGCGAAGGTGCGGATGCGGGTGGTGTCGGTCCCCGCGGTGGGTTCGGTCACCCCGAACGCCTGCAACCGTAGGTCACCGCTAGCGATCGCGGGCAGATACGCCGCCTTCTGCGCCGCCGACCCATGTTTCAGCAGCGTTCCCATCGTGTACATCTGCGCGTGGCACGCGCCGCCGTTGCAGCCCGAACGATGGATTTCCTCGAGCACCGCGGTTGCTGCGCCGAGCCCGAGGCCCGACCCGCCATATTCTTCAGGGATCAGCACCGACAGGAACCCGGCTTCGGTCAGGGTGCGGACAAATTCGGTCGGATAGATGCGGTCGCGGTCCAGCCTTTGCCAATATTCACCCGGAAAACCGGCGCACAGACGACGCACGGCCTCGCGGATTTCGGGATAGCTTTGCGGCTGGGCTTCGGACATCGGCACTCGCTCTCCCTGATCGTCCCCGAGCCTTAGGACGGCGGCACGCGGCACGCCAAGATGAATCGCTAGCGATGCCCCTCTTTAAACGCGCTGTATAATCGGGCTATGACACCGCGGCTGAGTCAGGAGTCCCCCATGTCTGAAGTCCGGTCGTTGTTTCCCGATCACCGTGGTGCCTTTGGTCGGCATCTGGTGGCGCATCGCAAACGCGATGGCCGTTCGCAATTGGTATTGGCGCTCGACGCCGGAGTGTCCTGTCGCCATTTGGGGTTCCTCGAAACTGGCCGGGCTAAGCCCAGTGCCGACATGGTCGCGCGGCTGGCGGGCGCGCTTCGCCTGTCCGGGATGGAGCAGGATCGATTGTTGCTCGCCGCAGGTCTGGCGCCGCGCTTTGCCGACCGGATTCGCGTTGATGATATGACTTGCGATGCCGGCACGCTGGGAACCCGCGCCCTGGACGCCGCCGTTGGGCTGGCCGGATCGACGTCAGTGGCGCGTTCGACCGCGATTGCGGCCGAGTTTTTCGGCGAGATCGGGATCGATCATTTCATCACCGGCACGTTGCGCTGGGCGCCTGCGGGCTGGGACATTAGACGCAATTCTGGCGGCCGACCGGCGGTTGCGTGGCTGGAGCATAATCAGGCCAACCGGTACCGCAACACCGACTATCTGGTTCGCGCGACAGCGGTGCGCGATCGCGGATTTTTCTGGAGCGATATTCCGCCGACCGCGATGAGCGACGTCCAGCAACGCATCCTGGCCGAAGGCCGCGATTTCAGGATCCTCGACGGCTTTGTGCTGCCTATCCCGGTCGGCGACGGTTCGGTTCGTGCCTTTTCCTCGTGGGGCGAGCGGGTCGAGGCCAATGTCGCGACGCGCACCGCGGCATCGCTGGTGGCGCGGGCGCTGGTGGACAATCTGCACGACCTGAATCAGCTACCTGCGGGGTAGTCGCGCAGCGCGCAGACGACTGACATCGTGAGGCTCCACTTTTGGGGGAGCAGATGATGAACCGACGGGATGTTTTTGCCGCCACGCTGGCGGGCGGCGCCGCGCTCGCGCTGGCCGCAACACCGGCGCGCGCCGTCGCCCCGCGTGCGGCGGCAGCCAGTCCGACCTGGGTCGCCGCGGCCGACGGAACGCGGCTTTATGTTCGTAGCTGGGGAGAAGGTGCGCCGATCCTGTTCCTGTCGGGATGGGCGCTGTCGTCCGAGATGTGGGCGTACCAGATGGCTTCACTGTCGGAGCGCGGGTTCCGCTGTATCGCCTTTGACCGCCGGGGCCATGGCCGGTCGGACGATCCCGGGCGGGGCTATGATTACGCGACGCTGGCGGACGATGTCGATGCGGTGCTGACCGCGCTCGACGTGAAGGGCGCCACGGTCGTCGCCCACTCGATGAGCGGCGGCGAAATATTGCACTATCTCAGGCGCCAACCCTCGCAGGACCGTGTCGCACGTGTCCTGTTCCTGGCGACAACGCTGCCGTGCTTGACGGCAGCAGCCGACAATCCTGGCGGCGTTCCCGCCGCGGCCTTCGATCAGTTGCGGCGCCAGTTCTACACGGATTTTCCGCAATGGATCGATGCCAGCAGCGACCCGTTTGTGGTGCCTGAAACCAGCCCGCTGATGCGGCAGTGGATCAAGAATATCATGCTGGGCACCTCGCTGCGCGCGGTGATCGACCTCAATCGGGCGATGACGGCGGCTGATTTCCGTCCGGCCCTTGCCGCCATCACCGTGCCGACCTTGTTCATCCACGGTGACAAGGATGCCTCGGCCCCGCTCGCGCTCACCGGGCAGCCGGCGTCGCAACTGGCAAAATCGTCAAAGCTCATCGTGTACGAAGGCGCGCCGCACGGGCTGTTCGTCACGCACATCCAACGGCTCAACACCGATATCGAGGCGTTTGCAAAGGCATAGCTAATCACGTGCTATGTACGCGACCAGGGCCGTGGCGCGCGCATGCACAGGACTGTCCGATCATGCGCGGGCTGATTGCACCCGGTGTGATCGGCAATGGGGTTTGATTTTAAGCCGCTCTGCGTCGGTTATGCCGACGTCTGGGATCCATGACCAGCTTGGCCGCCATCGTGGATGAGGGAAACCGTAAGCGCCCCCAATCTCCGGCACGCAATTCCGTAAACTCATCGAGAAAAGGGAGGGCCGCCACAGCGACCCTCCCTTTTCGTGCGTTAGCGCAGCTTGAACCGGACACCGACGCGGAATGAGCGGCCCAGCAGGTCCGAATAAGTGCTGTTTGCAGCCAAACCGGTTTCGGGCAGCAACAGCGGGTTGGCATCGAACAAGTTGGTGACATTGAAGAAAAGTTCAGCTTCCGAGGAAACCCCAGTGTTGACCTTCTGGGTCAAGTTGAGATCGACGTAGAAGGTTCCCTTGACACGGTTATTGTCGCGGGTCGGGAACTGGCTGCTCGACGTTGGGCAACCCGATGTGCATTCAATGGCGTTAGCGAGATATTTTCCCGAACTGACCCCGCGCCCGGTGACCGTACCCGAGAAGGTCGGGGTCGAGTAGTTGACGTTGGCGCGGAAAATCCACTTGGGCGTGCTCGACTGACCGCCATTTACTCCAACGGTGTTCAGCGGCGTCGTTCCGGCGATTCCCGTGTCGGCCAGATTCTCGATATAGCGCGTCGCTGTACCCTTCAGCGTGATCGCGCCATTCTCTCCTACCGGCAAGCGATAGGCGGCGTCGAAATCGATACCGCGCACCAGTCGACTTACATAGTTGAACGGCTGCGTGCGGATAAGGAGATAAGGAACAGTGGGGGTCGAGCGCACCGGATCGGTGGTGATCGCGTCGCAGAATGCCTGCACGCCTTCGTCGCAGCGATTGACCACCTCCTGCGCGCTGATCGAATCGATAGCATCTTCCAGGTCGATGCGGAAATAATCGACCGATGCGCTGAAGCCCGGCAGGAAACGTGGTGTGATCACGCCGCCGATATTCCACGAATCCGCCTTTTCAGGCTGCAGAGCGGGATTGCCCGTCGTCAGGCCCGAATAAGGGAAGAACTGCGGCCCATTGGCGAGATCCGGAGTGAAGGCCGGGTTGCGCACCGAATCGCTGTTCGCAGTGCCGGCCTGGAACAATTCGTTCAGGTTGGGTGCGCGAATGTCGCGCGATCGCGTCACGCGGAACCGGATGTCCTCGATCGGCGCCCAGGTCGCGCCAAGTTTCCACGTGGTGACATAGCCCGAGGTCGAGTAGTCGGTCGCGCGCACGGCGCCGTTGAACTCGAGGCCGAAACCCAACGGGATCAGCGTCTCGAGATAGGCTTCCTTCACGTTGTAGCTGCCGCGGAACGGCAAATAGTTGCCCACCGACCAGCGGTTCGTTGTCGTGCCGTTGGGATTGATGAGCGGCTGGAACTCGGCAGGCACGCTACCGCGAATCTTTTCCTCGCGATATTCGCCGCCGATCGCAATGCTGACGTCGCCCGCCCAAGTCGCAAACGGAGTCAGCGACAAGTTGGCGCCCGTGACATATTGTTCGAGCACCTGCTTGCGGAACGGATCGCCGAGCACATAGTCGATCGCCGCCGGATTCGCGACGCCGAGGCCCAGGCGGTTAAGCGGTACGCAGCTTGGATCGTTGTTGGTCGAGTCCGCATCGACGTTGATCAGGCACTGGATCGAGCCGACCGCATAGCCGCCTGTATTGCCCGCGGGAGCGAAGGCGGCGTTGGTCGCATCGCGCATCCGCGTGACGTGCATGATGTTGCGCAGCTGTTCGCGCACATCGGAACGGCCATATTGGCCAAAGACGTCCCAGCGCGCTGCTTTACCGAAAGCGTCGAATTCACCCTCGGCACCGACGACGTAACGCTGAACCTGGCGCCTGTTGTTGATGCCGCGGAAGGGCAGATCGGCCGCCGTGGTCGTGATGCTGACGGCGGTAACACCCGCGAGTCGCTGGGCGCCGAGCGTCTGCAGCGCGAAGGCGTTGCAGGTGGTCGGGACCGGGACGACCGTACAGCCGGTGGTGTTGAGCGCCGCCGAGCCGAGGTTGGGACCGGCGTTGAAGAACACTTCCTGCTTGTTGAACGACCCTTCGGCGAACAGCGTGACATTATCCGAGACGTCGAAGCTCGCGCGGCCATAAAAACCGTAGCGGTCATCTTTGGGCGACAGGCCGATGCGCCGGCCCGAATCATTCACGCGCCAGTCGCCGCCGACCGTCCGCGTAACGGCGGCTGCGCCGCCGAGCGCCGGCGAGTTGAATGAGCCATATTGGAACGGAATGACCTGACCGTTCTGGCCGAAATAGAGACCGCGCAGCCCGTTGTTATTGCCCGTCGAGCCAGTGATGAAGCCGCCCGGCGCTTGGTTCGTCTGCCCGGCATTTTCACGGAAGGTGATGAACGCCGGCTGGCCGTTGGTTGCCGTATAGGCAGGGTTCGAAAAGGACAGATAGCCTTTGTGGTTCCAAGGCCGGTCGTTTGGATCAATCTCGAATATACCATCCTGATGGGCAATTTCCGCGTTGAAAACGACATGCCCGCGGCCATCGGCGAACGAGGTGCCGCCAGCGACGCTGCCCGAATAGTTGAAGCCATCGCCGACATCGGTGATCCCGATGTCGCCCGTGATGCGCAGCCCTTCCATCTTCTTGTTGAGGATGAAGTTTACCACACCTGTAACCGCGTCCGACCCATAAGCCGACGACGCGCCACCGGTGACTAGTTCTACGCGTTCGATCAGCGCCTGCGGGATCGTGTTAATATCGACCCAGCCGAAAATCGTTGATCCGACCGAACGGCGGCCATCAACCAGCACGAGCACACGGCTCTCACCCAGGTTGCGCAGGTTGAGCGCGTTAATGCCCGCCGAACCATTGGAAATGTTAAGGCGCGAGTTGGCCGGCTTGGTTGAGCCGGCGAGTTGCGGCAACTGGTTGACGAAGTCGGCGATGTTGTTCGAGGGTGAGGTGTTCTGAATGTCCTCCTGCGTCATCACGATCACCGGAGTAGGAGCCTGGAACCCGTCGCGCGCGATGCGCGAGCCGGTGACAATGATCTGGTCGCCGGCCTCGGCTTCGCTCACGCTCGTTGCAGCGGCCTCCTCCTGCGCCAGCGCCGGGGCGCTGTGAACGAGCGCCAGTGCGGTCATTGCCGCGCCGAAGCTGCTGTGGCGGCCCAACGACCGGCGATTTCGTTCAAGATAGCGCATGTAAACCGTCCCCTTTATTGCCCAAAGGCGCGCCGCACATCGTTCGATGTGGTTCCCGGCGCCAATGCACCGGGGTGGCTCGCCCCCACTATGTTCGCCCTGACCGACTGACGGCTATTTGTGCCGCCCTTATGTTTTTTGGCTTTCGACCTTCACGGTCCGAACTGTCGCTGCGCTTGCGGCGCGCGGACAGCCGGGTCCGTGACGGGAAGGTTACAGGGTGGTTACGGGCGGTCAACCGCTTCGCGCTGACCCTGACGATATGGACCTATAGCCACAGGGCATGGCAGTGCCGCACACGCGTTTCAGGCGTGGATAGCTTGCAGTTATAGGCGGCGGCCTGCTTGCTATGGGCTGGCGGTACCATGCTGCGATAGGCTCGTGCTTCGTCATCGGTACAATGTAACGGGGAAGTTTTGTTGATCCAGCGCCGCGCGTTCCTGCTGGCTTCGGCCGCGCTTGTCGCGATGCCGGGCACTCTTTTGGCAAGCCCCCGAGGGAAGGGCGCGACGCGCACCGTCAATCTCGCTGGTGCAAGAGCGCCGATCGAGGTCATCGAAGACGAGCTGGGCGTGCCGCATGTGCGGGCGGAGTCCAAGCATGATGCCTTTTTCGGGCAGGGCTATCTCGTCGCGCGCGACCGCCTGTTCCAGATGGACATCGACTATCGCCGCGACATGGGCCGCATGGCCGAAGCTTTTGGACCGCGCTTTGTGGCGGCGGACAAGGCGGCGCGGCTGTTTCACTATCGCGGCGATATCGACGCCGAGCTCGCGGCGATCCCGCCCGACGTGCTGGAATGCGCGCGCGGCTATGTTGCCGGGGTGAACGCGCGGATCGACGAACTGGCCGCCGACCCGGCGCAGCTGCCGCTGGAATATGGTATATTGGGGATCAGCCCGCTCCGGTGGAACATCAGCGATCTGGTGCGGCGCCGCGGCCTCGGCATGGGCGACGCCGACGACGAGGTGCGCCGCGCACAGCTGCAAGCGCGCGGCCTGCTCGACGCCGAACAGCTGGCGGCGCCGCTGCGGCCGTCCTGGTCGTTCACGGTTCCCGAAGGGCTCGACGTCGCAGCGGTGAGCGAGGCCGATCTGGGCATATTGAATCCCTCCGCCCGCCCGGTCCCGTTCGATGCGATCCAGGAAGTGCCGCTGAATCCCGAGCCCGAGGGCGACCGTTTCGCGTTGGGCAGCAATGCGTGGACCGTCTCCCCATCGCGCAGCGCGACCGGGCGGCCGATCCTGGCCAATGATCCGCATCTGGGCATCGGCGGCGCCAGCCCGCGCCACATGATCCATATGACGGCGCCGGGGCTCGACGTCATCGGCGCGGGCGCGCCGGGGCTGCCCGGGATCATGCAGGGTCACACCGACCGTTTTGCCTTTGGCCGCACCAATTTCCACATCGATCAGACCGACCTGTTCATCCTGCGCACCAACGAGGGTGACCCCGAGCGCTATTGGCACAAGGGCAAGTGGAAGGCGTTCGAGACGTTCGAGGACGAGATCATCGTCAAGGGCGCGCCGCCCGAACGGGTGACTTTGCGCTATGCCGATGGCCGCCCGATCGTGTCGCAGGACGCGGCGCGGAACCGCGCGGTCGCGCTGGCCACAGTCAGCATGTTGCCGGGCGCCAATATGCGCTTTGCGATCATCGCGATCAATCTGGCGACCGACTGGGCGTCGCTGCAGCAAGCGTTCAAGCTGCACGTGTCGCCGACCAATCTTCATTATGCCGACATCGACGGCAATACCGGATGGCAGACGATTGGCTTTACCCCGCGGCGGCCCAAGCATGACGGGCTGTTCCCCGCGCCCGGCGATGGCGATTTCGACTGGACCGGCCTGCTCCCCGTCAAGGATATGCCGCACGTCTATAACCCGCCCGAAGGCTGGTTCGCGTCGGCGAACCAGATGAACCTGCCGGCGGGCTATCCCTACCGCGAACGGATCATCAGCTTCAACTGGAGCGATCCCTATCGTTATGACCGCTGCGCCGAGGTGCTGCGCAGCCAGCCAAAGCACCGCATCGCCGACAGTATCGCGCTGCAGCACGACGTCCAGTCGCTGCCCGCGCGCGCGTTGTTGAAGCTGCTTCCCGCGAACTTGTCGGCCGAGGCGGCGCCAGCGGCAGCGATGCTGCGACGCTGGGATTGCGGGATCGAGGCCGATAGCGCGGCGGCGCTGCTGTTCGAGATGGTGATGGTGGCGCTGTCGGCGGATTTCCGCAACCGGGTGGTTCCCGCGGGGGCGAAGGATCTGATCCCGACGGTCAACCTGTCCGAAATGCTGCGCCTCCTTGGCGCGCCGGACCAGCGGCTGGGCGATGATCCTGCCGCAGCGCGCGATGCGCTGATCGACCGCGCGCTGGTGGCGGGGTGGACCAAGGCGGTCGAACTCGGCGGCGCCGATCCGGCGAAATGGCAGTGGGGCAACCTGCACCGGGTGGCGATTTCGCACCCCCTGGCATCGTCGATCCCGGCGATTGCAGCGGCCTTTCCCAAGATCGAGGGCGGTCGGTCGGGCGGCGATGGCACCACACCGATGGCACGCGGTTTCAATTCGCGGCGCGGATTCAACGTGTCGCATGGCGCCAGCTATTTGTTCGTTGCCGACGTCGGCGCGTGGGACAACAGCCGCTTCCTGCTGCTGCCCGGCCAGTCCGCCGATCCGCGCTCGCCGCGCTATCGCGACTTTTATCCCAAGTGGCTGGCGGGGGACATGCAGCCGCTGTGGTTCAGCAGGGCAGCGGTCGATCGGCACGCGGTGGAGCGGCTGGTGTTGGCGCCTGCCAAGGGTTGATGGCGTCGCGGGCGAAGCGCATCGTTTCAACCCGCACCCTCTCCCGTTCGCATCGAGCGAAGTCGAGTTGCCCCTCGAACCAGCGCCGTTCCGATAGTGTCTCGACTTCGCTCGACACGAACGGATCAAGCTAAGCCCTCGCGTTTATAGTGCCTCGGCAATCGCAACCAGTGCGCGATCCACCGCCGCGGTCGCTTGGCTATCGGTGCCGTCGGGCATGTCGTTTGCGAGCACCGAGAAGATTAGCGTCCGCCCGCTGCGCGTCGTCAGATACCCCGAAAGCGCGCGCGAGGCGTTGAGCGATCCGGTCTTGGCGAACAATTTGCCCTCGAGCAGCGTGCCCTTGAAGCGGTTCTGCAACGTGCCGTCGCGTCCCGCGATCGGCAGCGTATCGCGCCACGCCATGCTCCACGGCTGGCGGGCGATCCAGCTGAGCAGGCCGACCGCGGCGCGCGGCGAGATGCGGTTGTAGCTCGACATACCCGACCCATCCGAAAAGTCGTAGCTGGTCTCGGCGACGCCCGCTTGCGTCATCAGCTGCCGCACTGCCGCCTGCCCATCCGCAATCGAGCCGCTGCCTACCTGCCGCGCAACGCGGCGCAGCATCAGCTCGCTATGGAGATTCTGGCTCTCCTTGTTGATCCGCACCATATTGTCGGCGAGCGGCGGCGCGGGCAGTTCGGCCAGCATCGCGGGTTCGGTGGGCAATGTTGCGGGGGCGCCCTTGCGGGTTTCCGGGTCGTCCGCGGCGGTCAGCGGGCGATGGCGGACCTCGATCGCGCCATCGACGCGCACCCCGCGCGCCTGCAGCAATTCGCCGAGGCGCCACGCGGCAAAATGCGCTGGATCGTCGATGCCATAACGCAGCGTCATGGGCGCGGCATCGGCGCCGACTGTGCCGGTCAGGCGCAGGACGCGGCTGTTCGGCATACGATCAGCTTCGATCTTTTCGTCCTTGCCCGCGACGGTCGTGACCCGATTTTCGATGCTATAATAGCCCGATGTCTGGATGGTCGGCGCCGCGCCAACCGCGCCCGGCGCCAGCTTCACCACCAGCTCGTTATCGTCGAGCGTCAGCGCCGAATTGCCGGTGCCATAGCGCGAGACGATATTGTTCCAGCTCATCCCCGGGCTCCAGCGCTCGTCGGGGAGCCAGCTGTCGTCGCCGACGATGTTGCGGACGCGGCGCGTCTTGGCAGCGACCGCGTCGGCAAGCGTTTGCAGGCAATCGGTCTTGCAGTCGTCGGCGCTCGACAGCAAAGGATCGCCGCGCCCGTGGAGCACGACATCGGTCGCACCACCGGCGCCGGTTTCGAGCCGCACGCCGGTGCCCTTCGCGGTCTGCTGGAGCAAGGGCAGCTGCGCATAGCCGACCGCGGTGGTGAACATCTTGGTGTTCGACGCGGGGATGAAACGCTGGTCGGGCGCGATCGAGACCAAGATTTCGCCCTCAAGCGTAGTGACGAGCACGCCAAATCGTGAGCCAGCCGGGGCTTCGGCCAGTTTCTGCGCGACGGTTGTGACCAGCGGCGCGGGCGCGGGATCGGCGGGAGCGCGAGCGTGGGCCGGAGCGAGGAGCAGCGCCAGCGCGAAGACCGGGGCAAGCTGTTTGATCGAAGTCTTCATGATGTCTCCCGTGCGTCCCATGCAGTGATAAGCTTTTCGCCCACGCCGGAGCGCAACGTCGAAATGCCGCTGTCGAAATGGCGGGTCGGATGGACCCGATTGGTGAGCAGTGTCCAGCCAAGGCTGCGCTCGAAATCGATCCACAGGCCGGTGCCTGTGAACCCTGTGTGACCGATGGTGTCCGGCGAGCAGGCGTCGCCGCCATGCCATCCGGCAAAGGCGCGCTCCCAGCCGCAGGTGCGGTGGCGCTCGTCGGCGGTGCGGATTTCGCGCAGCATCGCAGGCGATAGGATTTCACCCGCCATTAGCGCGCGGGCGAAGCCGAGGACACCGTCGATGGTCCCGAACATCCCTGCATGGCCGGGGGCGCCGCCGAGCGCATAAGCATTTTCGTCGTGGACCTCGCCCCGCAGCACGCGCCCACGCCATTGGCATTCCTCGGTCGCGACCGCGGGGCCGGGCGGCGGGCCGAAGCTGAGGCCGTCTCCGAGCGGCCAATCGGACAGCGGCGCGCCCGTCAGCCGTTCGATCGCGATGCCGAGCAGGATGAAATTGATGTCCGAATAGACCGGCGGCCTCTCGCGCCATTCGCGCTGGAGGACAAAGGCGCGCAGCCGCGCCGGGTCGTCGCCATAGGTATAGATCGGCTCGACCGCGGGCAGGAAGGTCCGGTGCATCAGGCAATCGCGAAAGGTCAGTTTCCGCTCGGCGGCGTTCGCGACGTCATATTGGCGCAGATCGGGGATCGCGTCGATCAGCGGGCGGTCGAGGTCGAGGCGCGTCTGCTCGGCGAGTTTTAGGATCATCGTCGTGGTCGCGATCACCTTGCTGAGCGAGGCGAGGTCGAACCAGTGGTTGCGGGTCAGTGCCTCGCGTTCGGGAACAAGCGCGGCCATCCCCGCGAAGCGCACTGCGCTCTGCCCATCGGCGCTGACCACACCGAGCGCGGCGCCGGGAATGCGGCCGCTCTCAACCGCGGCCTGTGCGGGCGCGAACCCCGCTTCGCAAATCGACTCGATCATCATGGCGCGGCCCGCCCCTTCACCCGCGCGATCATGGGTAACAGCAAGATCGCGACGAAACTGAGCGCCCCCGACAACAGGAAAAAGCCGTCATAGCCGATCTGCGTCTGCATCGTCCCCGACGCGCCCGCGAGCAGCCGCGGGAGCAGGAAGGCGAACCCCGACAGCAACGCATATTGTGCGCCGGGATATTTCGGACTGACCAGCATCGACAGATAGACGACGAACACGGCGCCCGCGAACCCGTTACCGAACTGGTCGACCGCGACCGAGGTGTAGAGGACAAATGCCGATGGTTCGCTGTGCCACAGCCAGACATAGATCCAGTTGCCCGCCGCCGCGGTCACTGCGCCGATCGCGAGCGGCCAGACGAGCGGCAGCCGCGTCGTCAACCAGCCGCCGAGCGCGACCCCCGCCATGCTGGCCGACAGCGCAACGACGCCGTCGGCGACGCCAATCTGCTCGAGACTGTATCCCGCGTCGTTCCACAGCGGATGCGACAGCGTCAGGGTGAGGACATCGCCCATGCGATAGAGCGAGACAAAGGCGAGCACGACCAGCACCGCGGTACCATAGCGCCAGAACAGCTCGACATAGGGCGCGGCGAAGGTCGATATATTGGCGAGCGCATCGGCAGGTAGGTGGCGGATGCGTGGCAGCGCAATGGCGAGCGCTACAAAGGGCAGCAGCGCGATGGCGAGAACGATCGGGGTCACATTGGTTTTGGCCGAAAAGCCTGCTCCTTGCACCGCCGATAATAGCGCCCAACCGATCATGGCCGTCGCGAGCGCAACGGCGAGCAGGATGAGCAGGCTCGCGGCGATCCCGGCGACGAGCGCGGGCGTGCGGCCATTCGCACCATCCTGCTCGGCACGCATCGCGGCAAGGATCGGAAAGGGCGCGAAAGCGGCAACCGCGATCGTCAGATAGGCCCAGGTCCAGTCTGCCCACGCTGCGACCAGCACCGCGCCGCTGCCCGCCGCGACCATCGCGCTGCGATAACCCCACAGGTTCGCGGCGACGATCGGTGCCTGTTCGGCCTGCGTCGGCGCCAGTTCGATGCGCCAGCCGTCGGCGGCGACCTCGAGCGTCGTGGTCCAGAAGGCGAGCAGGATCGCGAACAAGGCCGTGAGCGGCAGGCTTTCGTCGCTGGAGGTAAAGGCCATCGCCACCATCGAGGTAAAAATGCCAAGCTGCGAGAGCATGATCCAGCCGCGCCGGCGTCCCCAAAAGCGCGCGAAACCCGGGATGTCGTAGCGCTCGATCAGCGGCGCCCAGGCGAATTTGAAGGTCGGCAGCAAGGCGATCCACGCAAAGAAGCCGATGATCACGATGTCGACGCCATGCCGCGACAGGCGCAGCGTCAGTACCGCGTTGAACATATAAAAGGGCAGCCCAGCAGCAAAGCCGAGCAGCAGATAGAGACCGAGCAGGCGCCGCGTCGATGGCCGGGTGGGTAACGCCGCCGTCATCGTGCCAGCATCGATCGCGACCGCGGTCACCCGTCGGCTTTCGCGCTGATCACCCCAGGTTCGATCGCCTTTTCCCAGCCCGCCACGACCGTCGTGACGGTCAAATTGGCGCTGGCGCTCGCCACCGTGCGCGTCATGTCGAGCAAGCGGTCGAAGGGCAGGATGAAGCCGACGATAAGCGCGGTCTGTTCGGGCGAGATGCCGACCGAAGCGAGGACGGCGGCGAGCATGAACAGCGATGCCGACGGGATCGGCGCCGTCCCAAAAGCGGCCAGCGCGCCGGTCAGCAGGATGATCGCCAGCATCGGCAGGTCGGGCGTAACGCCCACGGCCTGCAGGCTGAAGATGCTGAGCAGCCCGACATACATTGCGGTGCCGTCCTTGCCGATGCTGGCGCCGATCGGCAGCACCGTCTTGGCCACACCGGGAGCGATCCGCAAATCGTCCAGTGCGATGCGCAGCGCGACGGGCAGCGTCGCGGCCGACGAGGCGGTCGAAAAGGCGACCGCCAGTGCATCGACGATCGTGCGGTAGAAACGCAGCACCGGCTGCCGCGCGACAAAGGCGATGAGCGGCAGGTGGACGAGCAATATCTGCAGGATGACCCCGGCCACGACCGCGATCGCCAGCCAGCCGATATTGGCGAATACCGCGACGCCATTGTCGGCCACCGCCTTGGCGATCAGCGCGAGCACGCCAAAGGGCGTCATCTCCATCACGATGCGCACCAGGTGGAACAGAGCCTGCCCGGCCGATTGCAGCAGGTTCGCCATCGGGCGCCCCTGTTCGCCCGCCAGGATGACCCCGAAGCCGAGCATCATCGAAAAGAAGATAATTGCCAGCATATCGCCATCGACCAGCGCCTGGACGATATTGACCGGGACGATGCCCATCAGTTGATCGTAGAGCGACTTGGCCTCGCCCAAGGCGTGCGGCGCGGCGGTTCCGAGCGCGGCGCCGTTGCCGGGTTCGAGCAGCAGGCCCACACCCATGCCGATCGACACCGCGCAGAACGTCGTGAAGGCGAACAGACCGACGGTGCGCGCGCCGACCGATCCGAGCTTGCGCGGATCGGCGAGCGCGGTGACCCCCGATGCGATGCTGATGAACACGATCGGGACGACGAGCATCCGGATCAGCCGCACAAACAGTTCGCCGATGAAAGCAATCGCCGACGTCGCCGCGGGCCAGAACAGGCCCAGCAGCACGCCGATCAGCATAGCCCCCAAGACCCGCTGCCACAAAGGCACTGCAAACCAGCCGCGAAAAAATGCTGTCATCGGCTTTGTTGCCCCGTTCGTGTCAAATCCCGCCCCAAAATCCGGGCTGCGGCGGCGACAGCACGCCCATTGCGCCGCTCACCCCACCGGCGCGATCCTCGGCAAGCCAGAGCGGTCCGTCAAGGTCGGCGAAGGCACTGTTTGCTGCGATCGCCCACGCGGGGGCGATCGACAGCGACGAACAAATCATGCAGCCGGTCATGACGCCCAGCCCGCGCGCGCGCGCCGCGTCCGCCAGTGCGAGCGCTTCGGTGAGCCCGCCGGTCTTGTCGAGTTTGATGTTCACGACCCCATAGCCATCGGGCAGCGCATCGAGATCGGCGGCGACATGCACCGATTCATCGGCCGCAATCGGGATCGCCGAGCGGAAGCCGATCAGATCGCGGTCGGCATCGGCGGGCAGCGGCTGTTCGAGCAGATCGACGCGCAGATCAGTCATCAGCCCTTGCAGGCTGCGCACTTCATCGATCGTCCAGCTTTCGTTGGGATCGACGATCATTCGCGGGTTGGGCGCGGCGGCGCGAACGGCGGTGAGCAAGGTGGCAGGATCGTTCCGGTCGACCTTGACCTTGAGCAGCGGCGCATCGGCGAGCGCGGCGGCGGCGCGCGCCATATTGTCGGGGGTGTCGAGGCTGATCGTCATCGCAGTGACGATCGGGTGCAGCGGGCGCTCGAGACCGAGCGCCGTGGCGAGATCGCTGCCTGTCAGTTGCAGTTCGAGATCCCAAAGCGCGCAATCGACTGCGTTGCGCGCGGCAGAAGCGGGCATGCTTTCGAGCAACTGCTGCCGGTCCAGCCCCTGTTCGATCATGCCGCGCATTGTCTCGATTGCGGCGATCGCGCTGGCAATGCTCTCACCATAGCGCGGATAGGGGACGCCTTCGCCGCGACCGGTCATGCCGTCCTGACCGATGGTGACGGTGACGACTTCCGCCGCGGTTTTGACCCCGCGCGAAATACGAAAGGGAGCGTGTAGCGGAAACGTCTCGGCAAAGACGGTCAGGGTGCGGGGCATGGCGGACCGGTCAGGCGGTAGCGGCGACGGCGGGCGAATGAACGTCGGCGCCCAGCAGCCGGTCGAGGATCGTCTCGACCCCGAAGCGATACGGGTCGCTGGTTGGCAGGCCGAATTCGGCTTCGGTCGCCGCGCACAGCGCGCGCGCCGCATCCTCGGCCATGGCCGACGTGTTGAGCGCGATGCCCACGAAACGCACATCGGCGTTGGTCAGCCGCGCGGCGCGCAGATTGGCCTCGATGCAGTCGGCGATACCCGGCAACTGGTAATGCGGCAGGCCGCGCATATGCGGGCGCACCGGATCGTGGCACAGGACGAGCGCGTCGGGCTGCGCGCCGTGGAGCAGGCCCATCGATACCCCGGCAAAGGAGGGGTGGTAGAGCGAGCCCTGTCCTTCGATCAGATCCCATCCGTTGTCATTGCGCGCGGGCGAAATCTGTTCGATCGCGCCCGAAATGAAGTCGGCGACCACGGCGTCGAGCGGGACGCCGTCGCCCGCGATCAGGATGCCGGTCTGGCCGGTAGCGCGGAAATCGGCGGCGACCCCGCGCTTTTCGAGCGCGCTGGCGAGGCACAGCGTCGTGTACATCTTGCCCACCGAACAATCGGTGCCGACGGTCAGCAGGCGCTTGCCCGCGCGCGGCTTGCCGTTGCCGATGGGAATGTCGGGCCGCGGGTCGCGCACATCGTGGAGCTTGCGGCCGAGCCGCGCCGCAGCCTCGACCAGCCGCGGTTCGGCGTTTAGCCGATGGTGCAGCCCCGACGCCACGTCGAGCCCAGCCTCCATCGCGGCCAGCGCATCGACGACCAATGCCTCGCCCAGCTTGCCGCCCGCATTGGCGATGCCGAGCACCAAAGTCCGTGCCCCCGCTGTGCGAGCCGAGGCGAAATCCATGCGCGGCAGGTCAAGCGTCAGCGGGCAATCGTCGTTGCGATATTCGCCGATGCAGATGTCGGGGCGGAACACGGCGAGACCGCGCGAGGTCTTGATATCGGCGGGGTCACTGGAATGGCCGAGGTAAAGAAGATAGGGTGTGTCGATCA
>JAHJHL010000123.1 GCA_018823905.1 Alphaproteobacteria bacterium
CCCCCTTCGACGTGGCGCCTTCGCCGACCGTTATCGACCTCGAAACCTTCGCAGCCCGCGACTTCACCCCCGAACGCGCCGCCGACGCGAACGTCTATCAAAAGGTCGCCGATCATCTGAGCGACGAGCGCCGCAAGGGCCGCCGCACGATCATCGCCAGCTATTCGGGCGGCGCGCGCGAGCGACTGTCGGGGTTGCTGCGCGAGCATGGGGTGACCTCCCTGGCACCCGCCGATGGCTGGCAGGATGCGCTCGGCACCGCTTCAGCGGAAAGCGGCGGCGCGACCGCGATGGTCGTCCTGCCCCTCGATCACGGCTTCGCCTCCGACGCGATCAGCCTGCTCACCGAACAAGACATCCTCGGCGAACGCCTCGTCCGCCGCCAGAAGCGCCGCAAGAGCGCCGACGCCTTCCTTGCCGAACTCGCGACGCTCAGCGTCGGCGACATGGTCGTCCACCTCGACCATGGCATCGGGCGCTACGAGGGGCTGACTTCGATCCCGGTCGGCAACAGCCCGCATGATTGCGTCGCGCTGACCTATGCGGGCGGCGACAAGCTCTATGTGCCAGTCGAAAATCTCGACGTGCTCTCGCGCTACGGCGGCGAAAGCGACGGGGTCGCGCTCGACCGGCTGGGCGGCGAGGCGTGGCAGCGGCGCAAGGCGCGGATGAAGGAGCGGATCCGCGAGATTGCGGGCGAACTGCTCGCAACCGCGGCGCAGCGCGCGCTGCGTTCGGGCGAACTGCTCGCGCAGGACGCGGCCTACCCCGCCTTCGCCGACCGCTTCCCCTATCAGGAAACCGACGATCAGGACCGCGCGATTGGCGACGTACTCGCCGATATGGCTTCGGGCAAGCCGATGGACCGACTGGTCTGCGGCGACGTCGGGTTCGGCAAGACCGAGGTTGCACTGCGCGCCGCCTTCGTCGCGGCGATGGCGGGGGTGCAGGTCGCGGTGGTCGTGCCGACGACTTTGCTCGCGCGCCAGCATTACACCAATTTTGTCGAGCGCTTCAAAGGCTTCCCGGTCAATATCGGCCGCCTGTCGCGCCTCGTCCCCGCGGGGGAAGCGCAAAAGACGCGCGACGGGCTGGCGAGCGGTCACATCGACATCGTCGTCGGCACCCATGCGGTGATCGCCAAATCGGTCGAGTTCAAAAACCTCGGCCTGGTCATCGTCGACGAAGAACAGCGCTTCGGCGTCGTTCACAAGGAACGGCTGAAGCAGCTCAAGGCCGACGTCCATGTCCTGACGCTGACCGCGACGCCGATCCCGCGCACGCTGCAAATGGCGATGTCGGGGCTGCGCGAGCTCAGCGTCATCCAGACGCCGCCGGTCGATCGCCTCGCGGTGCGCACTTATGTCGCGCCATGGGATGCCGTCGTCCTGCGCGAAGCCCTGCTGCGCGAGCATGACCGCGGCGGGCAGAGCTTCTTCGTCGTGCCGCGGATCAAGGATCTGCCCGACATCGAGGAATTCCTGCGCAACCGGGTGCCCGAAATCAAATATGTCGTCGCGCATGGCCAGATGACCCCGACCGAGGTCGAGGACCGGATGAGCGCCTTTTACGACCGCAAATATGATGTGCTGCTGTCGACAACGATCGTCGAGTCCGGGCTCGACATTCCGAGCGCCAACACGCTGATCATCCACCGCGCCGACCGCTTCGGCCTCGCCCAGCTGTACCAGCTGCGCGGGCGCGTCGGGCGCGCCAAGACGCGCGCTTATGCCTATCTCACCACCCCCGAACATGGCGCAATCACCGACACCGCCGAAAAGCGGCTCAAGCTGCTCGGCGATCTCGATACGCTGGGTGCGGGGTTCCAGCTCGCGAGCCACGATCTCGACATTCGCGGCGCGGGCAATCTCGTCGGCGACGAACAATCGGGGCATATCCGCGAAGTCGGATTTGAGCTGTATCAGTCGATGCTGGAAGAGGCGATCCTGATGGCCAAGGCCGAAGGCGCGGGCAAACTGCCGCCGCGTGAAGCCTTGTCACCGACGATCACCGTCGACGCGCCGATCCTGATCCCTGAGGATTATGTCCCCGACCTGCCGCTGCGCATGGCGCTCTATCGCCGCCTCAACGATGCTGCCGATCGGCCGGCGCTCGACGCCTTTGCGGCGGAGATGATCGACCGCTTTGGCCCGCTGCCGCCCGAAACCGCGAACCTAGTGCAACTGATGGAGATCAAGGCGAACGCCCGGATAGCGGGCATCGCCAAGCTCGATGTCGGCACCAAGGGCGCACTGGTCAGCTTCCACAGCGACCAGTTCGCCAACGTGCCGGGGCTGATTGCCTATGTCGAACGGCTGAAAGGCCGCGCGCGCCTGCGCCCCGACAACAAGCTGTCGGTCAGCGGCGACTGGGTGAGCACCGGCGCGCGGCTGAACGGCGCACTGCAATTGTCGAAGGGTTTGGGGAAGTTGGCGAGGCAGGTTTCCTAGCACGTCGCCCCCGCAAAGGCGGGGGCCGCCGTCGGCGTTGTGCTACCTCTCCAGCGGCCCCCGCCTTCGCGGGGGCGACGATCAGCCCATCAACCCCAGCAACTGATCCCCCGGCACCGGACCCGACTTCAAAAACCCCTGCCACGACGCGACGCCCAATTCGGAAAGCCGCGCGAGCTGGCGCTCATTCTCGATCCCCTCGGCAACGACCAGCAGCCCGAGCGCGCGCGCCAGATCGACGATCGCGCGCACGACGATGCGGTCGCGGTCGCTGCCGTCGATGGTGCGGGTAAAGCCGCTGTCGATCTTGAGATAATCGATCGGCAGCCGCGCCAGCAGCGACAAGCTGGAATAGCCGGTCCCGAAATCGTCGATCGCGATCGCACAGCCGAGCGCGCGGATTTGCGCCAGCTGCTCCGCCGCGCTCGCCGGATCGCTCAGCATCGCCTGCTCGGTCAGCTCCAGCGTCAGCCGGTCGGGGTCGACCTTGGCCGCTTTCGCCATCGCGGCAAACCGGCCCGCGAATTCGGGATCGCCCAGATCGGCAGCGGTGATGTTGAGCGACACGCGCAGCTTTGCCAGCGATTTGGGCCAGTTCGCCATTTCGGCCAGCGCGACGCGGTGCGCATGTTCGGTCAGCTCGCATTCGAGCCGCGCGGCGCGCGCGGCGGTGACCAGCGGTCCGGCGCCGAGCAGGCCCAGTTCGGGATGCTGCCAGCGCAGCAGCGCCTCGACCCCGGTCATTTCACCGGTGCCGACATCATATTGCGGCTGGTAATGGATCAGCACCTCGTCGCTCGAAAGCGCCGCATTCACCATCACCCCGTCGCGCGCCGACGCGGGGCGCGACAACTGGTCACCCGCATTGCGCAGCTGCTCGGCGACCGATTCGTCGCGGGTGATCAGCGCCGCCGCGATACGGATCGAAAGCCGCCCGTTTGGATCACCGACAATTGGTTCGGCCAGCGCGACGTGCAGCGCGCGTTCCTGCGCGCGGAGTGCCCCCAGCGACATGGGCGCCGACGGCACGATCAGGAAGCGTGGCCCGTCGAGCCGGTCGACGCACGACCCCTGCCCGAACTCGTCACTGGCGAAATTTTCCAGCCGCCGCCCAATCTCGTCGAGCACCGCGTCGCCCGTCGCGGTTCCGGCGCTGTTGTTGATCCGCGCCATCTGATCAATCTGGACCAGGATGACCCCGGCGTCGGCATCGTGGCGCGTATGCAGAGCTTCGAGTTTGCGGACGCACTCGGACAGGGATTCGGACAAGCGATTCATGGCGTCTCCGTAGCAGGCTTTGCTTGCCAAGTTCCTGCCTTTTGCATCACAAGATGCGGGTGCCTGCCACATTTTCACAATCCGCCGCATCGATGGCACCCTTGATCGACGGACATGGCCGTCGGATCAGCTACTTGCGCCTGTCGGTCACCGATCGCTGTGACTTGCGCTGCCGTTATTGCATGGCCGAAGACATGGTGTTTCTGCCCAAATCGGCGGTGCTCAGCATCGAAGAAATGGGCGAGCTGGCCGCGCGATTCGTCGCGCGCGGGATTCGTCGCATCCGCCTGACCGGCGGCGAGCCGCTGGTGCGGCGCGGCATCGATACGCTGGCGATGCGGTTGGGCGCGATGATCGGTCACGGCCTCGACGAGCTGACCCTGACCACCAACGGCATGCGCCTCGCCGAATATGCGCCGATGCTGGCGGCGGCGGGCGTCCGCCGCATCAATGTCAGCCTCGACACGCTCGACCCCGCCGCGTTCCGCCACATTACCCGTGTCGGCGACGTCGAAGTCGCGCTCGCCGGGATTGCCGCCGCGCGCGCGGCAGGGCTGGCGGTGAAGATCAACATGGTCGCGCTCGCAGGGCTCAACGAGGACCAGCTACGGCCGATGCTCGACTATTGCGCCGCGACCGGCTGCGATCTCACCTTGATCGAGACCATGCCGCTGGGCGAGGTCGAAGCCGACCGCAGCGACCATTATATACCACTCCACCATTTCATCGCGCCGCTGCGCGAAATCAGCGCGCTGTATCCGGTAGAGAAGCGCACCGGCGGCCCGGCCCGCTATTTCGCAATAGAAGACAGTCCGGTAACGCTCGGCCTGATCACTCCACTGTCGGACAATTTCTGCGCGACGTGCAACCGCATTCGCCTGACCGTCGAGGGCCGCGTCTATATGTGCTTGGGGCAGGACGACCATGTCGACCTGCGCGCGGCGCTGCGCGACGCTGGCGACGTCGATGGGTTGATTGATCGGGCATTGGCTGGCAAACCCCGCGCGCATGACTTTCATATCGAGAGAAAGTCCACACCGGCGGTCGCGCGTCATATGAGTGCAACGGGCGGCTGAAATAGCGCCCGCGAGGGGAAGCGGACCAATATGCATCGCAAGATCGCGCTTGTCGCATCGAACGCGCCCGCCGCCATGGAGGCCGAGGCGGAGCTGCGCCCGCTCTATGACTTTGTCGACCTGAACGAGGCCGATTTGCTGATCGCGCTCGGCGGCGACGGTTTCCTGCTCCACATGCTGCACCAATTGCTCGACCAGCGGCGCAGCATGCCGGTGTTCGGTATGAACCGCGGCACCATCGGCTTTCTGATGAACGAATTCCGGATCGAGGGTCTCGTCGACCGGCTCGCCGCGGCGCGGCCATTCCTGATCCACCCCTTGAGCGGCGACATCACGACGATCAGCGGTGAACGCCACATCCTGCCCGCGATCAACGAGATTTCGCTGCTGCGCGAAACGCGTCAGGCGGCAAAGCTCGAGGTGTTGATCAACGAAAAGACGATGCTGGAGGAACTGTCCTGCGACGGCGTGCTGGTGGCGACTCCCGCCGGATCGACCGCGTATAACCTCAGCGCCAATGGCCCGATCCTGCCGCTCGAATCCGAAATGCTGGCGCTGACCCCGATCAGTCCCTTCCGTCCGCGTCGCTGGCGCGGCGCGCTGGTCCCCGAATCGACGAGCATCCGCTTCAACGTCCGCGAGGCGGCAAAGCGCCCGGTCAGCGCGGTCGCCGACCAGCGCGAAATCCGCGATGTGAAGACGGTGCTGGTCACCACCGACCGCAGCCGCCCGCTGACTTTGCTGTTCGACCCCGACCAGGGGCTCGACGAACGCATCGCCATGGAACAATTTATCGTCTGAGCGAGGCCAATCGCGCCAAAACCCTCTTGATAAAGTTGGCGGCCCACGGCAAAGGGGCCGCCTTGCCCGCGTCAGCGGGATGTTCCTCGGTAGCTCAGCGGTAGAGCAATCGACTGTTAATCGATCGGTCGTAGGTTCGAATCCTACCCGGGGAGCCATTTCTTTCCAGACGCACGAAAGGCTACGCCAAAGCACCCTGGCTTTGCGCGGCATTCGCCAGCATTAGCGCCTCGACTCCGGGGCGGCGATGAAACGAGCAAAAACTCTTTTCGTGGAGCAGAATATTGTAGCCGCCTTCACCGCAAAGAGAAAATCAACTCCGTCCAGGCCCGCGAAGAAATGCAATCCGCTGACTGCAGCGCGCTCTTGCGTTTGTATCGGCTTAGTCCTTCGTACTTCCCGGCCACATTGGCGAAACTTCTGGCCCAACAAACCCAATGATCGACGATGACCGATGACCGACCGTCGGAATCGGTCATGGACCGCATAGAGCGGTAAGTAATTGCAGAGGCCGTGCCTGCGTCATTTTGGCCGGAGAATGCGGTACCCAATCGTTAGAAATCCGCGGTCAGCGTTGCCAGTATGCGGCGGCCCACCATCGGCGCAAAACCGCCACCGCCGAAGACTCGCCAGCCATAGACATTGGCGACATTGCGAACCTGCAACCGGATCGTCGCCGGTATCTTGCCGAACTTTGTACGGTAGCGCGCGCCGACATCGACCGTCGCGCGCGCCGGAATGTTGAAACTATTGTCGGCGCGCGCGGTTCGCCGTCCCTCGTACAAGAGGCGCATATCGACGGACATGCCCGCCAGCGCCGGCAGCCGATAGTCGGCGTTGAGGTCGATCAGCATTCCGGTGCGTCCGATCGGTTTGGAACCGAGCCGGCCTTCGTCGACCGCGGCGCCGGTGACGCGCGGGCGCAGCAGCACCGCACCGGCGACCAGATCAAGCCCGGGCAGCGGCTGGCCCGATAGCGAGAATTCGGCGCCGCGATGGATTACGGTGCCCAGGATGCGATAGACGCCGTCACGGCTGTCGATCTCGAAATAGGGTTTGCGAATGTCGAACAACGCCGACACCAACCGGATGCCACCGGGAAACGCGTACCGCAGCCCGATCTCCTGCTGCCTTGTGCGAAGCGCAGGCAGCGCTTCGTTGCGATTGGCGGCGTTGCCCGGCGCGGTACCGCTTTCTTCCAGCCCCCGCGTGGTCGCACCGTAGAGCGTCAGCTGCTCGGTCGGCGTGACGGCCAGCGCCGCATTCCACAGCCACGGCTGGTCGCGGCGGCGCTCAACCGGGCGACCGGGCTGGGTCACCGCCTTGCGGTAGTCGGTGCGCGAGAGGTCAAGGTTGAGTTCGCCGAACCCCGGCCAGCGCATCTCATACCCGATCGCGTAGCTCATCTGGCGGACCCGGTCTTCGGTGAGTGCGCCATAGACGCGGTTCGGCTCGGGGCGCGGGTCGGCGACCCCGATCGTCGCGGCACCCAGATCGGCGACATGATAGCCGCCATAGTCATTCTGCTTGCTGCGCCCGCGCGCCGAAAAGACCAAACGATGCCGCCGGACCCCCTCGGCAAAAACGCGACTGGCGCGCAGTTCGCCTGAGGTTGATGCGGTGCGCTGGTCCTGGCCGCTGACCACGACCAGCCGCCCCACCCCGGTGCGGTCGATACCGTCGAAATAGAGCGAGGCGAAATCGTCGCGCGTGAAGCGGCTGTTGAACACACCGGCGGCCAGTTGCCATTCGCCAAAATTGGCTTTGGCGATGCCGCCATAATTCTGGCTATGTCCGCGCCATTCGGCCCATTGCTGGCCATAGAAGAGCCGCCGTTCGACCTTGGGCGGTAGAAAGCTGCCGCTGGTATAGAGCGTCGGCGACTGTTCCTCGTCGCCGTAATCATAGCGCGCGAAAAAGCCGGTGAGTTCGACCCCGTCGGCGGGTCGCCAGCGCGTGACGCTGCCATAGCTGACGAACCAGGCGCTGGCCCCGCTGACATATTGATCGTCGAACAGCCCAAATCCGAGATTGATGCCGAGTTTGTCGCTGACCGGGATCGCCGCTTCGGCGACCAGATCCGGCCCCAGATATTCGCCGCTGCTGAGCCGCAGGCTCAGAACCGCATCGGTCCCGGTGCGGCGCAAGTCGGTATCGACGATGCCGGTCGGTGCTGGGAAAGGGTAACCGAATGCGGTCAGCCCGAGGCGCACCGTGCTGCCGCGGACGATGACGTCGGTGATGCCGCCCGCCCGGTCGAAATAGAGCCCTTCGACGCGCGCATTGCCCGCATCATTGGCCGAAAAGCCGCGCACTTCGCCGCTGGCATAGATGCCGACCGATTCATTGCCGACGCTCTTGCCGAAGCCATCCTCGGCCTCACGCACCGCATTTTCGTCGGTCCGTTGAGCGAACGCCGGTTCGGCGATTGCCAGCGCGAGGAAGGCCGCCCCCGCGCGCCGCATCAGAAGCCGACCGCCAGCCGCGCCCGTACCGTGCGCGGCGTCCCCGGGGTGATCCAGACGTCGCTGTACGAGCTGTCGAGATAATAAGCGTCGAACAGATTTTCGGCGTCGAGGTGGAGCCGCACGCCGTCGCTGACCTGCCAAGCCAGATTGACGCGGGCGGTCACATAACCGGGCAGACGAAAACCGCTGGCGATGTCGTCCCCCGGTCGTCCGCCGACATAGGTCAGCCCGACGCCGACACCGATCGAACCCGGCGCATCGCCGTTCGATTGCCAAAAGCCGTAAAGCGCGGCCGAATGTTTGGGAATATTACTGAGCCCGCTGCCAACCAGCGCCGGACGCGTATCCCTGACCAGCTTGGCGTCCGTATAGGCATAGACCGCCGTCAGCGCGAACCGGTCGTCGAGTTTCAGATTGGCGTCGAATTCGACGCCCTTGCTGCGCGCGCGGCCGGCGGCGATCTGGAAGCCGCTGTTGGCGGCATCGCTGACCAGGATATTGTCCTTGGTGATCCGGAACAGCGACAGCGTGCCCGTGAGCCTTTTGCCCAGCAGCGCATATTTGACACCGCCCTCCAACGCCTCCCCGCGTTCGGGCGCAAAGGGATCGGACGCTGCATCGACGCCCTGGTTGAACCGAAAGGATTTGCCCCAGCTGACGTAGGTCGAGAACAGCTCCGACGGCGCAAAGGTCAGCGCGGCGCGCGGCGATGTCACCGACGGGTCTTGCCGGTCGGTACGGCTGCTGCGGTAATTGACATTCGCCTGGCGGATCCAGTCGTGCCGGACGCCGAGCAGGACGCTGACATTCTGGCCAATCGCGATCAGATCCTGTGCATAAATGCTTTCACCGTCGAGCTGTTCGAGCAAGTCCTGACTGAGCGTCGCGGCGGGCTTTGGCTGGCCATAGACCGGGGCGAATATATCGATGTCATAGGGACTTGCTGCGGTCGGGCCAAAGCGGAAGAACCGGCGGCGCTGATCGTAGCGAAACAGGTCGCCGCCGACACGCAGCTGGTGATCGAGACCCAGGAAGCGACCGTTGACGCTGAGTTCGGCGCGGCCCGACCAATCTTCCCAGCGATAGTCATGGACCCGCAGCTGCCGCCGCAGCCGGGTACCGACGAGCAGGCTGTTGTGGGTCGATTGCCCCGTCATTTCGCCTTCGCGATATTGCACCCCGGCCTCGATCGCGATGCCGTCGGCAAGGTCGATGGTCAGGCTGGCCTGATGCTGGGTGGTGCGCTGTTCGATCTGACCGTCATTCGGTTCGCCGAGAAAGCGGCTGCGCGGCAGCACTTTGGCATCGCCGCCCACCGCAACGATCCCGCGGTCGTGCGTGAAGTGAACCAGATTATATTCTAGCTGATACAGAAAGCGCACCGCGTCCGTCGGCGCCCAAGCAAGCGACGGCGCGAGCAGCAGCCGGTCCGACCGGTTAAAATCGCGAAAGCTGTCGCCGTCCTGATAGACGCCGATCACCCGCACCCCGAGCCCATCCGCAGCCGGGCCGCCAATGTCGAAACTGCCGCGCCAGCTATCAAAACTCCCGTAGGTGAGCTCACCACCGGCGTGAAACCGGTCCTGCGGTGCCTTGGTCACGATGTTGATCGACCCGCCAGGTTCGCCCTTGCCCGACAGCGCCGAAGCCGGCCCCTTGAGCACCTGAAAGCTTTCGACGGTCGCAATGTCGCGGCGGGCATTGAAGCCGCGATTGGCGGTAAAGCGGTTGATCAGCAGGTCTGGCCCCTGATTGATGTCGCCCGAAAAGCCGCGGATCGCATAGGCATCCCACGCCCCCCCAAAGCTGCTTTGCCGAGCCATCCCGCCCGCCAGGTCGAATAGCTGTGACAGGTCGGTGAAGCCGGTTTCCTCGATCAATTTGGCATCGAGCAGGCGGACATTCTGCGGCAGCATGAGCGAATCGACAACCAGCCCGCTGATATTGGCGTTCGCTTCGCGCGAGCCCGTGATGACGATTTCGCTGTCTGCTTCCCCTGTTTCGGCGAGCGCACCGTCAGGGGCGCACATGGTCATCACCGACAGCAGACGGGCCGACAGATACAGGCTCCGATTCATTCTTTCCCCCTCGCGGCAAACCGCCACATTGCGCATCACGGCGATGATATGATGTATCATTGGCGGCGCGCCTAGGCGCAGTCGGCGCGCGGCGTCAAGCAAAAATGAGATGGTATAACGTGTTATTGACTCACGCCGCCTCGCCCGGCAATAGGCGCGTTCGCATCACAGGAGACGATCGATGAACCCCGCCGCCCCCCTGCTCGAAATGAGCAATATTACCGTTGCTTATGGTGCACATCGCGTGCTGGACGGCATCTCGCTCGGCGTCGGCGCGGGCGAAATCTACGCGCTGCTCGGCGGTAACGGCGCGGGCAAATCGACGACCCTGTCGGCGCTGCTGGGCTTCATCCAGCCTACCGCCGGTGACGTGCGCGTTGGCGGCATTGACCCCGCCCGCGATCCCGACGCAGCGCGCCGTCAGATCGCCTATCTGCCCGAAAGCGTCGCGTTGTACGAGCATCTCAGCGCGCGCGAAAACACTGCCTATCTGCTCGCCCTTGCCGATCAGGCCCAACAGGACGAAGCGATCGCGGAAGCGTTCGGCGCGACCGGATTGCAGGCCGACGCGTGGGACAAGCGGCTCGCGGGCTTTTCCAAGGGTATGCGGCAAAAGGTCGCGATCGCGGTCGCGCTGCTGCGCCATGTACCGGTGCTGCTCCTCGACGAGCCGACGTCGGGGCTCGATCCGCGCGCGACCGCCGATTTCAACCGACTTGTCGAACAGGTGCGCGATCGCGGCGCTGCGGTGCTGATGGTCACCCACGACCTGCTCAGCGCCGCCGACATCGCCGACCGCATCGGCTTTCTGGAACATGGCCGGATCGTCGACGAGGTGACGGCGAGTGGCCCCGATCGTTTCGATGTCCGCGCACTCCACCACAAATTCGGCGCCGCACCTGCGGATGCGATCGCGGCATGAGCGCGGTTCGGCTGATCGCGCGCGACGAACTGCGGTTGATGCGGCGCAACCGCGTCGCGGTGATCGCCTTTGCCCTGCTGGTCCTGTTGACGCTGATCGCGGCGATGACATCGTGGACGCATCAGCAGGGCGTCGCCGACCTGCGCGCGCGCTTCCAGAGCGAGGCCGACCGCGCGTTCGACGCGCAGCCCGACCGCCACCCGCACCGCGTCGTCCACTATGGCCATTTCATCTTTCGCCCGCTCGGGCCGCTTGCGGCCTTCGATCCGGGGGTCGATGCCTTTACCGGCAACAGCATGTTCCTCGAGGGGCATCGGCAGAATACCGCCAATTTCGGCGATGTTCGCCAATCGTCGCAGCTGATCCGCTTTGGTCAGCTCACCCCCGCCTTTGTCCTGCAAATCCTGGCGCCGCTTTTGCTGATCTTCCTGGGATATGGCGCTCTGGCGCGCGAACGCGAACGTGGCACGCTGCGTCAATTGCTCGCTCAGGGGGTTTCGGGACGGCAATTGTTCGCGGGCAAGGCGGTCGCGCTCGGGTTGGTCGCGATCCTGATCGGGTTGCCCGCGATGATCGGCTTTGCGCTGATCGCGGGGCAACCTGGCGCGCTCGCCGGACCGATGGCGGTCATCGCGCTGGGCTATGCCGCGTGGCTCCTTTTGTGGACGCTCGTCGTGGTTCTGGTTTCAGCGTCCGTGGCGCGCAGCCGCGATGCCTTGCTCGCGCTGCTGGCGATCTGGGCTGTGGCGGTGATCCTGCTGCCGCGGATCGCTCCCGATATCGCGGGCCAGGCGCATCCGCTGACGACGCGACTGGAAACCGATATTGCGATCCAGCGCGACCTCCGCCAGTTGGGCGATAGCCACAATGCCGACGATCCATTTTTCGCGGCGTTCAAGCAGAAAATACTCGACCAATATGGCGTGGCGCGCGTCGAGGATCTGCCGGTCAACTACAAGGGACTGCTGGCGATCGAGGGCGAGAAACTGACCTCGAGGCTGTTCGACCGCTACGCCGCCAACAGCTTTGCGACCCAGTCGCGGCAGAGCACGGTCATGAACGGCTTTGGCCTGCTCAGTCCGACGATCGCGCTACGCCACCTGTCGATGGCGGCGGCGGGGACCGACCTCGCGGGCCATCGGCGCTTTCTCGATCAGGCAGAAGCCTATCGCTTCGACATCGTCCAGCGGCTGAACCGACTCCAGGCCGAAGCCGTGAGCTACGCCGACGATACCGCCAAAGACCCCGGCGCCGACCGGCGCAAGCGCGTGGCTGACAGCCATTGGGACCGTATTCCCGACTTTGCCTTCCGCCCCGCGAGTGCGACCGCGCTTGTCGGCGCCGCGCTGCCCGGGCTGGCGATCGTCATTGGCTGGCTGTTCGCCGCAATCGCCGCCGCCTGGTTCGTATCGGGCCGCCTGCAAAGGAATAGCAAATGAGCCCGATTGGTCACGAACTTCGCCTGCTGCTGCGCGCGCGTCTGGCCGCCGGGGCGCTTGTCCTGCTCGCGCTGCTGACCGCTGCCAGCATCGTGGCCGGACTTGCCGAAGTCCGCCACCAGCAGCAGGTGATCGAACGGATCCAGCCGCAGCAAGCGGCCGATGTCGCCGCCATCTCCCAATGGGTGAGCAAGATAGAAGATCCGGGCAGCGCCGCCTATTACACGTTCCATCCGACGTGGGACTCGCCCTCGTCGCTGGCCTTCGCGGCGCTCGGGATGCGCGATGTTGCCCCCTATATCCTGCGGGTGCGCGCGCTTGGGCTGGAGGCGCAGCTGTATGACGGCGAAAATTTCAATCCTGAACTCGCGCTGCCGGGGCGCTTCGATTTCGCCTTCGTGCTGATCTATCTCGCCCCGCTGTTCGTCATCGCATTGTTCCACGACCTCCACGCTTCCGAACGCGAGGCCGGGCGCCTGACGATGCTGCGCGCGCTGCCGCGCAGTCGCAGGCTGTGGTGGCGGCGCGGCTTGCTCCGTTTCGCCTTTGTCTATTTTGCGGTCGCATTGCCCTTTGCGGTCGGCGCCATAGTATCGGGCACCGGGCTGCCAACGATCTTGGCGGTCCTGACCCTGATCGCCGCCTATCTTGTCTTTTGGGTAGCGCTCGCGCTGCTTGTCGGGCGCATGAGCTGGAGTTCGGTGACCAATGCCGCCGCGCTCGCCGCCTGCTGGCTGGTACTGACCCTCGTCCTGCCGACCCTCGCGCATGTTGCGATCAACCGGGCAATTCCGCTCGGACAAGGCGTCGAACTGACGCTCGCGCAGCGCGAGGCGGTCAACAAGGCATGGGACATTCCGCGCGAAACGACGATGGCGCGCTTCTTTGCCAGCCATCCCGAATGGCGCGACACACCGCCGCTACCTCCCGAGTTCCACTGGAAATGGTATTTCGCCTTTCATCAGGTCGGCGACGAAAGCGTCGCGGATCGCGTCCGCGCCTATCGCGACGGTCTCCAGGCACGCGACGCCGCCGCGCGGGCGCTGGGTTGGGCGCTGCCGCCCGTTGGCGCACAGGCGGCGCTTACCCGTCTCGCTAACACCGATCTGGCCGGGCAGCTTGCCTATCAGGACCGTGTCCGTGCCTATCACGAGCGGCTGCGGCAATTCTATTATCGCTACCTGTTCAACGACATCCCGTTCGGCGCACCCGATTTCGAGAAAGCGCCGAAGTTCGGGAGCATTGTTCCTTCAAAATAGCGGAGCGAAGTATGACCGTCGTTTGTCGATTTCAGGCCGCGGCGTCCGGGCG
The DNA here is from genome assembly GCA_018823905.1 of Alphaproteobacteria bacterium. Classification (GTDB taxonomy): domain Bacteria; phylum Pseudomonadota; class Alphaproteobacteria; order Sphingomonadales; family Sphingomonadaceae; genus Sphingopyxis. Next base: position 13,824 of record JAHJHL010000123.1, read on the forward strand.
TCCATCCAGGTTAGCTGACATTTGCCAGGGTCGCGCGCGGACGACGGCAGCGGCAATAGCCATATGCAACTTTCGCCGATCTGAAAGCGCCAAGTGCTATGCTCATTTTTCGGTGAAGGCATGTTGCATCCTGTTCCCGGCAACGCACTCGCTGCTGACGCGATTTGCTTAAGCTCATAGAAAAATCGGCGCTGCGGTGGAGGCGCCGCGCCGAAGGTGCGCACCAGCAGGGAGGCGTCAGGGCGCCGGAGTGCGGCTCGCGATCGCCTCCTCGATCAGGTCCTGCATGACCTGCTCCAGCTCAACGCCCTTACGGTCACCGCCGCTCGATATTTCAGTGGCGATCAAAGCGTAATAGCCGGTCTCGCGATCGATCCAGCCGGTCCAACCATAGGCACCCGGTGAGGAATTGATCTTGGACGTCGCGCAGGCCGAAGGCGTGTCGCATTCGACAAAGGAGCCGAGCGCATATTCCCAATTGCCCGCGCTCGCCGGCACGAAAACGCGCGGCAAGCCTGCGGTACGTTGCTGGGTGAAGCTTGTCATGTCGGTGATAAAGCTGCCGCCAAGGAAGGCACGCAGCAGTTTCGCATAGTCGCGCGGCGTCGAATAGGCGCCGCCCGCGACCCACGGGTTGGTGGGAACACTACCCGAGGGGTCGTACCAGCTTGTGCTCGTCATCCCGAGCGGCGTCGTCACATGCTGCGCGAACAGCTCGTGGAAATTTCGCTGGCGCGCGGGCGATGTTCCGGGCGCTATGCTTATATCCTTTGCCTCGAGATAGGCGGCGGCGACCTGAAGCCCGTGCGGGCCATAGCTATATTGCGCACCGGGCGCGTTGCCCGGACGCAAAATATCATAGCGCAAATCGTGGATGCTCTTCGCACAATTGTAGAGCGTCATGGCCGGAAGCAGCTGACAGCCGCCAACGAGCGGGCTCGCATTGAAGCCCGACGTCATCGACAGCGTATGCTTGAGCTTGACGTCCTTCTTCGTTCCGATCGTCGTCCAGAAGGCGAGCGGCGGCCGCATCGGATCGTCGAGCGTGGCAAGGCCTGCCTGCACCATGCGCATCCCCAGCGCGCCGGCGAACCATTTGGAGGCCGACGCAAGCGGGTTCACACGGTCGATGCCGAAGCTGCCCTTCTCGTAAGCGAAGAGATAATCGGGATCCGAGGCATTCCCGACGATGAAATAGCCGTTTTCGACCTCGGTATCGGCGTCGATTGCCGACTGTAACGCGGTCCAGTCATAGGTATAACCGCCGACGGTGGCCGAAAGGCTGGCGGCCGCGGGCGCCGATGCCGCCGACGTCGACGCTTTAGCAGCGGGCGCCGCAGGCGGAAGCTGCACCATGGGACGCGCCTCGCCGCCGCCTCCGAACCCGCCCTGCGCCGCAAAGGCCGCAGCCCCAACCATCGCCGCACCGGCGGCAAGCCACATCCATTTCGTTCTTCCAGCCATTTTCTCTCTCCCAGCTTCGTTGCACATTGTCGAAACGGAGGGTCGCGCGCGACCGGACGGGCTAGGGCCTGGGCTGGCCGTTCCCGAAGTGAACCTTCAGCAGATGGTCGAGCTGCGCCTTGCGAAAGCCGGCGACGACGCCAGACTCGGGCGTAAATTTTGCGAGACGGTCGCTTGCCGCATCGTAACGCGGCCAGTCGCGAACGAGTGCGCAGCCAGGGACGCCCGTCTTGGCGAAGCCAACCCAGCAGGCGGAGATGCCTTCGCCGAAGCGGCGATCCTCGTCACCGACGGTGCCGACGACCGACGCAAAATAGTCGAGCGTCCCGAACAGATAAGGGATTTCAGACCCGTGCGCGGCGCCCTTGGCGCGGTCGCGCCGCGCCGCTGCGACATAGTCGAAATGATAGAGATACGACGGCGCCCCGCCCGCCGTCCTGGCCGCGAGCCAGCGCGCCGGGGCGACGAACCAGGCGTCGCCCAACACCTGGCGCGCCAGTTCATCATCGGCCAGCCCCATGCCATAGGCGGCGCGGCCCGCCGCCTGGTCGCGGCCGAGATAGGCGAGCGCGGCTGTTGGCGGCACGCCCATGGCAAGGATGACGCTCGCCTCGTTGCTGTTCGCGCCGACGAGGAGCGGAACGTCGATCGGCTCGCTACGCGCAAAGACGCGCCAAGGCGCTTCGCGTACCAGGTCGCCGTCGAGGATGGGGCCGGTCATCGCGCCCGGCGTGCGGACATCGCCCGCGGCGACGAGCGCGGCGGCGGGAAGCGCACGAAGCGCTTCGAGCGAGGCCGAAGGCGGCGCGCCGGCACGCGCTGCTAACGCTGCGCCGAGCGCTTCCTGCTCGCGAAGCGGGCGCGGATCGAGGAGGCCCACGCCCGACTGAACGATCGCGCGGGCAAACAGGCCCTTGGCTTCCGGCTGCGCGAGAATCGTCGTGACCCCGATCGCGCCGGCGGACTCGCCGAACAAAGTCACCTGCTCGGGATCGCCGCCAAAAGCGGCAATATTGTTCTGCACCCAACGCAGCGTGGCCAATTGGTCCATCAGGCCGTAATTGGCGAGCGCCTCACCCTGCGGCCTGGCCGCGCTGAGCGCCGGGTGCGCGAAATAGCCGAGCGCGCCCAACCGGTAATTGATCGTCACCAGGATCACGCCTTGCCGCGCGAAGGCGGTGCCGTCGAACGCCGGAAAGGTGCCCGAGCCGATCACATGCGCGCCGCCATGGATCCAGACCATGACCGGAAGCTTGCGCGCGCCCGCCGAGCGCCAGATGTTGAGCTGGAGGCAGTCCTCGGATTGATATTCTGCAACGCCGCCCGCGACGAGCGCGGGGCGCACAGTTTGCGGACAAGCGGGCCCGGGTTTCGCGGCGTCGCGAACCCCTTCCCAGCGTGGCGGCGCCTGCGGCGCACGCCATCGAAGCGCACCAACCGGTGCCGCAGCGAAAGGAATATCGAGAAAGCGCTCGACGCCCGCGTCGCGTGCGCCGGCCAAGCGGCCCTGCGCGATCGTCGCGGCAGGAGCGGCATCCGCCGCCGCAACGGGTGGCGGTCCGAGCAGCGCCGCGGCACCGAGCAGTGCGGCCATCACCAAATGCTTCATTCCGCCCTCCTTCCCTTCCCGCCCAGCGGCCCGAGGCCGCGGGCGAGTGAGCGACCTAGAAAGAAATGCGTCCTTCGACGCCGACGACGCGAGGCTGGCTGTACCGGTTGATCGTCGGCGCCTGCGCGACGAAATAAACCTTGTCGAAGACGTTGTTCGCGAACGCGCTGACGCTGATCTTGCCGAAGTCG
>JAHJHL010000124.1 GCA_018823905.1 Alphaproteobacteria bacterium
CACCCTCCCACGGGCCGTCATAGCCGAGCAGCAGTGCCGTCCCGCCGACCCACCAGCCCTGCCCTGGCAGCCGGTCGCTTTCGCGCACCACCAGCACCGCCAGATCGGGCTGGTCGTCCAGCGCGCACAGCCGGTCGACCTCGGCCAGCGTCTTGCACAGCGCGCGCATCTTGGGCCGGGTGAAGCGAAACCCCAAATCGCCGAGCAGTTCGGAATAGCTGACCGCGCGGCCCTCGCGCGCGGCTTCGGTCAAAATCGCGCGGATGCGCGGCGCGTCGCCCAGCGCGCTGGCGTCGGCGGCAACCGCCTCGCCGCCTAGCCCTTCGTCGCGGGCGGCCATGGAATGAAACCTGATGTGCGCTGAACATAGGCAGCATAATCGGGCCGCGTCTTGTGCAGCCCCTTTTCGAGCAGCGCCTTGCCCGACCATTTGGTCAGGGTGAAGGTCAGGAAGACCGGTCCGATCACGCTGGCCAGCGCGACCCACGGCCCGATGTCGGCGGCGATCAGCCACAATCCCCACCAGGTCAGCGCGTCGCCGAAATAATTGGGATGGCGCGTGTAACGCCACAGCCCGGTGTCGAGCACCTGCCCCTTGTTCGCGGGGTTCTTACGAAAAGCATCGAGCTGCGCGTCGCCGATCGTCTCGAACGCGATGCCGATCAGCGCCGCCACGACGCCGACAATCGCGAGGATGCCGACGCCGTCCGCCGCCACTCCGCCGCTCGCCCAGATGCCGATCTGCGCCGGCAGGCAGGTGATGAACAGCAAGGGCGCCTGCGTCAGGAACACGGTGAGCAGCGCCGTCTTGCCCCAGCTCCATTTTTTCGTTTCCATCGTCCGCGACAGGATTTTGGCATAGCGCGGATCCTCGCCATGCTTGACCCAGCGCAGCCCCAAGTGGATCGCCAGCCGCAGCCCCCACAGGCTGGTCAACCCGAGCAGCAGCTTGGCGTGCAGCGCATCGAATCCAGCCTGCCAAGCCGCGCCCCATGCGAGCAGCACCATGCCGAACGCCCAGAAGGCGTCGATGAACGACACGTCGCGGATCGCCACCGAAATCGCCCACAGGATCAGGATCACCCCCAGCAATCCGGCGAAATTGAGCGCCAGCAGCATCAGCAGGTCGGTCATGCGCGCATCTCCATCTCGTCCGGGCCGTCGTCGCCGACAATATCGTCGATCGAGCGCACCGCGCGCTCGGGAATTTTGGGGATGCAGGTGCGATACACCTCCAGCACCTTTATCATATCGGCGCGAAAATCGCCGCTGGGCCAGATCAGCGGGCCAAGCCCGCCGGTTTTCGTCCCATAATCCATGAAGCCGACGACCATCGGCACCTTGGCCGCCATGGCGATCTGGTAAAAGCCGGTGCGCCATTTCGTTGTCTTGCCGCGTGTCCCTTCGGGCGCGACGGTCAGCATGAATTCGGCGCGGCGCGCGAACTCGTCGACCATCTGCTGTACGACATTGCCGCCGCCGCGGCGATCGACCGGCACCCCTCCCATCTGTTTCATGAAGCCGCCGAGCGGCCAGCGGAACAGCGACAATTTGCCCATGAAATGCGCGCGCAACCCCAGGTCGGCGGTAAGGCCGAGGAAATTGACGAAATCCCAATTGCTGGTGTGCGGCGCCGCGATCAGGATGAAGCGCCGCGGTTCGGGCACCTGTCCCAACGCCCGCCAGCCGCGCGCCCGGTACATCGCCAGCAGCAATCGCCGCACCATCCGCGCCACCGGCCCCGGTGGAACATCACTAATCGTCGTCACGCGCTCTCCTCTACCCGTCGCACGGCTTGCGCGAAAGCGCGGGGCTTCGCAAGGGGCGCGATGACGGGTTGCGGCTCGCGGTGCTTTCTGCTCCCTTCGCAAGACGATACGGGGAGGAAAATTCGATGAAAATGCTGGCTTCGCTGCTGTTGTCCACACTGGCGGTGACCTCGCCGGCGCTCGCCGCCGATCCGGCCCCGCGCCCCGACCAGCTGGCGTTTCGCGAGATTTACAAGGAACTGGTCGAAACCAACACGACGCTGTCGTCGGGCAGCTGCACGCTGGCCGCCGAACGCATGGCAACGCGATTGCGCGCGGCGGGGATCCCGGACAGCCAGCTGACGCTGTTTGCGATCCCCGAAAAGCCCAAGGAAGGCGGGCTTGTCGCCGTCTATCCCGGCACCTCGAAGACCGCAAAACCGATCCTGCTGATCGCGCATATCGACGTCGTCGAGGCGAAGCGCGAGGATTGGGAGCGCGACCCGTTCATCATGGTCGAGGAAAATGGCTATTTTTACGGCCGCGGCACCGCCGACATCAAATCGCAGGCAGCGGTGTGGGTCGACACGCTGATCCGCTTTCAGCAGGCGGGGTACAAGCCCAAACGCACCGTCAAGATGGCGCTGACCTGCGGCGAGGAAACCAATGGCGCGTTCAACGGCATCGAATGGCTGGCGGCGAACAAACGCGACCTGATCGACGCCGAATTTGCGCTCAACGAGGGCGGCGGCGGCGACAGCGACGGGAAAGGCAAGGTGATCGGCCAGTCGGTGCAGGTCGGCGAAAAGACCTTCGCCAACTTCCGCCTCGAAACGCGCAATCCCGGCGGCCACAGCTCGGCGCCGGTGCCTGACAACGCGATCTATCAGCTCGCGCGCGCGGTGACGAAGATCGAGGACTATCGCTTCCCCCTCGAAATGACCGCCACGACGCGGCGCTTCTTTGCCGAAGCGGGCGCGGTGCGCGGCGATGCGACCGGCGCCGCGATGGTTGCGCTGGCCAAGAACAACGCCGACAAGGGCGCCGAGGCGATCGTCAACAAGGATCCGTTCCTACACAGCAATTTGCGCACCACCTGCGTCGCGACATTGCTCGACGGTGGCCACGCCGCCAACGCGCTGCCGCAGCGCGCCGGGGCGAACATCAACTGCCGCATCTTTCCGGGCCACAGCATCGAATCGATCAAGGACGAGCTGGCGAAGGTGATCGGCGACCCCGGCGTCACCATCACCCAGCTGCCCCCGAAACGCCCAGCCCCGCCTGCGCCGCCGCTCGATCCCAAGATCATCGGCCCGATGGAAAAGCTGGTCGCCAAATATTGGCCGGGGCTAAAGGTGATCCCCTCAATGGCGAACGGCTATACCGACGCGACTTTCCTGGGTGCGGTCGGCATCCCGACCTATGGCATCCCCGGCATGTGGGGCGACCCCGACGGCAATGGCGCGCACGGTCTAAACGAGCGGATGGAGGTCAAGTCGGTGTATGTCGGGCGCGACTATATGTTCGATCTGGTGAAGGCTTATGCGGACTGAGCGTGCAGCCGCAGTACCGGCACTATGTAAAAACCCACATTTGTGGTAATGTGCGGAGCATGATGCTTGGAGTTTTGACATGAGCCGCCTGACAATCGATATCTCGGATCAGCAGCACCAGAATTTGAAGGCGCTCGCCGCGTTGCAAGGCAAGACGATCCGGCAATATGCGCTCGAACGCCTGTTCCCGGAGCCCGGTGGCGAAGATGCAGCGTGGCAAGAGCTAAAAACGCTGCTGCAAGGCCGCATCGCCAACGGTCTCGCGAATGGATCTTCAGGAAAGAGCATCGACGAGATCGTCGAGGAGGAAATGGGCCGGGACCGCACCGCTTGACGCCTGCTTATGTCCTGCTTCCGGACGCGGAGGCCGATCTGCGGGCAATTATTCGCTATTCCCGCGGACAATGGGGGGATGCGCAAACCCGAAGCTATGTCGCGAAGCTGACCCGCTGCATCGAGAATCTCGCTGACGGCGAGCGGACCGCGAGGGATTTAAGCGATATCCATCCCGGACTGCGGATGGTTCATTGCCAGCATCACTATATTTTTTGTCTGCCGCGTAAAAATGCCGCCGCGCTGGTCGTTGCCATTCTTCACGAGCGGATGGATTTGATGACGCGACTGGTGGATCGGCTGAAATAGGCCGCCCGTCACGCGCCAGACTGCGCCAACCGATGAACCGGGCCGAACTGCGCAATCGCCGCCCCGACGAACGGCAGTGCAACCAGCCATAGCCGCACCCCGGTGATGCCTTCCGGGCTCGCAATGCTGATCGCAGCGGTCGCGCCCAAGCCGGCGCAGATCAGCAGCAGGCCTACAATCAGCCGCCAGTGCGGCACTTCCATCGCCTCGCCGCTCGCGCGCTCGTAGCGGGCGAACAGCAGGATCAGCGGAAACAGCGCTGTGACGTAAAGCGCAAACCAGATCGGCCGCGCGAGCCACCATGTCGCGCTGCCCGGCGCGACGTCGAGCCCGACGCCGCCGAGCAGCCACGCCGCGATCATGACGAGGACGAAGGCGGTGAGGTGCCAGAGGTAGATCGTCATGATCATGCCGTTGACCAGCACCACCGCGGTCCAGATGCGCAGGTGGTCCAGCATCCGCCGCCCCGCCGGTTCGAGTGCGAGCGCGAAGCCTGCTTGCGCGATGCCGAGCGCGAGCAGCGCCAGCGTCGGCGGCATCGAATTGCTGAGCCCTGCGCCGGGTACGCCGATCATCGCGACCGGATAGGGGCCGAGGCCGACGAGCAGACCGAGCGCGGCCAGCCCGCCGATGCCCCACAGCATTGCCTTGCGGGGCGCCAACCGCCCTTCACTCCACGCAAAACCCAGCTGGTGGATCGCGAGCCAGACGAAAGCGAAGTTGAGGAAATTCACATACGGCACGTCGAAGCGCAAAGCCGCGACATCGATCAGCACCGCCCCGGCAACGAGCATCCAGAAGGACGCGAAGCCAAACCGCTGCCACGCTGCCCAAGTCAGCGGTACCACCGCCGCGACCACCAGATACACCGCGAGGAACCACACCGGGATCAGCCCGAGCTGCGCCGCCATTGCGACCACGCCGCGCTCGATCCCCAGCAAAGTCCCGAACATCGCAACCAGCGTCCAGATCAGGAACAAGGGCAGCACCGGGTTGATCAACCGCTGTAATCGCCCGCTGTACCAGCTGGCATAGCTGCCGCCCTTGCGCCGCGTGGCCGCCCACGACATGCCATTCGAAAAACCGCCGACGAGAAAGAACAGCGGCATCACCTGAAACCCCCAGGTCAGCCACTGCGTCCACGGCAAGATGCCGAGCAAATGCCCGCCCTCGACCGCGCCGTCCTTCATATAGGGCGCGGCGACGAGCCAATGCCCGACGACAACCGCGAGGATCGACAAGGCGCGCAGGAAATCGACATAGCGATTGCGTTCGGGCGGCGCTTTTTGCGCCATCTCTTTCGCACGGGACCAGATGCTTTTGCGAACGGCGCCAGTGGTTTCGTTCAAGATGTCGTCCCTTTCCCGATTGACCCAACAAGCTAGTATCGCCCGGCGCGAACGCAAGCCTTTGCCTTGGCGCGCCAGCCTTGCTATCGCGCCGCGACCATGGCGACCACCACCGACGATCCCGACAATCCAGAACCCGTCCCCGGCATGACCGACACGCCGTTCGGCAGCGCGCTGTCCGAACGCTATCTGGTCTATGCGCTGTCGACGATCACCGCGCGGTCGCTGCCCGATTTGCGCGACGGGTTGAAGCCCGTTCACCGCCGCCTGCTATGGGCGATGCGCGCGATGCGGCTTGATCCGTCGCAGGGGTACAAGAAATCGGCGCGCGTCGTCGGCGACGTCATCGGTAAATTCCACCCGCACGGCGACGTCGCGGTCTATGACGCGATGGTCCGCCTCGCGCAGGATTTCTCGCTGCGCTACCCACTCGTCGACGGTCAGGGCAATTTCGGCAATATCGACGGCGATAATGCCGCCGCCTATCGGTACACCGAAGCACGACTGACGCGCGTCGCGGTCGACCTGATGCAGGGGCTCGACGAAGGCACGGTCGATTTCAAGCCGACCTATAATGGCGAGGATGAAGAGCCTGAGATCATGCCGGGGCTGTTCCCCAACCTGCTCGCCAATGGCGCGAGCGGGATCGCGGTCGGCATGGCGACGAACATCCCGCCGCACAACGCCGCCGAGGTGATCGGCGCGGCGCTGTTGCTGATCGAAAAGCCGCAGGCCGAGCTGGCCGAGCTGCTCGAGCATGTCAAAGGGCCGGACTTCCCGACCGGCGGCATCGTCGTCGACAGCGCCGAAACCATCACCCACGCCTATGCCACCGGCCGCGGCGGGTTCCGCGTTCGCGCGCGCTTTTCGACCGGCAAGGCGGACGGCGCATGGGAGGACAGCGGGATCGAGAAGCTGCCGGGCGGCACCTGGCAGCTCGTCATTAGCGAAATCCCCTATGGGGTCGCCAAGGGCAAGCTGATCGAACAGATCGCGCAGCTGATCGCCGACAAGAAATTGCCGATCCTCGAAGATGTCCGCGACGAAAGCGCCGAGGATCTGCGCATCGTCATCGAGCCCAAGAGCCGTAACGTCGACCCCGACATCCTGAAGGAAAGCTTGTACCGGCTGACCGACCTGGAAAGCCGCTTCGCGCTCAATTTGAACGTCCTCGACGCCACACGGACGCCGAAGGTGATGGGTCTGCACCAGCTGCTCACCGAATGGCTGCAACATCAGATCGTCGTGCTGGTCCGCCGGGCGCAGCACCGCATCGCGAAGATCGACGACCGGCTGGAGCTGGTCGCCGGCTATATCATCGCCTTCCTCAACCTCGACCGGATCATCGAGATCATCCGCACCGAGGATGAACCCAAGCCGGTTATGATCGAAGAATTCATCCTCACCGACCGCCAAGCCGAAGCAATCCTGAACATGCGGCTGCGGTCGCTCCGCAAGCTGGAGGAAATGGAACTGAAGCGCGAGCAAGCGGACCTCACCGCCGAGCGCGAGGAGTTGGTCAAGCTGGTCGAAAGCCCGCAGCGCCAGCGCACCCGGCTGCGCAAGGATCTGGAAAAATTGCGCAGCGTTTACGGCCTCGACACGCTGCTTGGCGCGCGCCGCACGACGATTTCCGAAGCCGCCCCGGCGCGCGACATTCCGCTCGACGCGATGATCGAGAAAGAGCCGGTGACGGTGATCCTGTCGAAACGCGGCTGGATCCGTGCGCAGCGCGGCCATGTCGCCGCCGATCAATGGGCCGAATTCAAGTTTAAGGAAGGCGACGAGCTGCTGTTCGCGGCGCACGCGCAGACGACCGACAAGCTGCTGATCGCCGCCAGCGACGGGCGTTTCTTCACCATCGGCGCCGACAAGCTGCCCGGTGGGCGCGGCTTTGGCGAGCCATTGCGGCTGATGGTCGACATTGATCCCGAGGCGAAGATCGTCGCGATGATCCCGGCGAGCGCCGACGGTCGTCTGCTACTCGCCTCGTCGAGCGGGCATGGCTTCATCGCGCAAATGGCCGAGGTCGTCGCCGAGACACGCAAGGGGCGCAACGTCGTCAACCTCAAGACCGGCGCGCAGTTGGCGATCGTCCGCGCCATCGGTTCGGGCGACGACAGCGTCGCGGTCGTCGGCGAAAACCGCAAGCTCGTGGTGTTTCCGATTGCCGAAGTGCCGGTGATGGCGCGCGGTCAGGGGGTCATGCTGCAACGCTACCGCGACGGCGGGCTGTCCGACGCGGTCAGCTTCGTCTTTGCCGACGGCTTAAGCTGGGCGATGGGCGGCGATACGGGGCGGACGCGGACTGAGACCGACCTGATCCCCTGGCGCGTCGCGCGCGGCGCGGCGGGGCGAATGCCGCCAACCGGTTTCCCACGGAACAATCGCTTCGGCTGACCGCATTTTCCTGTCGCCGTAAATCGCTTCTTTACTCTCGCCCCACTAGGCCATTGCCAATGGGGAAAGGTCGCACAAAACCCGCTGTTATGCCACTTGATCGAACCGGTGAAGACCGGCCCTTGTTGTTCGTCGGCTGGATCGACGCGCTCCCGGTGCCCGCGGCGCTGATCCGTCCGCTCGCGCGTGGAAATTTTCGCCTGCACGCCAGCAATGTCGCGTTCGATCGGCTGAAGCTGTCGCCGGCCGGCGCCGACGCCCCGATCCAGTTGCTGCGCGCGATTGAACGCGCCGCGCAATCGCCCGACGACACCCAGGAATTTTCTTGTCAGATCGGCGATGGCGTCGCCGCACGCGATCTGCGCGGATCGATCGGACCGTTGCCCACCGAATCGGGCGACGAGAGCCTGTTCCTGCTGACGCTGATCGACCGCACCCAGGAAATGATGACCGAGCGCAACCTGCGCCGTGAGCTGGTGTCGGACAGCCTGACTGGGCTGCCGAACCGCGCCGGGTTCGAAGAACTGGTCGAACAGCGCGGCATCATCGACGGGGCCGTTGCCGACCACGCCATCCTGCTGCTCGACCTCGCACGTTTCAGCCGGATCAACGAACATATTGGCCCGATGGCGGGCGACGAGCTGATCATCACCGTCGCGCGGCGCCTGAAATCCAGCTTGCGCAGCGGCGACATCTTGGCGCGTACCGGCGGCGACGAATTTGCGATCTCGACCCGCGTCGCGGGCGGTCGCGCCGACGTGCGCGAAATGGCGCGGCGCATTCGCGGCTGTTTCGACCATCCGTTCCGGATCGGCGATCTGAAGGTTAGCGTCGATTGCGCGATCGGCTGCGCGATCCAGCCGACCCACGATGCCGATGTCGCAGACCAGATCCGCCATGCCCAGATCGCGCTGAAGCGCGCCAAGCAGACCGATCGCATCGAAATCTACGAACCCGAATCGGCGATGCTGTCCGACAATCGCTTCGGGCTCGAAACCGAATTGCGCAACGCAATCGAGGAAGACCGGCTCCACCTCGCCTTTCAGCCACTGATCGAGCTGGCGACCGGCAGGGTCGCCGGGTTTGAGGCGCTGGCGCGCTGGGACAAGCAGGACGGCCTGTCGATTTCACCCAGCGAGTTTATCCCGATTGCCGAGGATTCGGGCTTGATCGTGCCGCTCGGCCAATGGGCGATCGGCAAGTCGGCGGCGGTGCTCGCCGATTGGGACAAGGCGAACGGCGGAAAAACCGTCGATTGTTATGTCTCGGTCAATGTGTCGGCGATCCAGCTGCTGCGCGACGATGTCGCGGCGGTGGTGCGGGGCGCGCTCGAAAAGCACAACATCGGCGGCGAGCGGCTCATGATCGAACTTACCGAAAGCGCGATCATCGGCGATCCCGATCTCGCGCTGTCGGTGCTTAGCGAATTGAAGGCGCTCGACGCACGCGTGGCGATGGACGATTTCGGCACCGGCTATTCGAACCTCGCCTATCTCCAGCAGCTGCCGATCGATGTGCTCAAGATCGACCGGAGCTTCGTGTCGCAGATGCTCGAGGAACGCGACAAGGTGGCGATCGTCCGCGCGATCCTGTCGCTGGCGAGCGCGCTGGGGATGGAGACCACCGCCGAGGGGATCGAGACGCTCGAGCTGTCGCAGACGCTTGCCGCACTCGGCTGCTCGTACGGCCAGGGCTATTATTTCTCGCCGCCGGTGCCCGCCGACGAGGCCTATGCCTATATGCAGGGCCGCATGGGCTGATCAGCCCAGTTCGCGCGCGACCGCCTGTGCGATCTCGTGCGCGCGCGGTTCGCCGGGAAAATCCTCGGCGATCCAGCGGCGGCGAGTCTCGCCGAGCACCCGCGCGACGCTCGGGCCGGCGTCGATGCCCATCGCCAGAATATGCCGTCCGCTCACCGGAAATTCGGGCGCGTCCCAGTCCTCCAGTGCTGCCCATTGCGCGCGCAGCGTGTCGGCATCGCCGCGCAGGAGTAGCCATTGACGAACCTGGGCAATCGGCTGCACCGTCGCGGCGACCTGGCGCGCCGAGCCCTGCTGCGGCCACGGCGTGGCATAGCGCGCGAGCGCCAGCCGCTGCGCCTTCGACAGGCGCAGCCGCGCGGCGACCCCCTCGTAGACGGCCGCGCCCACGTGGAAGGGCGGATTCAGCGCGATGAACGACACGCTCGCGTCGTCGAGCAGCGAGAGAAGATC
>JAHJHL010000216.1 GCA_018823905.1 Alphaproteobacteria bacterium
CATCCTGATCTTCATGGCGCAGTTGCCGCAGCTGACCAACGTCGGCTGGGAAACCTATGCGATGGTCGCGGGCGGGCTGGCAATCATCTATCTGTTACCGCGCCTGACCAAAGCGGTGCCGTCGCCGCTGGTCGCAATCCTGATCCTGTCGGCGATCAGCATCGGTTTCGGCTTGCCGGTCAATACGGTGGGCGACATGGGCAAATTGCCCGAGGGGCTGCCGACCTTCGCGTTGCCGAATGTGCCGCTGACGTGGGAAACGCTTCAGATCATCCTGCCCTATTCGCTCACCATGGCGGCAGTCGGGCTGCTCGAAAGTCTGCTCACGGCGCAGATCGTCGATGACATGACCGATACGGACAGCGACAAGCAGCGCGAGTGCGCCGGACAGGGCGGAGCCAATATCGTCGCGGCCTTCTTTGGCGGCATGGGCGACTGCGCGATGATCGGGCAATCGGTGATCAACGTGACGTCAGGCGGACGGGGGCGTTTATCGACCTTCACCGCAGGGGCATTCCTTTTGTTCCTGTTGGCAGTTCTCGGCCCCTTCGTCGGTCAGGTGCCGATGCCCGCGCTTGTTGCCGTGATGATCATGGTGTCGATCGGGACGTTCAGCTGGAATTCGATTCCCAATTTGCGCCGTCATCCGCCGACATCGTCCATCGTCATGCTGACGACCGTGATTGTCGTCGTGGCGACGCATGACCTTTCGCTGGGAGTCTTGGCGGGCGTGCTGCTGTCGGGGGTGTTTTTTGCCGGGAAGGTGCGTAGCATGTTTGGCGTCGAGCGCGACGTCACGGCAGATGGGAGAACGGCAACCTATCGAGTCACCGGGCAGATTTTCTTCGCTTCGGTGGATCGCTTCACGCGCGCTTTCCAAACAGAGGATCAAGTCAGCAACATCCTTATCGATGTCTCGGCAGCGCATTTCTGGGATATTTCAGGCGTCGGTGCGCTCGATAAAATCGTCGCAAAGCTCAGGCGCGAAGGCCGAAGCGTTGAGGTCGTGGGGTATAACCGCGCAAGTGCTGATATTATCGATAAGTTCGCGTTGCATGACAAAACCGGCGTGGAGATCGGGATGGTGCCGCATTGACTCCTAGCATGAGCGGTTAGCATTTCTTGCGAGAGGCTTCCCACCGATCGTTGACACCGGTCAGCGCCCGTCTGACACGCTGCCTGAAACCGCGATGTTGCCGGGACGCGATGCTTCGCATCGGCCCCACATATTATAATCACACACCCTACGCACGGGTGCATAACGCTTTTCTGCCACTTTTCGAGGGTGCGATCCGACTACACCGCTGCCTCGGTGGGTGCAAAAGAACGGTTTTCTGCGACGTTTGGCGGCTGCGCATCGTACTCTCGTCGGACGCGAATATGGCGGACGGACTTATCGCGAGCCGCCGATCAGCCGCTTGTAAATATTGGTTTCTCAGACGGCATATGACGGCCGGTGGAAAGGTAGTCAGTCGCCTATTGTCGAGTCATCAAACGGTAAGGAGGAGGTCGGATCGCCGCGCGTCTCGAAACATTCGGATGCATCCTCAACGGTCTGGCGACGTCCGACCGAACGGCAAACGGGCTGCAGTCGTAGAAACGGCTACGTTGGGTAAGAAACGTCGGGTGGTAACTTGCGACGCAATTTCAGATAATCGTATGCGACGGGGTGGCTGCCCTCTCTTTCTCGGCCATCCTGTCACCACTCTCAACGAAAGTTGGTGTCTATGCCCGCTCTGCCGTCTTCCCCGCCGCCTTCGTCGCCCTTGGCGATCGAGCCAATCAGCATGCGCATTCCCGATGCTTGCCGGTTCACCGGGATCAGTCGCAGCTCACTCTATCTGCTTATCGCTAGGGGAGAGGTCGAGATCGTCAAGATGGGCGCCGCCACGCTCGTTCTCACTGAAAGCCTGCGCGATTTGATCGAGCGGCAACGTGGTAGTGGGCTGAGCCGAACCGCGATTCCAATCCGGCGCTCACCGACCGGACAAAACCAGATGGCTAACGCCCATCATCGATCGCGATCGTCCGATCAATCTAGCGCTAAGGCGCCGCGCGGTTCGATGCCATTATTCGAGGAAGAATAAGTCTCCCTTTCTGCTGAGCATCAACGGCGGATTTTCGGCAAAAGTGGCCGCTAGCTGACCATCTGGTTTTGGTGAAAAATCATG
>JAHJHL010000125.1 GCA_018823905.1 Alphaproteobacteria bacterium
GGGGACTTACATGAATGTCATTAGAGGGCGTGGCAAGCCTATACGTCGCCCCAGCGAAGGCGGGGGCCGCTGGAGGTTTACACCTTCTTTGCTGGACAAGGCCGACTGCGGCCCCCGCCTTCGCGGGGGCGACGGACGCTATTCCGCGGGCTCTTCCACCGGCCGCCCCGCCGCCCAGCGTTCCTTGATCATCGCACTCGTCGCGCGACTGCCGTCGTGACTCCAGCCGGGTTCACGCCAGATATAGCTCAGCTTGTGCCGCCACGGCGCCGCCCACACATCCTTCGCGATCCCGACCCATTCATGCACCGCGGCCCACAGGATGTTGAAGCTGCCGAGCTGCTTGACGATGCCGTACCGCACCGGCTCGTCGTCGCGTTCGGGAACGAAGCTGCCGAACATCTTGTCCCAGATGATGAACACGCCCGCATAATTGGCATCGAGGTAGCGCGGGTTCACCCCGTGGTGGACGCGGTGGTGCGACGGGGTGTTCATCACCGCCTCGAACCATTTGGGCAGCCGCTTGATCGCCTCGGTATGGATCCAGAATTGATAGATCAGGTTCAGCCCCGCACAGAAGAACACCATCGCGGGCGGAAAGCCGATCAGGAACAATGGCAGCCGGAACAGGAAGGTCAGGCTGAAAAAGCCCGTCCATGTCTGCCGCAACGCGGTCGACAGATTATAATGCTGCGAACTGTGGTGGATGACATGGCTCGCCCAGAACCAGCGCACACGGTGCGCACTGCGATGAAAGGCGTAGTAGGCCAGATCATCGAGGAAAAAGCAGAGCACCCACGCCCACCACCAGCTGGCAAATTCGATACCGATGTCGAACAGCCGAAACTGATACACCCACACCGACGCCGCGATCACCCCCGCGCCGACCAACGCACCCGCGACCTGGCTGCCGGTACCGAGCATCAGCGAGGTCAGCGTATCACGCGCCTCGTACCGGCTTTTGTCGGCACGCAGCGAGATGATCATCTCGGCGATCAGCAGCAGGATGAAGGCGGGCACCGCATAGGTTACGGGATCGGGAAGCTCAGGCACGCCCGATCTCCCGCATCCGTGACGCCCACATCCCGGCATCTTTGCCCAGGTGCAGCGTCACCGCGCCAAACGTCTTTTCGGGCATCGTCAGCGTCAGGAAATCCTTGTCGAGCCGCCCCATCACGTTGGCGTCGATCGGCCGCGCCGCGAAATGATTGCCATGCGCGCGGACCAGCATCTGCTGCCCCGCGGCATTGCGGACGATCGCAGCGAAACCCGCGCGGTCGCGCGCCACCTCGATCCCGCGAAACCCCGCCTCAGCCTCTTCGGCAAGCCGGATCGCATGCGCGTCATCCTCGATCCGTGGATCGGTACCCAGCCCCATCCGCTTGACCAGCCACACGACAAACAGCACCGCGACCACCGATCCGCCGAACTGGGCCAGTTCGGCGAGGGTCACCGCTCGCCCGCCAGCGCATCGAGCATCGGGCGCAGTCCCGACAGGTCATAACCCGCGTTCGCCGCGGCCTCGCAAATCGCATCGACATCGTCACCCGCGCGCGCGCGGGTCAGCGCCCACAAATGCGTCGAGCGCGTCCCCGAGCGGCAATAGGCGAGCACCGGCCCGGTCGCCCCGGCCAGCACCGCGTCGAGCGCGTCGAGCTGCGGATGGCTGAACCCGGCATGGCCGATGGGGATCGCGGCATAGGCCAGACCCTCGGCGGCGGCGGCCTCGGCGATGTCATCACCCTGCGGCGCGTCGGGCTCTTCGCCATCGGGACGGTTGTTGACGATCATCGCAAAGCCCGCGGCCTTCGCCTCGACCACATCCTCAAAGGAAATCTGCGGGGCGACGCTAAAGTCGGCGGACAGGGTACGAAAATCGCTCATGGCCGCGATGTATAGGACGCGCGGTTTGACTGACAAGCGTGAAAGCCAAGCGACCGCGGGCGCTCCGCCTAGAAGTGGCGGATCACCGCCAGAAACGCATCGCCCCACGCCTCGAGCTTTTTCGCGCCAACTCCGGGAATGGTCCCCATCGCGTCGAGTGTCGCCGGCTTTTCCGTCGCCATCGCGCGCAGCACCGCGTCGTGAAAGATCACATAGGGCGGCACATTGGCTTCGGCAGCCAGCTCGCGCCGCGTGGCGCGCAGCGCATCGAACAGCGGATCGCCGATCGGGTTGGCGGCGCCCGCCCCAGCCCCGCCGCGGGCTTCGCGCCGCGTGCGCTTGACCGGCGGCTCGGCGATCAGCACCGGCGCCTCGCCCTTCATCATCGCGCGCGCGCTGGGGCCGAGCATCAGCCCGCCATGCTCGGTCGTCTCAAGCGCCTCGCGCGCCACCAAGGTACGCACCAGCGGCTTGATCAGCCGCGCCTCGTCGCCCGCGACGATCCCGAACACCGACAATTTGTCGTGGCCGCGCCCCACGATCCGCTCGTCGCTGCGCCCGGTCAGCACCGCCTCGATATGCCCGGCGCCATAGCTTTGCCCGGTACGATACACCGCAGACAGCAGCTTTTGTGCCAGCACCGTCGCGTCGACCTGCGCTGCGGGGTCGAGGCAATTGTCGCAATTGCCGCAGCGCCCCGGCGGGTCTTCGCCGAAATGACGCAGCAGCTGCGCGCGGCGGCACTCGACGGTTTCGACCAGTGCTGCGAGCGCGTTCAGCCGCACCCGTTCACCCGGCACCCGTGCCTCGGGCAGCTCGCTCAGCCGCATCCGCGCCTTGGCGAAATCGTCGGCGCCCCACAGCATCATCGCCTCGGCGGGGTCGCCGTCGCGCCCGGCGCGCCCGGTTTCCTGATAATAGCTTTCGATCGATTTCGGCAGCGCGGCATGCGCGACGAAACGCACGTCGGGTTTGTCGATCCCCATCCCGAAGGCGACCGTCGCGGTCACGATGCCATCCTCCGACGCGACAAAATCATGCTGGACGCGCGAGCGCACCTCGGCATCAAGTCCCGCGTGATAGGCGGCAACCGGCCGCCCCGTCGCCTTCGCCAATTGCTCGGCCAGCCGCTCGGTGCCGCTGCGCGTCGGGCAATAGACGATCCCCGGCCCCGGATTGGCGGCGATGAATTCGACCAGCTGGCGCGCCGCGGTCACCCGCGGACGGATCGCGTAGCGGATGTTCGGCCGGTCGAAGCCCGCGAGGATCAGCCCGTCTTCGGGGATGCCGAGCTGGAAGAGTATGTCTTCGCGCGTATGCTTGTCGGCGGTCGCGGTCAGCGCAAGCCGCGGCACCGCCGGAAAGGCGTCGAGCAACGGACGCAGCAAGCGGTAATCGGGGCGGAAATCATGCCCCCATTCCGAAACGCAATGCGCCTCGTCGATCGCAAACAGCGCCGGGGTCTTGGCCTCGAGCAGCGCGCGAAACCCCTCGCCCGTGGCGCGTTCGGGCGCCACATAGAGCAGGTCGAGCTCACCGTCGCGGTACCGCTGCCGCGTCTCGGCGCCATCGGCATCGACGCTGGTCAGCGATGCGGCGCGAATCCCGGCCGCGCGCGCCCCGCGCAGCTGGTCGTGCATCAGCGCGATCAGCGGCGACACGACGACGACGCAGCCATCGAGCGCAACTGCGGGCAGCTGGTACGTCAGCGACTTGCCCGCCCCGGTCGGCATCACCGCCAGCGTCCGCTCGCGCGCCATCACGCGGTCGACGACGTCCGATTGCCGACCACGGAAATGGTCGAAACCGAAGGTGGATTTCAGGAGGGAGAGCAGCGCGTCGGCGGGAGAGGACATGGCCCCGCCCTAGCAAGCGCGGCGGTGCGGCGGTAGGGGTTATGCCGCCCCCGGCTCGGCGAACAACCAGCGGCCGCACGCCCAGGCCGCCACCGCGCCACCGAGCTGCGCCGCGACGAACGCCGGCACGTCAGCGGGCGCGATTCCCGCGAAACTGTCCGACAGGCTGCGCGCCACCGCGATTGCCGGGTTGGCGAAACTCGTCGATGAAGTGAACCAATAGGCCGCGGCGATGTACAGCGCGACGCTGGGCGCGACCCAGTCGGGGCGATGACGCACGGTGCCGAGAATGATCAGGATCAGGCCAAAGGTCGCGACGAATTCGCCTGCCCATTGCCCGCCGCCGGTCCGTGCCTTCGCCGAAAATTGCAGCAAAGGCAGGTCGAACATCAGATGCGCCGCCCAGACGCCAAGGACGCCGCCCGCCAGCTGCGCGGCGACATAAAGGACCGCGGTACGCGGCGCGATACTTCGGCCGAGCACCATCACCAGTGTCACCGCGGGGTTGAAATGCGCGCCGGACATTGGCCCCAACATCGCGATCAGCACGAACAGGATCGCCCCGGTGGCGAGCGCGTTGGCGAGCAGGGCGACCCCAACATTGCCGCCCGACAACGTCTCGGCCATGATTCCCGAACCGACGACGGTGGCAAATAGAAAGAAGCTGCCGATCGCCTCGGCGGCGAGCGCCCGCTTCACGCCGCGCCCGCCATCGCGCCAATGGCGTTCAGCGCGTCGCGCCGCTCCGCCGGGGTCATGGTTTCGAGCGGCAGCGCCAGCATCGCGCACACCCGCATGTCGAGCAGGCGGTATGTTTCGGCAAAGGCGGCATCGACCGCCGCCGCGTCGCCTGCGACATCGGCGGGATCGGGTAGTCCCCAATGCGCGCGCACCGGCGCGCCGATGAACAGCGGGCAGGTTTCGCCCGCCGCATTGCCGCACACGGTGATCGCGATGTCGATGCGCGGCGCGTCGGGGACGGCAAATTCGTCCCAGCTTTTCGAGCGGAAGGGAGTCACGTCATAGCCTTCGCGCGCCAGCAGGCGGAGCGCGCCGGGGTGCGGCACGCCTTTCGGCTGGCTGCCCGCGCTGAACGCGCGGACCCGACCCGCGCCCTTTCGGGCGATCAGCGCCTCACCCAAAATGCTCCGCGCCGAATTGCCGGTGCACAGCGCCAATATGTTCAGCCCTCCGGTGTCGTCCATGTTAGCAGCAGCCGACCTTGACCGGCGCGGCCTGCGGCATCGTGGGAACGCAGCACGCGCCCTCGGCGGCATTGTCCGACGCCAGCGGCGCAAAATCGGGGCTGTCACCGTACACCGTCGCTTCGCCGTTGGTCAGGAAGGCTTCCCACACCACGCCATCAGGATCGGCAATCCAGCTCTTTTCGGATTTGGCGTAACAACAGGTCGTCGCGCCTTCCTCCAGCACCGGCGCCCCGGCGTCTTTCAGACGCCCATAGACCGCCGCGAGCTCGGCTTCATCCTCCACCTGCAAGCCGACATGCTCGATCCCGCGATGCGCGTCGTCGCGCACCGAGATTGCAAAATTGATCCGCGGATCGTCGAGCATCCATTTGGCATAATCGGGCTTGGTCACGCTCGGCGCGGTGCCGAACAGCCCCGAGTAAAAGGCGATCGATTTGTCGAGGTCACTGACCCCGACGTGCATATGAAACCGGCTCATGCAGCAGTCCTTTCATTCTTGTCTTTGGTGTCACAAGGCGCTGCAGGTGCGCACACCGCGCCGCCGCAACAATTTTCCATCAGGAAGCCGAGCAGCGCATTCATCGCGCCATAATCGGCCGAATAGATCAGCGACCGCCCGTCGCGGCGCTGCGCGATCAGTCCGGCGTTGGTCAGTTGCGCCAGATGAAAGCTGAGCGACGACGCGGGCACCCCCAGCGCCTCGGCAATCGCGCCGGCGGCAAGGCCATCCGGCCCCGCCTGCACCAGCAGCCGGAACAGCGCCAGCCGATGCTCCTGCGCCAGCGCGCTCAGCGCGCGAACAACCGTTTCCGACTCCATCGCCACCTCCGTGATTCGATGATTGTCGAAATATGGAAATTAGAGCGGAGCGTCAACAGATATTTCGATAATATTCGAAATGAATTTGCCCCTCGTCATTGCGAGCGAAGCGAAGCAATCTCCAGCTATAGACCTTCGCTGGCGCCGATAGCTGGAGATTGCTTCGTCGCGATGCTCCTCGCAATGACGGACAGGGTCGGCCCTAAACCGTCCCCTCGTCCTTCTCCGCCTGCTGCCGCGCCCACATATCGGCGTAGAGTCCGCGCATCGCGAGCAGCTGGTCGTGCGTCCCCGTCTCCGCCACCCGGCCATGATCGAGCACGATGATCCGGTCGGCGCCGGTCACCGTCGACAGGCGATGGGCGATCACCAAGGTCGTCCGCCGTTCGGCGATGCGTTCGAGCGTATCCTGAATTGCCGCCTCGGTGCGGCTGTCGAGCGCGCTCGTCGCTTCGTCGAGGATCAGCACCGGCGGGTTTTTGAGCAGGGTGCGCGCGATCGCGACGCGCTGTTTTTCGCCGCCCGACAGCTTCAGTCCGCGCTCGCCAACCTCGGTGTCATAGCCCTGCGGCAGGATCGCGATGAAGCCGTCTATCGCCGCGCCCTCGGCCGCCGCCGCGACCTCGTCGGCGCCCGCGCCTTCGCGGCCATAGGCGATGTTGTAGCCGATGCTGTCGTTGAACAGCACCGTGTCCTGCGGGACGATGCCGATCGCGCCGCGCAGGCTGGCCTGCGTCACCGCAGCAATATCCTGATTATCGATCGTGATCCGCCCGCCCTGCGGATCGTAGAAACGGAACAGCAGCCGTGCGATCGTCGACTTGCCCGCGCCCGACGGCCCAACGATCGCCAGCGTCTCGCCCGCGCCGACGGCAAAGCTGACGCCGTTCAAAATCGTGCGATCGGGTTCATAGCCGAACACGACATTGTCGAACGCTACCGCGCCGCCGTTCACCACCAGCGGCTTCGCGCCCGGCGCATCGGAAATCTCGGGCGGGGTGTCGATCAGGCGGAACATCGCCTCCATGTCGATCAGCCCCTGACGGATGACGCGGTAAACCATGCCGAGCATGTCGAGCGGGCGGAACAGCTGCGCGAGCAATGTGTTCACCAGCACCACATCGCCGACCTTATATTCGCCCGTCGACCAGCCCCACACGGTGTAGGCCATCGCGCCCGCCAGCGCGGCGTTGGTGATCAGGCTCTGCCCGATGTTCAGCCACGCCAAGCTGTTTTCGCTTTTCACCGCGGCCTTGGCATAACGATCGGCGACGTCGCGATAACGCGCCGCCTCGCGTTCCTCGGCGCCGAAATATTTGACCGTTTCGTAATTGAGCAGGCTGTCAACGCTGCGCCCGATGGTCAGCGTGTCGAGGTCGTTCATCTGCGTGCGCAGCGCATTGCGCCAGTCGGTCACCTTGCGCGTGAAGATGATATAGACGACGACCATCAGCGCGGTCGCGCTCGCCAGCCCGAAGCTGAACTTTGTCCAGAAGATGATCAGCACGGCGAGCAATTCGATGATCGTCGGCGCGATGTTGAACAGCAGGAAATAGAGCATCGTGTCGATGCTCTTGGTCCCACGCTCGATCACCTTGGTCACCTCGCCCGTCCGCCGCGCGAGGTGGAAGCGCAGGCTCAGCGCGTGAAGGTGGCTGAAGGTCGCGATCGCCAGCTCGCGCGTCGCATCCTGCCCGACGCGTTCGAACACGACGTTGCGGAGGTTATCGAACAACACCCCGGCAAACCGCGCCCCGGCATAAGCGAGAACGAGGCCGATCGCGAGCGCGACCCCTTCTTCCATCCCCGGCACCATCTTGTCGATCGCGGCGCCGTAGAGGAAGCCCATCGACAGCTGGACGCCCTTCGACGCGAGCACGATCAGCCCGGCGCCGACGATGCGAACCTTGTGCCCCCGGTGTCCCGCGGGCCACAAATAGGGCAGGAAACGCCTCAGCGTATCAAGAACGGGCGGTTCTTTGGCCGCGTCGGCGGAGGTGAGGGTGTCGGGCGGCATGCGCGCCCCATGTAGGGGGGCGGGGGTGGAACGCCAAGCGGGCTTAATGATGACGGGGTAGATTGTGCCTTCATGCCCGGCGCCAATTTGATCTCACGCAAAGGCGCGAAGGCGCAAAGAAGTACGAAAAAGGGGACTCACACAAAGACACAAAGGGGTTGCACTGGCTCGGCTGGGACCCGCCTGCCGCTGCAGGCAACCATCCAAATGCGCTTCGCGCGGGCCTGAGGCCGCGCCCGTAGCGCGCGCCGCGCTCTTTGTGTCTTTGTGTGAGAATATTCTTTTCTAACGCCGCTCACCCGGGTTCACATGCCGCATGATCCGCTCGATCAGACGCCGTTCTTCGGAGGTCGGGGTCGGGATGATCGCGGCGGGCGGCTCTTGTCGGCGACCGAATAATGGACGACGTGGCGGAACGAGGGGGGAGAAGCGCATGGGGGCGTGCTTTCGCTACGCGGTGTCGCCCCCCGGCACCGCACTGGTTCTGGTCCCTGCGGCCATGGTGAAGGCGCATGGTTGCAGAACGGTATAAGGCGCTGGTTACTGCTTTCTTTCCGGTACTGTGAAGGTGCCGGTGACACGCCCGCCAGTGCCGCCCGAAATCGGATTGCCGTCGGGACCGCGCGCTGCGCCCCGCCCGTCGACCGTCGCGCGGCCGCTGCTCAAGTCGATGACCATCCGCCCGCCGCGCAGATTGTTGCCGCGCTGGCGGAGCTCGACGTTGCCGACCATCGTGATCAGCCGCCGGTCGAGATCATAAATCGCAACATTGCCCGATGCGCGCTCGTCCCCCTTGGTCACCACGACGCCGCCGGTCGCGTCAAGCCGGTTGACGTCGGTGCCGCCCTGACGGCTGTAGGCGACGGTCATCCGCGCCGCGGTCAAGGTCATGCCCGCCTGCGTCACGCGAACGTTCCCCGAAATCACGACGCGGTCGGCGCGGTCCTGCACTTCGATGCTGTTCGCGGCGAAATCGACCGGGGCGCTGCTGTTGTGGTTGGCCAGCGCCTGCGCCTGCGCTGCGTCGCCGCTGCCGACCGACAGCAAAGCCAGGCTGGTGAACACAAAGCCCGCGCCCGCGAGCGCCATGCTTTTCATGGTCCAAAGGCGGTTCATTTGATCACTCCCTGATTGATCCGCAGCCGCGCATTGCCCTGCAGGCGCACGATCCGCTGGTCGAGATCGGCGGACAGCTGGTTGGCCGAAAAATTTCCGATGTTCAACGTCCCGTTGACGCCGCCCTGCCCGGTCAGCGTGCGCGTCTTGAGGTCGATCGACACATTGCTGGCGTCGATGCGGTATCCATTGGCGCCCTTGACCTGCACCAGTCCCGGCACCGCGACCTTTTCGGTCTCCATATTATAGGCGCTGTTGCGCGCGACGATCGTCGCCGGACCATCGTCGAGGCGGATCGCCCCCGACAGATCGGTCATCCGCACGATCGGTTCGGCCGAGCTTTTCTGCACCGCGCTGCCCGCGAGCAGGGCAAAGGGCTGGCCCTTGGCATCCTGGCCGCGATATTCGGCGCGCGTGACCTTCATCCGCTCGGTCGCCATATCCACCTTGTCCTTGGCGAGCAGGAAGCTGATTTCGGAGCGCTGCGTGAAGGGCGAAAAGACCAGCACCGCGGCGACCACTCCGATCACGAGCGGGAGCCCGAAACGCAAGATGCGCACGACGCGGTCGTGACTCGACCCGCTCGCCGCCCACAGGCGGCGCATCGTGCGATCAAGATCGGCGCGTTCGGACATGCTGTTGCGAATCGCCCCTGTCAGGTGTGTGCGAAAATATCGGTTTCGGGCCAGCCGGCCAGGTCGAGCGCGGCGCGGGTCGGCAGGAAATCGAAACAGGCCTGCGCCAATTCGGTGCGCCCCTCGCGCGCCAGCCGCATGTCGAGAATGTCTTTCATCGCGTGCAGAAAGCGCACGTCGCTCGCGGCATAATCGCGCTGCGCATCGCTGAGCTCGGCGGCGCCCCAGTCGCTCGACTGCTGCTGCTTCGACACTTCCTGCCCCAGCAATTCGCGCACCAATTCCTTCAGCCCGTGGCGGTCAGTATAGGTGCGGATCAGCTTCGAGGCGATCTTGGTGCAATAGACGGGCGCGGTGACGACGCCGAGCGCCTGTTGCAGCGCAGCGATGTCGAAACGCGCAAAATGGAACAGTTTCAACCGGTTGGGATCGGTCAATATCGCTTTTAGCACCGGTGCGTCATAGCTGCTCCCGGGCGCGAAGCGCACCAGATGCTCGTCGCCCGACCCGTCGCTGATCTGGACCAGGCACAGCCGGTCGCGCAGCGGGTTCAGCCCCATGGTTTCGGTGTCGACGGCGACGGCGCCCGGACCCAATGCGCCCGCGGGCAAATCTTCTTCGTGGAAATATACGGTCATCCGCCCGCCTTAGGCGAAGCCGCCTTGCCGCTCAATGACTGGTTTTTACCGCCGCCCTCGGCGCATCAAACCTCGGCGAATAAGTCTGCGACAGACCGCGTCGCGGTTTTGAATTTTCCGTTCGCAGATGAAGGCGCTTTAAGCTATATATTGCGTCGTTAGCGGCATGGGGCGAGTCTGTGCCCGTGGTGAAGTGCGTCCCCGTCCGACGCAAGGCGCCGATCGAATGGGGTATGGACGAACCGAAAGCGACTATTAGACAATGAGTTTCAACAAGGATCGCCGCGGCCAGCGGGGGCGCGGCAAGCGCGATGATTTCGGCAATTTCGACAGCTTCGAACCTGCACCTTATGGCGGCGACAGCTATGGCGGCGGTAACCGCGGTGGCGGTTTCGGCGACCGTCCCGGCGGCGGCTTTGGCGGCGGTGATCGCGGCGGCGGTGGCGGCTTCGGCGGCGGACGTGGCGGCGGCATGCCGGCACAGGTCGTCGGCGAAGGCAATGGCACCGTGAAATTCTTCAACGCGGCGAAAGGCTTCGGGTTTGTCGCGCGCGACGATGGCGGCGAAGACGTGTTCGTGCACATCAGCGCGGTCGAGCAGGCGGGGCTTCAAGGTCTCGCTTCGGGTCAGCCGATGGGCTTCACCCTCGTCGAACGCAATGGCAAGGTGTCGGCCATCGATCTGAAGATCGAAGGCGAACCGATGCCGATCGAAGACAGCGGCCCACGCCGCGACGATCGCGGCCCCGGCGCAGCACCGGGCGGCGCTCGCGGTCGGCGCCAGCTGACCGGCGAACGCACCTCGGGCACGGTCAAATTCTTCAACACGACAAAGGGCTTCGGCTTTATCGCGCGCGATGACGGACAGGCCGATGCCTTTGTCCACATCAGCGCAGTACAGCGCGCCGGGATGACCGGCCTCGACGAAGGCGACCGCGTCGCGTTCGACATCGAAGTCGACGACCGCGGCAAGTTCGCCGCAGTGAACATCCAGCCGCATCAGGACTGATCGGCAGGATCAACCGAACAAACGAAAAGGGCGGCTTTCGGGCCGCCCTTTTTATTTGGCGATCAGCGCGCGCCCAATCTTCGGCAATTCAGGTAGCAGCATGGCCCGCAAACATTCGAAGCATGATCCCTATGGCGACCGGCATCGCGAGGAGGAGGCTCCGGTGACCCCTGTGCCACCGTGCTGGCTCTGCGCCCGGCCTACCGGCAAGACGATTGTCTGGCATCATCCCATCCCCAAGAGCCGGGGCGGGCGCGACGTCGTGCCGATGCACCCCATTTGCCAGCAAACCTTGATCGCCAATTTCACCAATTCGGAACTGCAGCGTCACGGGATGGATGTCGAAGGCCTGCTCGCCAACCCCAATGTGCGCAAATTTGTCGATTGGGTGGCAAAAAAAGACCCCGACTTCACCGCGAGCACGGCGAAGAAGCAGCGCTGATCAGATTTTCCTGCCCAGCTAGCAGCCTAGAAACCCTCCCCCTTGATGGGGGAGGCAGCGAGACTTATGAACTTGTTCGTTAGTCGCAGCGGTGGAGGTGGGTTCTCGGCCTGAAGCGACAGTGCAAGGACGCGCCATCACCCCCATCCAGCTTCGCCTAGCCGCTACGCGGCAAGGCTGCGTATCCTTCCCCCATCAAGGGGGAAGGGCTTTCGCGTTCAATACCCCAGCGTCGCTTCCAGAAACCAGATCCGCTGCTGCGTCTCGTCGGCCCAGCTATCGACCAGCCCGCTCGTCGCGATGTCGCCGTCGGCTTCGGCGGCAGCCTTCACCTCTTTGAGCTGCCCCAGCAAAGTCTTGTTGTCGTCCGCCAGCGCCCGGATCATCGCCTCGGCATCGGTGCCCGCCGCATCATCGTCGCGGATCGACGCCCGGCGGCCGATGTCGCCGATCGACTGGAGCGTCCGCGCGCCATTTTTGCGCACGCGCTCGGCGATCAGGTCGGTCGTGGCAAAAATCTGCGCCGCCTGTTCGTCGAACAGAAGGTGCAGCTCGCGAAAACGCGGCCCCTGGACGTGCCAGTGATAGTTTTTGGTCTTGAGATAGAGCGCAAAACTGTCGGCGAGCAGCGCATTGAGCGCATCGGCAACGGCGGGCTGGTTCTTCTGGGACATGGAAAATATCCTTTCTACTTGGCCACCATATAGCGCGTTGCGACGCGAATATCCCATGAAAGCTGTCGGTAGCAGTCATTGATAAAAGCGATGACGTGCGAAAGAACGCTATGTCGATCCGATCAAACCGAACGCGCCCATCCCTGCCCGAAGACTCCAGATCGCCAATATCGCCGCGCTGGCCCAACGCAGGAGATGCGCCGCGCGCCGTTCGGCAAGCGCCGGACCGAACGCCAGAAACGGCAGCATCGCCAGCGTCCAGCCGACCAGCGCGCCCGCCGCAGCCCATTGCCCGGCTCCGCTGGTTGCCGCGAGCGCGCCGATCAGGAAATGGCTGCGGTCGCCGAACTGCGCGATCAGCATCCGCCCCGCGAGCATCGTCGGCGTCGCAACAAACGCCCTTTCATCGAACAGCGACGGCCGCCCGCGCCACAACAGCGCCCCGGCCGCCGACAGCATCGCCAGCGCCACGAGCAGCGCTGCGACCCCCTGCCCGATCATCCGGTTGGCGATCGCGCCCGCGGTTGCGGCGACGACGGCATTGAGCAGGAAGGCGCCAAAGGAGATGCCGACGACGACACGCCGGTCCGGCCGCGCGCTCAGCAGCCGCGACAGCAATATCCCGCTGCGCCCGTCGGCATTGGCGAGCAGCACCGCCACCAGCGCAAGCATGATTGCATCCATGACGTCGGGTTTGGATCGTCAGGTGAGGCGGGTCAATGCCCCAGCCGCATGGCGACCGATGCCAGCCACGCCTCTTGCATCGCGGCAGGCAGTGGTCCGCGCGGCACCGTCGCGGCGTCGCTCATCGCGTCGAGATAGGTCAGGATCGCGGCGCGATAGCCGCCGCCTGCGACCGCCGATTCAAGCCGGCTCGCCAGCGTTTCCACCGCGGCAAAGCCATTGTCGCGCGCCAGACAGCGGATGTCGTCGATGCCCTGGACGATCTGCGCCAATGCGCAATGCGGCAGTGCCTCGGCCAGCGCGCCGATCTGGCCGGTGATCCGGTCCTGAATGTCATGATATGGGTCGGCTTGGGTACGCATCATTCACCCCCTGTCCTTTGGGGACGATGCGCTCTTTTGGTTAACGGTCGGTTAGCGGTGGCCGGGGGCCGAACCCTGCCCTTGCTTGTTGCGGTACATATCGCGGTCGGCGGCGGCCAAAATGTCCGATTCGGTCATCCCCGACTGGAGCATCGCGATTCCGAAGCACGCCGACAGCGCGATCTGGTGTCCGTCATAGTCCGCCGGCGCCGCCGTCAGCACATCGCCGAGGCGTGCGATCTGGGCGCGGGCACCCTCTTCGCTCGACTGGTCGAGGATCAGCCCGAATTCGTCGCCGCCGATGCGCGCCGCGACATCGGTCGCGCGGATCGATTCGGCGAGGCGCTTGGCAATTTCCATCAAGGCGAAGTCGCCCGCGGCATGGCCAAAGCTGTCGTTGATCAATTTCAGCTGGTTGACGTCGACAAACACCACCGCGGCGCGTTCGGCATGGCGTTCGAACCGCGCCATGCGGTGATGGATGGCTGTGAGGAAATAGCGGCGGTTGAACAGCGGGGTCAGCGTGTCGCGTTCGGATACGCGTTCGAGCTCGGCAACGGCGATCTTCAACACGCGGTTCTCGCGGCGCAGCGCGTCGCGTTCCCGGCGAATATCCCGCAGCTGATCTTCGATGGAGTCAACGGCGACGGAGCCGAACTGGTCGACTGCGATCCGTGCCCCCCCTACGCTATCCATTCAACGTCCCCGCAAGCGAACCCTTATCATCGGCCCGATGCCGACGGATATTGCGCGGCAACCCTAGCTGCGACTTGATACCAATCGGTAAACGCAGAGGTAGGGAGCCTCAATTACCCGTTGGGGGTGCCAAAACGGGGTAGATACCGCTGCTGCTGGCGGCACTGCGAGCAAGGGACCACAGGCGGCGTTGCCCGCGCGCGGTGCAGTCGCTAGGGGAGGTGCGGCGGCGATTCACCCGGTGAACCGCGGCCGCTTTGTGGAGGGTTGGGTGATGGGCGACATCGCGCCGCAGGTCGGGGTTATCATGGGCAGCCAGTCCGACTGGCCGACGATG
The DNA here is from genome assembly GCA_018823905.1 of Alphaproteobacteria bacterium. Classification (GTDB taxonomy): domain Bacteria; phylum Pseudomonadota; class Alphaproteobacteria; order Sphingomonadales; family Sphingomonadaceae; genus Sphingopyxis. Next base: position 14,378 of record JAHJHL010000125.1, read on the forward strand.
GCGCATGCGGTCCAGATCCTCGAACA
>JAHJHL010000126.1 GCA_018823905.1 Alphaproteobacteria bacterium
CCCCTCCCGCAAGCGCGAGGGGGACTTAATTGTCCAGCCGCCAGTCCCAGCCGAGCAGGCCAAGCAGGTCGAGCGGGTCGCCGTCCATCACTTCGACCCCCGCGGCGATGAGTTCGTCACGCAGTTTGTCGGACGTAGCGAAGTCCTTTGCGGCGCGCGCCTCCCTGCGGCGGGTAAGGGCGGCTTCGATCTCTTCTTCGGTGATGGTGGCGGATTTGGGGCGGATGCGGAGAACTCGCTGAGCCGAGCCCAAGAAGAGTTCCAGCCCGAGCACCTCGTCCATCTTATGGGCAGCGTGAACAACCTGACGAGGGTCGAGATTCTTATTGCTGAGAAGCTCTTCAAGAGTAACCAGCGCAGTCGCAGTGTTTAGATCGTTACTGATCGAGGCATCGAAGCGAGCAAGGAATTGTTGAACTTCGGGGCCAATCACCACTTGCTCATCGGGTATTGGCCCGCCGTCCGGCGCCTGAACGTGCATTTGCATTTGCGCATTTTTCACGGCCAAATTTAATCGCTTCAACCGCGTCAGCGCCGCCCCAAGCCCCTCCCACGAAAACTCCAGCTCGCTGCGATAATGCGCCTGCAGGCACATCAGGCGATAGGCGAGGGGGTGGTAGCCTTTGTCGATCAGCAGTTGGAGGCGCAGGAATTCGCCCGCGCTCTTGCTCATCTTGCCGCTGCGTTCGATCAGGAAATTATTGTGCATCCAGATGCGCGCGCCGCTGGCGTCGCTGCAGTTGTGCGCCTGGTTCTGCGCGATCTCGTTCGGGTGGTGGATCTCGCGGTGGTCGATGCCGCCGGTGTGGATGTCGAACGGAAAGCCGAGCAGCGCTTCCGACATCACCGAGCATTCGAGATGCCAGCCGGGGGCGCCTTTGCCCCATGGGCTGTCCCACTCCATCTGCCGCGTCTCGCCGGCGGGCGTCTTGCGCCAGATCGCGAAGTCGGCGGCGTGGCGCTTGCCCTCGACTTCGTCGATGCGGCCTTCGCCATCCTCGGTTTTGGCGCGCGCGAGGGCGCCGTAATCGGCCACCGTCGACGTGTCAAAATAGAGGCCGCCCTCCAGCTCGTAGCAATGCTTGTCAGCGATCGCCTTCGCAAACTCGATCATCTGCGGCACATAGTCGGTGGCGATCGACCAGTGCGCGGGCTGGCGGATGTTCAGCGCCTTCACATCGGCCCAATAAGCCTCGGTATAATGGCGCGCGATGTCCCAGATCGACTGCGCCTTCTCCGCAGCCATCTTCTCCATCTTGTCCTCACCCGCATCGGCGTCGTCGGTCAGGTGGCCGACGTCGGTGATGTTGATGACGTGGGTGAGCTTGTACCCCTTGAACGACAGTGTGCGGCCCAGCGTGTCGGCAAAGACATAGGCGCGCATGTTGCCGATGTGCGGGTAGTTATAGACCGTCGGGCCGCAGCTATAGACGCGGGCCTCACCGGTGTGGACGGGAACAAAGGGTTCCAGCTGGCGCGTCAGGCTGTTGAACAGCATCAGCGGCTGCGGGGCAGGGGCGTCGGTCATACCTGCGCCCATGCCCCGCCCCAAGCGGCTCCGTCAACCGAAAGCCTTACGGCTGCTCGGTCGGCGTCCACAGATCGTCGTTACCCGCGCCGGTCACCGGGTCGTCGAGCAACGGTTCGCCGCTCAGCGGATCAAGGTCACGCATCGTGATCAGCGGCACCGGCAGGCTCTGACCATTGCCATCCTCATCCTCGGCATCTGCGGCTTCTTCGATCACATCCTGTACCGGGAAGTTGGATTCAAACTCGGGTTCGGGCGGCGGCAGGACGCCGCAGGCCGCGGGATTGGCGATAAAGCATCCGTTGAAGGTCGAACGCGGATCAAAACCGCCCGCCGTTGGCGCCGATCCAGCGATGGTGAGCAAGGGCACCGTGTCGAGCCCGGTCACCTGGCCGCTCGCGCCAAGCTGCACCCCGTTGATGACGATCCGCGAGCCACTACCTTCGGTAAGCACGTCAAGCCCGCCAGCGCCAAAGGTCAATCCGCGGCGGTTGGCAAATTCGGTGCCGCTGCCGCTGTTCTGGACGTAGAAGCCGCCGACGATTTCGGCACGGATGCCGCGCGCGAACAGCGAGCCTTCGTTGAGCACGACTCCGTCGTTCTGCGCGAGGCGCGCTTCGATCGCGTCGGTCGTCGTCGCCACACCGACATCGTTGATCGCGGCCGTCGTCGCGACGATAATGTCGTCGGACACCATGTTGAGCTGTCCGGCGGCGGCGCTGCCGTTGACCAGCCGCACGGTGCCCTGGCCCAATATGACCTCGATCGCGTCGTCGGCGAACAGGTTGAGCGCGTTGGTATCGGATAGGCCGGTCAGTTGGACATTGCCGATCACCCGCATCTTGCCCGGGGTGCTGATGGTCAGCGCGCCATTGGCGCCCAGGTTCGATCCCGCCGCGCCCCCGGCGAGCGTGAACGTATCGATAATCACGTCGGGCGGCGCGCTGCTGCCGACCGATGCGTTGTTCGCCGCTTCGACTTCGGGCGCGAACACCTGGATATCTGTGCCGAACAGCCGCGTCAGTTCGGCGGCGTCGAGGTGGAAGCCATTACGCGTCCCGGTGCCGCCGACGAAGGTCTGGCTGAACACATCGTTATTCTCGATCGATAGCGTTTCGGTGCTGCCGGCGGTGCCGACGCGGGCGCCGCTGGCGATCGTGATATCGTTCGATTGCAGCGCGATATTGCGCGCGGTCAGCACGTCGTTCACGAAAATGTTGCCTTGCGTCGTCGCATTGGCGACGTCGGCCGCAAGTTGATCGATGATGATATCGCCGCCGCCGAGCGAGCTGAGCGTTGCCCTTCCGGCTACGACGCTCGAGTTGATTGTCAACGCGCCCGAGGTGCTGGTCACCACTGCGTCGCCGACATCGGCGTCGAGCACAGCAAAGACGATGTTGCCATTGGTGCGTAGGTCGATGCTGTCGCCCGTCGCGGTCACCGGACCAGCGGACGAGAGGCCGTTGGAGGTTACCGCACCATTGCTCGCGTCGAGCAAGGTCGCGCCGCCGGCCTGGATTTCAGCGGCGTTGACCCCGCTCGGCCCGGTCAGCGTCAGCTGGCCAGTGCCGGTCGTCTGCGCGCGGACGATGTCGATGCTGTCGCCGGTGAGGACCAAATCGCCGCCCGCGCTGACGCGGCCGCCGGTAATATCGCCCGACGTCGTAATCGTCAGGTTGTTTCCGGCGCTTATCGTGTCGATGATCGTGCCGCCGGGGGTGGCCAGTGCCTCAAGATTGGCGGCCGAAGCAGTTATCGTGACGTTGCGCCCGGCTTCGACCTGGCCGGTCGAATTCATCGTCCCGGTCGCGGTGACGAGGACGTCGGTGAACGCATCCAGCCCGGCCAGCGTCGTGTCGCCGCCCTGCGTCTGGATATCGCTGCTGCCCCCGGTTGCGCCGAGGCCAAGCGTCGTCGCGCCGTTGATCGCGATCGCGCCGGTCGTCGTGGCAAAGATGTCATCGCCCGCCGACAGCGCCGAGGCGCCGATCGATCCGCCCGCCGACAGACGAACGTCGGCCCCGTCGGTCGCCGAGACCCCTTCGCCCGAACTGATCGTAAAGCCGTTGCCTGTGGCAAACCCCAGCATCGCGGTGTCGGCTCCGGCGCCGGTTGCGTTGATCCCGATTGCGGTGAGATCGCCGCCTGCGCGGACGTCAACATCGTCGCCTGCGGTAATGCCGTTCAGTGATGCCGTAGTCCCGGCCAGGACCAGCATGTCCTCTCCCGCATTGCCGCCTGCGATGGTTGCCGACCCACCGGCGCTGACGCCGAACATGCGCGCCGCGGCGCTGTTCGCCAGCACGACATTCCCCGCCGCTTCGACGAACAGATTGCCCTGCGTCGGAATCCCGCTGGGATCGGCGAAGCCGCCATTGGCAGTCGCCGATGCGTCGATATTTGCGTTGGAATTCAGTCGGATGTCGCCACCTGCAACATAGGTTCCGGTCAGATTGCCGTCGGCGAAGATCGAGATCGTCCCGGCGACATCGGCTTGATTGACCGCCACCGCGCCGCCGAGGCCAAAGGCAAACAGCGAACCACCGCCGGTCACCGCGCCGGTCAGCGCGATGCTGTCACCGCTGAGGTTGATATCGCTACCCGCCGCGATGCCGGCGCCGGTGATCGCGTTGGTGGCGGAAAGATCGACCGTGCTGCCGGCGTCGATCGCTGCGAAGGCGATGCTGTCGCCATCGATGCGCGTCGAAAGGCCCGATACCAGCGTGCCGGTGGTGCTCACGGCGCCCGACGCCGTGATCAACAAATTGTCGAATGCGCGCATATTGCCGCCGCCGACATTGCCCGCGGATGAGGTGAGCATGATGTTCGAATCGTCGGGCGGCGAGAAGTTGATCTGGAAGAAGCTGGGGCCGGATGGGCTGAACGGTCCATAGGTCAGCGTGCCATCGTCGGGGCCGCTACCGGTCGTGGCGATGCCGTTGGCGACAATGCCGCCCGACGCGGTCACGATCAGGTCATCGCCCGCGGTGATGTCGGTCAGCGTTGCCGTCGTACCGGCAAGCACCAGCAGGTCTTCGCCGATGTTCGCGCCGTTCATCGATGCCGACCCGCCAGCGCGGACACCGAACATGCCCGTCGAACTGCTGTCGGTCAAAGCGACGTCGCCGTCGGCATCGACAAAAACGCTGGCGGTGATTGGCGTACCGCTGCTTGAACTTTCAAACCCGGTCGCATTCGCCGATGCACCGATATTGGCGCCGGAAGTGAGACGGATATTGCCGTCAGCATTATAGGTGCCGGTGATATCGCCGGTCGCGAAGACCGAGATATTGTCCTCGATATTGGCAAGCGCGATGGCAACCGGACCGGCGCTGCCGTTTGCGAACAGCGATCCGCCCGCCGCAAGCGTGCCGCCTATCGCGATCAGGCTGGCGTCAAGGTTGATGTCGCCGCCCGCGTCGATCGACCCACCGGTGATTCCCTGGGCACCCGGGGTGTTGCCGGTGGCGGTCAGGAACACCGATGTCCCGGCGTCGATATTGTTGAAGACAATCGACTGGCCGTTGACCTGCACAAAGCCACCTGCCGTCGAGTTCCCTAGATCGACCGCGCCCGGCGAAGTGACCAGAATATTGGCGCCAGTGATGATCGAATTGAGCCCGGTGCGGAAACTGGCACCGCTGGCGGTGAAATTAACCGCCGCTTCGGCATGTTCGACCGACGCGGCGCCGGCCGCGGTGATGACGATGTTATTGCCGTCAAGCCGATCAACCCCGATGCCGCCGAGGGTCGAGGTAAGCGACATATCGCCAGCCGCGGCAAGCGAGCTGCCAGGCGCGCCGCTGATGCTGGCTGCGGTTGCAGTGAGACTGCCGGTCGCGGCGATCGTCGGCGCGGTTCCTTCGCGGAAATCGTGCCGGATGTCGATCTGGTCGCCGGCGGCGATTGCCAAGTCACCTCCGATGGCAACAGTGCCGTTCGATTGGGCATAGGTTCCAAACGAGCTATCGGTGGTCAGCGTCATATTTCCGCTGGTCGAAATGTTGCCGCCCGTTGCCGCGAAGAAAATTCCCGCGGCTGCTTCGTCGGTGTCGTTGTTGGTCGGCGGCGCCGATCCCAACGCTTCGGCCGTCAGGCTGGTGAAGCTGATATTGCCGGTGTTGAGGATCTCGATCCGGCCTGCGGCGTCGCCGTTCGCGGCGATCGTCGTGGCGCCAAGCGCAATCGCTCCCACACCCCCCGAGGTGCCGGAGGTGTCGATAATCGCACGTCCGCCCGTCGTGCCGAACACTCCCCCCGCGACGCCATCGCCAGCCGTTCCGGTGCCGCCGGTGCCGCCCGCGCCTGACGCGCCGCTGACCGTGATATCGACGGCACTGCCGTTCGAGGTGATCGTGCCGCCGTTGGCCGACAGGCGCACCGTGCCGCCCGTGCCGCCGCCGCCGATGCCGCCGTCGCCGCCGACGCGCATGCCGCCGAAGCCGTTAAAGGCACCGCTGCCGCCGCTGCCGCCGGTCCCCGCGCTGCTGAGCGAAATGATACCGCTGGTGTCGGGAGCGATGGCGACCGTTGCACCGCTGCTCGCCGCGATTTCCAGCGTGCCGCCGGTCGCGTCGCCGCCGTTACCGCCCGCAGCGCCGACGATGTTTTCCGAAAAGAAGCTGCTGTTGGCGTTGCCGCCATTGCCGCCGGTCGCCGCGGTGACGAAATTGGTTTGGGCGACGCTGATGTTGGCGTTTGCGCCGTCGGCCTCGATCCGCCCGGTGCCGCCGGTCGCGTCACCGCCGCCGCCGCCTGCGCCGTCTTCGCCAAAGCCACCGTCGCCGCCGACGGCCGACGCATTTACCGTAACGGCGAGTGCGCCCGCGTCAAAGTCGGTAACGATGACCTGCGCCAGCCCGCCGATGCCACCGCCGCCGCCGCCGCCGACCGTACCAAAGCCGCCTGCCCCACCGGTGCCGGTCGAGGCGCTGGTGACGGTTCCGGTCGCGGTGAATCCGGTCGCGAAATCGATCGTCGCGATGCCGCCCTGGCCGGCGCCGCCCGTCCCGCCGACGCCGATTCCTGTGACCGACCCCGAACTGCTTGACGCAAACACGTCACCACCTTCACCGCCGATGCTGCTGGCGTCGGCGATCAGGTCGTTCGTCGTCAGCGTACCCGATACGATGTTGATCGTTGCAGAGCCACCGATGCCAACGCCGCCATCGCCGCCATCGCCGGCCACGCCGTTAAAAGCGAAAAAGGCGCCGCCTTCGCCGCCCTCGCCATTGGCGTAGGCGGCGAGAGTCGTGGTTTGAATCACCGCCGAGCCGTCGATGTTGATCGTCGCGGTCCCGCCTTGGCCGATACCGCCCATCCCGGTCGGCGTTGGCAGTGCCGGATCATCATCGTTGCCATTGGCGCCGTTGCCGCCCGTCCCATCGGCGAATACCGAAACATTGCCGCCGGTCAGCGTGCCGCCGAACAGGTTGATCGTAGCGGTGCCGCCGATCCCCATGCCCGATACGGCTGGGTCAAAGCCGCCATCGCCCGATGCCGACACCGACAACGTGCCAATATTTACGTCGCCGCCCGTTTGCGTGAAGGTCGCGGTGCCGCCGCGCCCCGAGCCGGCAACGCTGCCGCCAAAGCCGTCGGCGCTGATATTCAGTTCGTTGGCGGTGAAGGTGCCGCTCTGCATATCGAAGGTTGCGCTGCCACCGATCGCGCCAGCGGCGCCATCGCCCAGATTTACGCCTTCGGAGAAACTGTTGGTTGAGCCGTTCGCGTCGACGAACAGGTCGTCAAACGTCATGCTGCCTGCGCCAGTCGTGCTGTTTCGCACACGGATCAGGACCGAGCCGCCGATCCCAGTTTCGAGCGGGGCCGCTCCAGGGGTCAAATCGCCGCCCGATACACCGCCGGCGGCAAATTGAGCAAAATTGGCCATATTGATGGCGCCGCCATCGGCGATGACGGTGATGCTGCCACCGGTTGTCAAGACGGTGCCTGGCGCCGAACCGCTGGATGCCGACGCGATAAAGTCGCTGAACCCACCAGTGTCGGTTGCGCTGATGACGCCGTTGTTGGTCGCGAGCAGGTCGATGGTGCCACCGGTGACGGCGCCGCCGCTGACATCGGCGTTGGGGCGTTGGGCGCTGGCGTCGATCGTGAACGAACCTGCCGTGATTGTGCCGCCGTCGGCGGTCAGATCGACATTGCCGCCGAGCGCGGTACCGGCTGTCAGCGTTGACGAAGAGACGAAATTGCCTCCTGCGGCCTCGATCTCGACATCGCCGTCGGTCGAAAACAGGCCGCCACTGGTCGCGGTGATCACGACATCGCCGCCGACGCCGTTTCCGACGCTTTCGCTGACGTTGGCGAGCCCGCTGACGTCGATCAGCGTGTTGCCGTCGTTGATGATGCCGCTGCCGTTCGCAACCGTTACCGTCACGGTTCCGCCAAAACCATCGCCCGACGTTGCGGTCATGCCACTTGGCGACAGGCCGCCGCCGCTGACACCCGACGCACTCAGCACGAGGTCGTTCATGTCGACCGCGACGCCGCCATCGACCGACAGGCTGACTGAGCCGCCGATCCCGTCCGCGCCGGTCGCGCCCTCGATGTCGCTACTGCTGCCGCCTACGCCGTTGGCGGACATCGTCAGGGCGCCGAGATCGATGGTCGCCGTGGCGTCGGCGTCGATCGCGGCCGACGCGCTGCCGCCTGTGCCTGCGCCGCCGCTCTGGGGCGCCACATCGGTGAATGGCTGTGATATCCGGGTGCCGCCAACCCCGTTGGCGCTGACGCTGGTGGTCAGCGCATCGACCGATGTCGCTGCGCCAGTGATGGCGATGCGCGCGATGCCGCCCGTGCCGCTGCCCGACTGGATATTGCCCGATTGACCGATCCCCGTCGATCCGACGCTGAGCGAGCCATTGACCGAAAGCGCGCCGCCATTTTCGACCGTCAGCGTTGCGTCGCCGCCGGTGCCGTTGCCGCTGTTATCGACGGCCGTGGCCAGGCCGCCGGAGTCAAAGGTGACGCCGCCGCCGACACCAGTCGACTGAATCGACAAAGCGTTGGTGTTGAGCACGCTGCCCGCGCCTGAAATCAGGACGGTCGCGTCGCCGCCAACACCGTCGCCGCCATTGCCCCCGACTCCGATACCGCCCGCGCCGATCGACGCTACGGTAATCGCGCCCGCGGTGACGGTGCCGCCGAGGACCGACAGGGCTGCGTTGCCGCCCTGCCGCGATCCATCAGCTTGCTGCTGCCCCAACGACTGGAGCGTCAAGGTGCCATCGACTTCGATCGCCTGATCCGCCCCGGCGGTAAGCGTGGCGCCCGCGTCGCCGCCGAAGTCGGCGTCGCCCAGTACGATGATCTTGCCCGTTTGCGGGGTTGGCGGCGCGCTGGCCGGAATCATATTGTCGGGCCGACCGGTAAAGGTGCCGCTGGCGCGCGCCACGACGCTGCTGTTGAACAAAGTATCGCCGACGGTGATGTTCGCGGCGATCGCGTTCACCGGCGTATCGTCGATCTCGCCATTGGTGATGTTGTAGCCTGCCGAGAGGCGTATGGCGCCGTCGACTTCGGTCGCCGAGACCGCGTCGTCATATCCGATTGCACCCGATACCAGCATGGTCACGGCGTCATTTTTCGGAATCGCCACCATATAGATGCGGTTCTGATCGACATCGCCGTCCTGATGTCCTGGCCCCGTCGTGTCGCCCGTATGGGTGATGACGTTGCCGCCCTCGGCTCCGACGGTCACGTTGATGTCGAACAGTCCGTTGTTGATCCGAATGTCGGCCTGTTCCGCGGCGACGAATGCTGCGGATCCGTCGACCCGGATCGCGCCCGCCTGGACAATGCGCGGTGCGACCAGCGCCACATAGCTGCCGCCGGGATTGCCGACGATGTTGGCGTTGATGGTGCCGTTGACGGTAATCGCCGATTGGCTTCCCGACACGCCGTTGAAGCGAATCTCGCCGGTCGGGCCGAACAGCCCGCCGGTGGTGTTGATGTCGTTGGCGGTTAGTACCAGACTGCCGACGTTGATGACCCCCGTCGCTCCAATCAGGATCCCCCCGGCGTTGTAGAACCAGATGTTGCCGCCGCGCGGGCCGGTCGTCGATCCGACATAGGAGTTGACCGTCCCGTTGAGCGCGACCTGTCGAGCGATCGACCCGCCCGACCCGTCAACAAAGCGGTTCAGCACGGTGTAGGAACCTGTACCAACAAAGTTCAGTGCGTTGCCCGCCGGCAGAAAATCGATGTCGCCGCCGGTGGGCGCCGTATCGGTGGGCGTCCAGTTGATGATTGCCTGCGGCGTGGTCGTGTTGACGGTGGTGGCGCCCGGTCCTGGCGGGGTGATCGTTGCGGCGCCGCCGACGACATTTCCAGTCCCCGCGACCTGTGCCAGCGCAGGGCCGCCGATCGCCAGCGCCGCGAGCCCTGCGGCGATCGCGCAGCCCGCCAAAAGGCGCTGCTTGCCCTGGCGGGCGGACGAGGTCGAAGCGGTGGTACGCATGGTGTTGGTCCTCGAAGCAGGGGTCATGTCAGCGCGCCGTCACGCCAAATTGGGTCGTCAGCGACACCAGCAAGCGCGGGTCGGGCCGGTTCGCCAGGAAGCCGCCGCGGTTGAGCGGGACTGCCACCGTCACGTCGAGACGTGCGACATCGCCGTAAGCAACGCGCATCCCGCCGCCCGCCGAATAGAGCTTCTGCGGGTTCAGACCGTTGAACGCTGCATCCTTGTTCCACACCCAAGCCGCATCGAAAAAGGCGAACGGCTGGACCGCGAACGCCTTGGTATTGGCGGGGACGAACGATCCATAGCGCGCTTCGAGCGCGACGCCGACGCCGCTGTCGCCGATGATCGTGCCGGGGTCGAAGCCGCGGCCGATGGTGAAATTGCCGCCCGAAAACTCTTCATAAGCGAGCAGCGGGTCGCTGGCCCATTGCGCGCGCGGCGCAGCGGACAGCGTGAACAGCTTGTGCGGTCGCCATTCGGCGAGCGCGTTGGCGCGCAGCAGGAACGCGTCGGGTTTGCCCTCGACGCGGGTCAGCGGCACCGCGCCGGGCAGGAAACAGGTTACACCGCCGGGTCCGCAATCGTCGCTGGCGCCGAGGAAGCTGACCCCCTGCCGCGCTTCGAGAGAGGTCGATACGGCCCAACGCGGCTCGCTGGGGCTAAAGCCGTCGCGGCCGGCAATCGAACCCGGATCGATCCAGCTGGCATCGGCGCGCAGGTTGAACACGCGCAGTCGGTCGCGGTTGAGCGGCACGCCGCCAAAGCCGATGTCCTGATCTATCAGGTCAAGCCCGCCGCCAATCGTCAGGCGGCGCGCCTGCGTCAGTGTGACCGGATAGGACGCAAACAGGCTGGCGATCTGTGTTTTCGACTTGATCGGGAATGCCGCGATATCGGGGCGCGTCCAGGCGTAGGTGTAGCTGGCGCCCAGACGCAGCCCTTCGCCGCCGACGCGGAACTCGTGTGCCAGCTGGACAACCTGCTGCTCATCGAAATCGGGAGTGGAATAGAAGCTTGCGGTGGTGAGGTCGCCCATGCCGGTCAGCTCGGCAAAGCGGACGCGCGCGACGCCGCCCCAGCGACCGACGTCGCGCGAGCCGAAATTCTGCGCGTTGAAGTCGAACAGGACGGGAGTGCGCGCCACGGTGACTTCGCCGACCACTTCGCCGGGCGCGCTGCCGGGACGCAGCGTTAGCCGCGCATCCATGCCCGGAATATCGCGCGCCAGCAGCAGATAGCGTTCGGCATCGATGATGTTGAACACCGCCTGGTCGTCGAGGCGCGAAAGATAGCGTTGTAGCAGCGGTTCGTTGCGGCCCGCGTCTCCGCGCACCTCTATCCGCGACATGCGTGCCGCGAGAATGTCGAGCCGGACGATGCCGTCGTCGATCGTTTGCGGCGGAACCCGTACAGCGGCGAGATAGCCCTGCGCGCGCAGGGCCGTAGCGGCACGGTCGCGAATGTCGCAGACGACCGAAATCGGCAGATCCTGGCCGACCTTGTCCGACCAGCTCGGCGCCAGCATCGATGAATCAATGCCTTCGACGCTGGAAAATTCGACCCCGCGCAGCGTGATGCGGACATTGGCGAATTCGGGATTGGCAAGCGGGCAGGGGGCGCGCTCGATACCGTCGTCCGCGGACACCACCTGTTCGTTGGGCGGGGACAATGGCGCCAGCGTTGGTTGCTGAATTTCCTCGCGGGTCGGGATCTGCGGGGTGGCTTGCGCCAGCGCCGCGACCGGTATTGCGACCGCGATCAGCGCCGCCGACCCAATCAAATTTCGGCGCAGCGCAGGCCGTTTCGGCCGCACGCGCGCAATATGCCCCAGATCCCCCGTAATCATCACCACCCCTTAAGCACGAACGCGGCCGCGAAATCGCGGTGCGGAAATTCATAAAGCTCTGCCGGGGACCGGCAGCGCGAATTGTTCGACCCAAGGAAAGGTTCTGCCGATTGCCCCGGCAGATTTTCGCCTGTTTTGTATCAGATGGCTCGGCCGGGTTCAATGCCCGGCCGAATCCGTTTAGCTCAACCCGCTTCGGCTTCCGACAGCGCGTCAACCAGCCGGTTGAGCTGCGGCGCGCAGCCCTTGGCCATCAGCATATCGACCGATCCCTCGACGGTGTCGGGGGCGTTTTCCAGCGCAGTAAAGCGCACCGTGACCGGTGCGGCGAGGCCGCCGCCCGACAGGCGATAATCGACGCCATATTGCACCGGCAGCACGTCGGTCGGCCATTTGCGGAAATTGGCGCCATCGACGATCGCAACGGTCGATTTTTTGCCGCTGCTTTGGATTTCCAGCGCGGTGTCGCCTTCCATATTGGGACGCCACAACATCAGCGTAGCCGGATTGGCGACGCAAAAGGTGCCGCCTTCGCGGTAGTCGAGCAGCCACAGGTTCGGCGCGCGCGCTTCGACAGGGACCGGATCGTTCGGACCGCGCGAAAATCCGCCGCGTGAGCGCGTCGTCGGCCCCTTAGCGAGCATCCGCGTGACGGTGCCGCTCATCGACTGACTGGCCTGGATCGTGCCGCTGGCGCCAAAGGTGCCGGGGCCGGACAGGGTGCGCGTCTTGCCCGCCTGCATCAGCACGACCTTGTCGCCTGAGACGAGGGTCAGCTTGTCATTCGATTTCAGCTTGGCGCCGGTCGGATATTTGCTCGCTGACGGGCCGGTCGAGCGGACGACCATCGATTGCGCAGCAGCGGTGCCGACGACCGCGACCGCCATGATCGCGGCGGCGGCGGTGAGGGCCAGGCGGCCCCTTGGCAGATCAGGAAAGGACATAGCTTTCTCCATTCTTCGTATTGTTCAGACGTTCTATCAGAAACATGATGGCTGGATCCTGACCGAATTCGGCCTGTGTTGCTGTGGCACAGGTCACATAGGCAGTATTATCGCCCGCATTGTGCGCGGCAACCATTGCGGTGATGCGGGCGCGTTGTTCGGGGTCGAGGTCGGGGCGCGGGGTGAACACATCGACCGGCTGGGCGCGGCCGCGCAAGGTGACCCGCCCCATCGGTACCAGGTCGTCGCGATCCGATCGCGCCGCCGCCTCGGCCGAGATCAGGACGCCGGACTTGAGCGCCTTGTTGGCGGCCTCCAGCCGCGAGGCGGTGTTCATCGCATCGCCAAGCGCGGTATATTGGATCCGCCCCTCGCCGCCGAAATTGCCGACGATCGCATCGCCGACGTGCAGCCCGACGCGCGTCATGCCGAGCGGCGGGACGCCTTCGGCCATGTCGACGCGAAATTTTTCGCCCGCTTCATACATGGCGAGCGCGGCGGCGGCGGCCTTTGGCCCGTCGTCGGGGCGGCTGAGCGGGGCGCCCCAAAAGGCAACGACGGCATCGCCGACAAATTTGTCGATCGTCCCGCCATGGTCGAGCACGATGTCGGAGAGGCGGTCGAGATATTCGTTGAGCAGCCGCGCAACGGTTTCCGGCGTGACGGCGTGGCTGAGCTTGGTGAAACCCTCAAGATCAGTGAAGACGCAGAAGATGTTGCGGCGTTCGCCGTGGAGCGACAGCTGGTCGGGGTCGCGCATGATCTGCGCCGCGACGTCGGCGGGCAAATATTTGCCGAGCGCCGACTGGGCAAAAGCGCGCTGGCGCGACCCAACGGTGCGTGCGGCGGTGCCGACCGCGGCGTAACCGAACAGCCAGCCGATCGCCCACCCAAAGGTCGGCAGCGTGGTGGTATCGACCCCACGACCCTGCAACCAGAAGGGGAAGGCGATGAAAAACGCCATCTGCCCCAGAAAAGCGAGCGCGACCCAGCGCGCGCGCAGGTCGATCAGGCTGGTCAGCCCGCCTGCGAGCACGATCAGGATGGCGAGGATCCACAGTGTCGGCCCGGCGAGCGGCCGCGACCAGGCATTGTCGAGTTGCTGCGCCAGCATATGCGCGTGGACCTCCAGCCCGATCATCGTCTCGTGCTGGCCGGTGATCGGATCGGTAAAGCGGCTGAGCGGCGTGTTGAACTGGTCGTTGTCGATAATGTCGCCGCCGATCAGGACGTAGCGATCCTTGACCAGCTCCGAAAATCCCGCGCGCATGTCGGCGTCCATCGGCATGGCGAAGGTGTCGATCGGGATATTGGCAAAAACCGGCTCTTCCTGTCCCGCCGCGGCGCGCGCGGGGACGAGAAAGCGGATATTGCCCCGGAAGGTCGCGTGCGCCGGATCGACCGGCGCCATGGCGTTCGACATCAGCGGCGGCAGGTTTTTGGGTCGGCCGGGCCAGTTACGGATCACGCTGTCGTCGTCAGTCTGGAACAACACGCTCGTCGGCTTGGTTTTGGCGGTCGCGACGTCGGCGATGAAGGCTTCGAGAAATTTCTGCTGTTCGTAAAAGATCGTGTTCGGGTTGCTCGCCTGTTCGGCATAGGCAAGCCAGGTCGGGGTCGTCATCGCGCGCAGCTGCGTCTTCAGTGCCTCGTCGTCGGGGCGCGGCGAATCGAAGGCGATATCGATGCCGATCGCCTTCGCCCCCATCTGGTCGATATTACCGAGCGCATTGGCGAGCAGGGTGCGATCGAGCGGCGACCGGATGCCGGTGTTGAACAGGGTTTCGTCATTATAGGTGATCAAGACGATGCGCTTGTCCTGTTCGACATGCGGCGCCATCAGCGTTGCGCGCGCATCGTACAGCGCCCGTTCGGCGGCATCGATCAGCGGCATCTGCCAACTGAATCGCGCGATCAGGATTGCAACGATCAGGAACAGGATCGTCGCCGCCAGTCGCGACGGGCCAAGCTGCATGACCAATCGGCGCACGCGCTTGCCCAGCGGCACCGCGGGCCGCTGATCATCGGGCGCGACCGGATCGGTCGCGGATGGTGTGGTATCGGTCAGCGTCATCGGGTTAGCGGGCGGCGCGGCCTGCAACCTCCCCCGCGGGCTCGGCTGCGGTGGCCGTCGTGCCGTGCAGCAGCGGCTGGCCGCCGTCGCCGATGATCGCAAAGCCCGCCCAATAATAGGGGTGCGAGGTTTGCTTGTCGTCCATCAGCCGCATCTGCGTCCCCCACATCGCATCGGCGACGCTGGTGCCTTGATTGGCGCTGAACAGGCCGCCGATCAGGCGCTTGGTGGCGTCGAAATCGTCGGGCGCGGGCCAGTGGCTGGCGATTACCGAACGGCCGCCGGCGCCGATGAAGCTGCGCACCAGCCCGTCGAGCGCGTTGCCGCCGCCCGACAGCCCGGCTTCGCGGGTTGCGGCGACCGATGCCGCGCCCGCGGTGTCGCACGCCGACAGGATGACCAGATCGGCGTTGATCTTGAGGTCGAAGATTTCCTGAAAGGTCAACAGCCCGTCCGAATCGCCGTCACCAAATGACGTGACCAGCGCCGGGCGCGCCGGGCAGGCGGGGCGCGGGGCGGTGACCAATCCGTGGGTTGCGAAATGGATGATGCGATAGTCATTGAGGTCGGTGCGGGTCTTGACCGCGCTGTCGGTGAAGGCACCGCCGGTCAGCAGCGTCCCCGCGCTGCCGCCCATCGCATTGCGCGCGGTGACGAGCTCGTCGGCGGAAATTGGCCGCGCCCATTGTGACACGTCCCACTGGCAGTTGCCGTCGACGGCACCGCCCACGGCCCCGCGGGTGCCGAGCGAGGGCAGGGTCGTGCCATCGATCGGCAGGTTCTGGCCCAGCCCGAAATATTGATTGGCGGCCTTTGACGGCGCCGCTTGCCGCGCATTGCGGAACGCGAGCGTCGACACCGCGGTGCTCGGCCGCGTCGTGCGCCCGAGCCACGCGACCTGGCGCATGTCGAACGGATCGGCGTCGGGATCGAGCAGCCGCTGTTCATAGGCGGCCAGCCCGGTGTCGGCGGTGATCAGCAGGTTGATCGGCAGGCGCAGCATGGCGCCATCGGGTTCAAAGATCAGATGCGCCACGCTCGGCAGGCGCGCCGCGACCGGGGCGAACAGCTGACCGTACAGCTTGTAAGCGGTCGCCGCATCGAAGGGGTAAGTGACGCGGCGGCCATTTTCGACGATCGAGATCGTCGAGCGGATCGTATCGACCGCAGTGTCGAGCGCCGCGGCGCTGATGTCCGATTTCCACAGCTGCGCGCCGGTCGGTTCGATCAGCATCGCATAGACCGAATCGCCGACGACCAGCATCTTCAGATAGGCTTCGTCGGCGCGCAGCACTTGCTGCAGTTCGGGCAGGTCGAGCTTGCCCGGCGCGACGACGCGATATTGCGGGAAGGCGCCGAGCGCGACGATCGTTTCGGCCTGCTGGAACGACAGATTGTCGAGCTGGGTCTTCAGATCGGCACGCAGCGCGTTGATTTCGGGCGAAACCGGCAACTGCCCGAGCCGCGCATCCTCGATCCGCGCGCGTTCGATGTCGCGGTTCAGCGTCGTCGCCTGGCGGAACAGCCGCGCGCCATCGTCGCTGCCGCTCGATAGCTCGCGCGCCAGCACGGCTTGCGTGTCGGCGACGCCAGGACGGACCTGCAACTGGCTGGCGACAAAAAAGTCGCTGATCGCTGCGGGATCGGTCGCGGCGCGGCTGGCGAGCAAGCGGTAATAGGGCGCCATCATATTGGCCATGCCGGTGGTCGAGCGCTGCGATCCGGCGAGCGCGGTGACGACTTCGCGATAGATGGTCAGCGCCTTGTCGTCCTGGCCATGGCGGGTCAGGAAGGCGGCATAACGCGCCCGCGCCGAAGCAAGTGCGTTGGTCTCAGGATATTCGACCGCGAGCGCGTTCACCGACTCCAGAAAGCGCGCATCGGCGGCGGCGATGTCGCCGAGCGCCTCTTCGGCGAGCGCGAGCTCGCCCAGCATCTGCGAGCGCAGACGGACGATCGAGGTAACGCGGCCTTCGCGCACCGCGAGTGCATCGGACAGGCCTTTGAGCTGCGCCGCCTTGGCCGCCGCGCCATTGCCGCGCAGCCGTTCGACGGTGCCGAGCAGATGCACGGCCTGCGCGTCGATGATCTGGGCGCGTTCGAGCGGGGTCAGGCGTTCGCGATCCGACCCTTGCTGGACGGCACGGGCGGTGCTGCCGCTGTTGACCCCGGCAACGATCGTCGGGGTCAGCGTAACGCTGGCGCCCGCGACGGTGACGGCGTTGGTCAGCGGGGCAATCGGTTGCTGCAACAGCACGGCCGCGCCGTCATAATCGCGCTGGTTCAGCGCGTGGATGGCGCGGAAGTTGCGGCGCAGGCGCAGCTGGACGGGATCGCTCGTCGGCACCGCTTCGGCCTCGGCAAACAGCCGCTCGGCCTCGCCAAACTCGCCGAGGTTGGAGCGTTGCAGCGCGCGGTTCAGGGTGAATTCGGTCGGATCGATGTCGGCGGCGGCCTCGTCGCCCTGGGTGCGGCGCGACAATGTTTCGAAAAATTCGGCGGCTTCGGCATAGTCGCCGCTGTGATTGCGCCGGTATCCCTCGGCCAATGCCTTGTCGACGTCGATTGCCCCGGCCAACGTGCGCGCGAAACCGTCGTTGGCGCCGACCGATGTCGTCGCGACCTTGATGACGCCCGGGACGACCTTGCGCTGGCGGATCGATTCGAGCGCGAGGTTGAGCGCGTCGCCATAAGCGGCGAATCCTTCGACCGTGTAAGCCGTATTGCCGTCACTCTCGATCCGCGTCTGCCATATGACGCTGCTGTCCTTGACCGTGCAGGTTCCGTCGGCGGTGCACGAGATAGTGTCGGCGCGGCCGCGCTCGATCCGCGCTTTGGCGGCGTCGGGGCCGGCACGCAGCATGCGGACATATCCGACCGGCTGGCTGGCATCGCGGCACAGGATCACCCAGGCGCGATCGAACATGCCGTCGATGACGGCATCGCGCACCGTGGCTTGTACGGCGCATAGGGAGCCGCCTTGCTCGCCAATCGAAAAACTGTCGCGCAATGTGGGGTCGGTACCCTGCGCCAGTGCGGCACCGGGCAACGCGAAAGCGAGCCCCGCCAGAATCGGCAGGCAAAACGGACGTCGAACGGTCATCACCAATCCCCCAAACACAAGGCTAGAGGCGCCCTGCCGACGCATTTGCGGCAAGGCGCAGTCTTCATTGCTGCGGTACGACCCATTCCCTTGATACGGACCCTAATCCCTTCGCGGATAAAAGGGAAGTGATCAGCGGCACAGGTCGCTTGCACCCATGGGGCGCGCAACCTATCTGCAAAGCGACAGTTTCAAACCCGTGAGGACAATATGAGCGGATTCGACGATCGTGAACGCGCCTTTGAGGCCCAATTCGCCCGTGATCAGGATGTGCAGTTCCGCATCACCGCGCGCCGCAACCGGCTGGTCGGCGAATGGGCAGCCGCGCGCATGGGGCTGACCCCCGAAGAAACCGACGCCTATGCCAAGGCGGTGGTCCAGGCCGATTTCGAGGAAGCAGGCGACGAAGATGTCATCCGCAAGCTCGCGGGCGACCTGACAGCGGCGCAGGTCGAGATCAGCGACGCCGAAATCCGCGCCGCGCTGAACGACAAGGCGGTCGAAGCACGGCGTCAGTTCATGGACAAGCAGGGCTGAACCGATGGGCATGCGCGCCGATGATTTGCGGGCGATGATCGCCGCGGCCTTTCCCGATGCCGAGGTCGCGATCACCGATCTGGCGGGCGACAACGACCATTATGCCGCGCATGTGATCAGCGAATCTTTTCGCGGCATGACGCGGGTGGCGCAGCACAAGGCGGTCTATGCGGCGCTGGGCGGCCGCATGGGCGGTGAACTTCATGCCTTGCAATTGACCACCGCCGTTCCTTCATAGGGGCCAGCATCCAATTTCTGGCGCAATGCGCCACCGGAGACGATTATGACCGAACCCACGCATGACCGCATTGCCAAGCTGGTCGCCGACAATCCCGTGCTGCTGTTCATGAAGGGCACGCCGCTGTTCCCGCAATGCGGCTTTTCGTCGCGCGCGATCGCGATGCTCGACCGGCTCGGCGTCGAATATGACACCGTCGACGTGCTGCAGGACATGGAAGTCCGGCAAGGTATCAAGGAATTTTCCGACTGGCCGACGATCCCCCAGCTCTATGTGAAGGGCGAGTTCGTCGGCGGCAGCGACATCATGATGGAAATGTGGGAAGCAGGCGAACTGCACACGCTGATGACCGGGATCCCGGCGCGGGCGGAGTAAGCCACGCGCGAACATGACAAGCCCGTCGGAACCAGCGTTCCGGCGGGTTTTGTTTGTCGGTGTTGGGGTGGGGAGCGGATATGAACTCCTCTCCCCTTGAGGGAGAGGATAGCGCAGCTTGCTCCGTCAGGAGCTAGCGAAGCTTGGTGAAGGGATGCGCCGCCGGCGGGCGAACAACCCCTCTCAACTGCGGCTAGGCAGCAAGCTGCCAAGCCTTCGTATCTCTCCCTCAAGGGAAGAGAATAAGAAAATACTATGTCCACAATCGGTCGATATCGATCATCAGATCCTGTCGACAGCCACCACCCAGCCCAACCTCGTATTTTGCGCGGCCGCCCCTTCCGTTCCGCCCCCGGCAATGCCACATGAGGGGCATGAGCGAAGACAAGCCCTGGCCCGACAGCATCCGCGCCGGTGATTGCGAGCAGCATGAGCCGCTGGTCCGCCGTGTACTGGCGCCGAACCCGTCGCCCTACACCTTTACCGGTACCCAGACGTGGATCGTCGGGGCGGGCAGCGACGTTGCGGTGATCGACCCCGGCCCGACCGGGAGCGACATGAGCATCGGCGATCCGCCCGATGCCAATGGGCAGGGGCATGTCGACGCCATCCTGCGCGCCGTTGCTGGGCAGCGCGTCGCCGCGATCCTGTGCACGCACACCCACCGCGATCACAGTCCCGCTGCGGCGCCGCTCAAAGCCGCGACCGGCGCCCCGATCATCGGCTGCGCGCCGCTGGCGCTGAAGGATGATGGGCCGCGCGCCGACTCGGCGTTCGATCCCGATTACGCCCCCGACCGCGTGCTGACCGATGGTGAACGAATTTTCGGCGATGGTTGGACGATCGAAGCGGTCGCGACTCCCGGGCACACGTCGAACCATCTTTGCTATGGCTTGGTCGAAAGCGGCGCGCTGTTCACCGGTGATCATGTGATGGCGTGGTCGACCAGCGTCGTCAGCCCGCCCGACGGCGACATGGCGGCCTATATGGCCAGCCTGTCGAAGCTGTATGACCGCGAAGACCGCGTCTATTATCCCGCGCACGGCCCCGCAGTGACCAAGCCACGGCAGCTGGTCCGCGGCATGCTGGGCCACCGCAAGCAGCGCGAGCGGCAGATTTTGCGCGAGCTGGAAAAGGGAACCCGGGTCATCCCGGTCATGGTCGCGCATATGTACAAGGGGCTAGACCCGCGGCTGACCGGCGCCGCCGGGCGCTCGGTGTTGGCGCACCTGTTCGACCTGCGCGCGCGCGGCGTGGTGCGCGAACATAATGACGAATGGGAACTGGCCTGACATGCTTTTGACGATGTTGCTTGCCGCTGCGCAGCCCGCCGCCGACACCGCACCCGCCGCCCCATCGCGCATGGTTGAGCTGGTCGCCCGCAAAGGCGGCCAGCAGTGCCTGCCCGATGGCCAGATATGCTTTGAACTGTCGGACAATGCCGATGCAGGTGAGGGACCTGCCCATCTGCTCCTCACTTTCCCGGGGCCGGGCGATACCGAAAAGACGGCGCTGCCGCTCCCGGCCTTTGCGGGCGAGCCGCAGGGCTTGCGGCTGTGGCCGCATGTCGTTTCGGTGCGCAACGGCGATGAAACCGATGGCCAACAGGGGCTGGAGATGCTGGTCGGGGTGATCGGCGAACAGCGCGCGATGTATTCGGGCGGCGGGGGCACGGGCAGTCGGCTGCACCTGCTGCGCTTTGGCATGGCGCCGCACGCAATTGGGCTAGCCGGCGAAGTGCTCGATGTCGATTGGGACAGCGCGCTGATGATCCGCGCCTGTTTTTCGGAGCAGGATGCGAAGGACCGGCTCGACGCCTGCCACGATGAATATGAATATAAAGCAGTCCTGAAACCCGGCCCCGACGATGGCGGCGAATTGCCGACCTTGACCTATCGCAGCTTTGCGACCGCCTATCCGCAGACATCGCGGCGGAGCGAGGACAATAGCGGCCAGAAGCTGAAATCGAGCGATCTCGCCGATTGGAAAGACCCCGATTGCAGCTACGAACGCGTGTTGCGATACAATGGCGCGACGGGACGCTATGAAATGGATCGCCCCGCGCCCGATTGTTCGGTCTATACAGAGCCATGACCATGAATCTCTCCGCACCCCCGCCGCGCCTTGCCGGGCGCCTGATCCTGCTCGCTGCTGCCGCAATGCTGTTGCTCGCTGTCTGGTGGGCGGTGTCGGCGTGGCGCGATTGGCAAAAGGGCTATGATCCCGAAACCGTCGTTGCTGCGAGTCTGCAAGGCTTGCAGGAACAGAATGTGCTGGTGCCGTTCACCGCGCGCTATGTTGCGGTGGTGACCTCGACGCAGAGCCGGATGGGGCTGAGCGCGAAGAAGACGCTGATCATGCCCGGAACCGTGCGGTATGAGGTCGATCTGGCGAAGCTCAAGCAGTCGGACCTTGATTGGGATGCGGCGACGGGTGCGCTCACCGTCACCCTGCCGCCGCTGCGCCTTGCCGGGCCTGAAATCGACCTCGACGCGATCAGCGAGTTTCGCGATGGGACGATCCTGTTGACCTTGACCGACGCCGAAGCCTCGCTCGACGCCGCCAACCAGAAGGCGGCGCAGGATGAGCTGATCAAGCAGGCGAAGGGGACAACTCCGATGCGGCTCGCGCAGGGTGCAGCGCGCGCCGCGGTCGAACAAAGTTTTGCGATGCCGCTCAAAGCCGCGGGGATCGATGCAAAAGTGACGGCGCGCTTCGCCAACACGCCTGAAAGCTGAACCACCGAATTGCTCCCAGGAGTGGCCGCGTGTAGGAGGGGCGCAATCTCCTGCATGACAAGGACGAACGATGACTGCTCCCATCCGCGAGAATCTCTCGGGCCTCGACCTGCGCGCCGAAATCGAGCGCCTCCGCAAAGACCGCAACGCGGTGATTTTGGCGCATTATTACCAGAAGCCCGAGATTCAGGATCTGGCCGATTTTGTCGGCGATTCGCTTGAGCTGTCGCGCAAGGCGGCGGAGACGGACGCCGATGTCATCGCCTTTTGCGGCGTGAAATTCATGGCCGAGACCGCGAAAATCCTGAGCCCCGAAAAGATCGTGATTCTGCCCGACATGGATGCGGGTTGCTCGCTCGAGGACAGCTGTCCGCCCGAACAGTTCAAGCGCTTTCGTGAAAAGCATCCCGATCATATCGCGCTGACCTACATCAACTGCTCGGCGGCGGTGAAGGCATTGAGCGACATCATCGTCACCTCGTCGAGCGCCGAGACGATCATCAGCCAGATTCCCGAAAACCAGCCGATCATCTTTGGCCCCGACCGCCATCTGGGCGGCTATCTCAACCGCAAGTTCGGGCGCGAGATGCTGTTGTGGCCGGGGGTGTGCATCGTCCACGAAGCGTTCAGCGAAACCGAGCTGATCAAGCTGAAAGCGCAGCACCCCGGCGCGCCGGTCGCGGCGCATCCCGAATGCCCGCCGCACATCGTTGACCATGCCGACTATGTTGGATCGACCAGCGGTATCCTGCAATTCGCCAAGAGCTTCCCCGGCGACACGCTGATCGTCGCGACCGAGCCGCACATCATCCACCAGATGGAACTGGCGCTGCCCGAAAAGACCTTCATCGGGGCGCCGGGGGCCGACGGCAACTGCAACTGCAACATCTGCCCTTACATGGCGCTCAACACGATGGAGAAACTCTACCTCGCGCTGCGCGACCTGAAACCGCAGATCGAGATGGAGGAAGGCCTCCGCCTCGCCGCGCGCAAGAGCCTCGACCGGATGCTCGAGATGGCGTCGGGGACGATCGGCAAGGGTGATCTGGGGCGGGCTTGATCCTGCGGCGAGTCGAATTTTCGACTCGCGCCCACGAGTCGCCCGACGACTCAGCGGCAAATTCGAATCCGAAAATGCTGCACTCCTGTTACAAAAATGCTGCGCCGAATCCGCTTGTTGCTAATGCCGGACTTATCCACAGCGACCGACGCTCCGGCAGGTCATTTGGGCGTTTTTCTGTTGGCGCCTGGAACGCTTCATGTCAGCTTCAAATCATCGGACGACGGAGACGAAAGACCGCCGGGACATCAGGGGTAGTTGCAAGACTAGCCTAAAGAGAACGGACCGGACTTGCGAGGAAATCGATCGATAGCCTGGTCACGGAACGTAGCGATTCCCACGAGTTGATGCGAACCCGATCGGGTACAGGAAATGCAGTCCATCGCTTGGACAGTGACTGCTTCGGCAGACGCAAGAAGAGATGATGAAGGGCTTTCCAGGTGCGGCCGGCCCCCGAAAGGGGGCCGACCAAACCGTCGCCGGATTGTTTCGGCGTGTGCCGCAACGCATCGTTTTGCGGGCTGCTGATCGCAAGAGAAGCGGACCGGGATGAGGTGAGGCGGATCATGCCGAGGCAGGACCGGATAGTGGGGGTTGACAGTGATGTCGGCCCCCATTTCGTTTGACCGCCGTGCGTCGCGTCGAAGGCCACCCCGGCCCACCATTTTTGCATATTATTTTTGCGACTGTGACGGATGTCACATCGCGGTCGCACGCGGCTGCTTAAGCCGTCGTTGCGACCCGGAGCAGTTCTTTGATCTGGAACTGATCCCACTTTCCCGGCCGCGTCCTTTGGGGCCGGCCGGGAACCTTTCGCTTCCTCTCCGCATTATGTCGGCATCGTTGACACGATGTCTGGGCGCGACCGGACGTTTTATTTCAGCCGGGCATCGGCGTTTGCCCGGCGGTTCAGGAAGGGAAAAATCATGGGCTTGATCATTACTTTGATCGTTGGCGGAATCATCGGCTGGCTGGCCAGCATTGTCATGCGCACCGACGCGCAGCAGGGGATCATCCTGAATGTCGTCGTCGGTATCGTCGGGGCGTTCCTCGGCAATTTCCTCGGCAGCTTTTTCGGCATGGGTGCCAGCCTCGACACCTTCAGCCCGATCGGTCTGCTGTGGGCGTTTATCGGCGCCGTGGTGCTGCTCGGGATCATCAATCTGATCCGCCGCGGCAGCGTTCGCTAAAGAATATGGGGTGGCGGCGGTGCGTGATCGCACCGCCGCCATTCTATTAGGCGTTTTCAAATATCCGGGTTATCAAAGGCCTGCTCGCAATGTCGGGCACCATCAATGATCGTAGGGGGTCAATATCATGGATTTCATTATCGCAATCATCATGGGCGGCGTCATCGGCTGGCTGGCCAGCATCGTGATGCGCACCGACGCCCAGCAGGGCATCTTCCTCAACATCATCGTCGGCTGTATCGGTTCGATCCTCGGCCGTTTTCTGTTCGGTCAGTTCCTGGGCGGCGGTCATCTGCGTGGCAACGCGTTTGATCCGATGACCCTGCTGACCGCCTTTATCGGCGCGGTCGTGCTGCTCGCCATCGTCAACCTGGTGCGCCGCGGACGCGTTCGCTGAATCAACCATAACCGGTATCGATCCTTCGGGGTCGGCCGGAGCAAAGGGTGGCCCGCCGTCAGGCGCGCCGCCCTTTTTCATGTCCGCAACCACTGGAAATCGCGATCATATCCGCATATGGACCACGCCCCGGGGCGCGGCTGCGGAGGCAGGTTTTGGCCTCTTGCAAGTGGTGATTTAATTAGGTAATACACCTCATGCGGGATTTCGGTCCTGTCGTGCGGGCCTGAGGGGGCGAAGTGCTGTCGCGCTTGCCGCATCGGATGCTGCTAGAGGCAGGGAGGAATATAGCGTGAACTACGAGCGGAAAGTGGATTCGATGGACAGCCTCGCGGGTTCGACCCAGAGCTATTATGACGAGGCGGACAGCCGCCGCAAACGGACGCGCCTGATCATCGCTGTGGTGCTGATCGTGCTTGCTCTGGCGGCCGCCTGGTACGCGTTCAGTTCGAACAAAGACGGTGCCGCAGGCGCTGGTGGTGCGGCAGGCGGTGCAGGCGCTGCATCGGTACCCAGCATCACCGTGATGGTGCCGGGCCGCGCGTCGGTTCAGTCGACCATTTCAACCAACGGCACGATCGCGGCACGACGCGAAATGCCCGTCGGGATCGCCGGTGAAGGCGGGCAGGTCGTCCGCGTGCTGGTCGAACCCGGCCAGTGGGTCGGCGCCGGACAGCCGCTCGCAATCATCGATCGTTCGGTGCAGACACAGCAAGCGGCCAGCCTTGCCGCCTCGATCCGCGTCGCACAGGCCGATGCCGATCTGGCGCAGGCGGAACTGACGCGCGCCGATGCGCTGGTGTCGCGCGGCTTTATTTCCAAGGCCGACATGGACCGCAAGCGTGCCACTCGTGATGCCGCCAATGCGCGCGTCCGCGTTGCGCAGGCCCAATATGCCGAGGCGCAGGCGCGCAATGGCCGCCTGAACATTGTCGCCCCCGCGGCTGGCCTCGTGCTGACGCGGGGGGTCGAGCCCGGCCAGATCGTCGGTGCGGGCAGCGGCGTCTTGTTCCGGATGGCGCGCGGCGGCGAGATGGAATTGCTGGCACAGATGGCCGAGGCCGATTTGCAGCGGGTGCGCGTCGGCACGCGCGCGACGATCACGCCGGTCGGCAGCAACCTGAACGTCGAGGGTCAGGTGTGGCAGGTGTCGCCGGTGATCAATCCCGATACGCGGCAGGGCATGGTCCGGATTGCGGTGCCGTACAGCGCTGCGCTGCGCCCCGGCGGCTTCGCCGACGCGCGGTTGATTTCGGGTACCGACGAAGCCCCGCTACTGCCCGAAAGCGCTGTGCAAAGCGGACCCGAAGGCAATTATGTCCTGATCGTCGACAATAAGGACACCATTCAGCGCCGCGCGGTCAAGGTCGGCACCGTCACCGACGATGGCGTGTCGATCGCTTCGGGGCTTAGCGGCCAGGAAAAAGTGGTCGTGCTGGCAGGCGCCTTCCTGAACGTCGGCGACAAGGTAAAGCCGGTGATCCAGAAATCGTCGCAATAATTCTCCCCGATCGCGTGCGCACAAAAGGCGTTTGAATCATGAGCTTTCGCAACATTTCCGCCTGGTGCATCCGCAATCCGGTGCCGCCGATCGTCATGTTCGTGCTGTTGCTGCTGGCCGGGATCGTCAGCTTCAACCGGATGGACGTCAACGACAATCCGGACATCGAATTTCCGGCGGTGCAGGTCATCGTGGTCCAGCCCGGTGCCGCGCCGACTGAATTGGAGACACAGGTCACGCAGCGCGTCGAAGCGGCGGTGCGCGGCGTCAGCGGCGTCGACGAGATGTCATCCTATGTGAGCGAAGGCAGCAGCCGCACGATGGTGCAATTCGCGATCGGCACCCCGATCGACCGCGCGTATAACGATGTGAATCAGGCGGTGCAGCAGATCCGCAGCGACCTGCCCGACGGGATCCTCGAACCGCAGGTCGTGCGCGTCGACATTGCCGGTGGGCCGATTACATACTTCGCGGTCGAGGCGTCCGATATGACGCTGGAACAGCTGTCCTGGTATGTCGACAACACAGTTGCCAAAGAATTGCTGGCGATCCCCGGCATGAGCCAGGTCCGCCGCTCGGGCGGGGTCGATCGCGAAATCCGCGTCATCCTCGATCCCGCGCGCATGCAAAGCTATGGCTTGACCGCGAGTCAGGTGAACCAGCAGCTGCGCCAGACGAACGTCAACGCCGCGGGCGGGCGCACCGAAATTGCTGGCTCCGAACAGGCTGTTCGGGTGCTTGGCAATGCTGCCAACGCATTGGACCTTGGCAACTCACGCCTGTCGATCGGCAACGGTCGCACCGTGCGGCTGTCCGACGTCGCCAAGGTGACCGACGGTTATGCCGAACAGCGCAACCTGGCGAAAATCAAGGGCCGTCAGGTGCTCAGCTTCTCGATCGAAAAGGCCAAGGGCGCGTCGGACGTCACCGTTCATGACGAGACGATGAAGAAGCTGGCCGAGATCAAAAAGGCCAATCCCAAGGTCGATTTCAAAATCCTGTTTACGCGCACCGAATATACCAAGGAACAATATCGCAGTTCGATGCTGGCGATGGGTGAGGGCGCGGTACTCGCGGTCATCGTCGTATTCCTGTTCCTGCGCGACTGGCGTGCGACGCTGATTTCGGCGCTGGCGATCCCGCTGTCGGCGATCCCGACCTTCTGGTTCATGGACCTGATGGGCTTTTCGCTGAACAGCCTGTCGCTGCTGGCGCTCAGTCTGGTCGCGGGGGTGCTGGTCGATGACGCCATCGTCGAGATCGAAAATATCGTCCGGCACATGCGAATGGGCAAGACTGCCTATCAGGCGTCGATCGACGCCGCCGACGAGATCGGTCTGGCGGTCGTCGCGACAACGATGTCGATCGTCGCCGTGTTCCTGCCGGTGGCGCTGATGCCCGGCATTTCGGGGCAGTTCTTTGTCCAGTTCGGGATGACGGTCGTCTTTGCCGTTCTCGTCAGTTTGGCGGTCGCGCGCATGATCACGCCGATGATCGCCGCCTATTTCCTGTCGGCGCAGGGCGAACAGGAACATGCGGCAGGACCGTGGGTCGATCGTTACGAACGGCTGCTGGCGTGGACGCTGGACAGCAGCAAGCAGCAGGCGGTACGCGCGCGTTATGACGGAACACGGACCAGGATCGCCTTTCTGGCGGTACCGCTCGTCCTTGCAGGACTCTATGTCCTCTATTCGGTCTTCTCATACTTTCAGCCGGTCCCTGCGGGGCAAGATGGCCCAAATCCTGCAATCCATTTCATGGTGCTGACGCCGCTCATGGCGATTGTCACGTTCCTTGCCGTTAGCTTGATCGCCATTCTGCTCGGTGCTGTCGCCTATGCGATTGGGATGCGCGATTGGGCTTTCACCCATTGGGCGAAGTTTATGGTCCAGCGCGCTTGGGCGCGGCTCCACGACCATCGCGTCTGGATTGTCGGTATCGGTCTGCTTGCCTTCCTGTCGAGCATCGGCTTGTTCATGGTGCTGCCGCAACAGTTCCAGCCGACGACCAACAGCGATTACAGTCAGGTGCGTTATGAGTTGCCGCCGGGTTCGACGCTGGCGCAAAGCGAAACCATCGTGCGCCAGATCGGCGCGATTCTCGACAACAGCCCCGCAGTTCAAACGGCATTCTACGACGTCAATGTTGGCGGAGGAAACGGCTTTATCACGCTCAAAAAAGATCGTGAGATTACCAGCGTCGAATGGGAACGCAGCCTGCAACCCAAGCTGGCGGCGATCCCCGATGCGCGGGTGTCGTTCCAGAGCCAGTCGGGCGGCTTTTCGGGCCGCGACATCACGATGGTCATCGGCGGCGACGATCCGGTCGCGCTCGAAAAACATGCGCGCACGATCGTCACCCAGATGGGCGGCGTGAAGGAATTGCGCGCGCCGCGGATCGAAGGTGACATTCCGCGCCCCGAAATCATCGTCAATCCGCGCATGGACCTCGCCGCCGAACTCGGCGTGACCACGGCGTCGCTCAGCCAGACGATCCGCATCGCGACCTTGGGCGACATCGATCAGAATGCGGCGAAATTCTCGCTGTCCGATCGCCAGATTCCGATCCGGGTGCTGCTGTCCGAAGATTCGCGCCGCAGTCTCGCGACGATCGAGAATCTGCCGGTGCCGACCTCGCGCGGGACGACCGTGCCGCTGAAATCGGTCGCCGAGATCGGGTTCGGCGCGGGGCCGACCGAATTGCGCCGCTATAACCAGACGCGGCGTATCGTCATCGGCGCCGATCTGGCGCCGGGGCTGGTCACCGGCGAAGCGCAGAAAAAGATCGATGCGCTGCCAGCGGTCAAAAATATGCCGCAGGGCATCCGCAAGGTCATTCAGGGCGACGCCAAATGGCAGGCCGAGCTGATTATGAACTTCATCATTGCGGTGGTGTCGGGTCTGCTCCTCGTCTTCTCGACGCTGGTGCTGCTCTATCGCCGATTCCTGTCGCCACTGGTCAATATGTCGTCGCTGCTGCTCGCGCCGCTCGGCGGTCTGCTCGGTCTCGCGATCACCGGCATGGAAATTTCGATGCCAGTCTATATCGGGCTGCTCATGCTGCTCGGCATCGTCGCCAAAAACTCGATCCTGCTCGTCGATTTCGCGATCGAGGAAATGGACCATGGCGTCGGCAAGATGGAGGCGCTGCTCGACGCAGGCCGCAAGCGCGCCCAGCCGATCGTGATGACCACGGTCGCGATGGTCGCGGGCATGGTACCGACGGCGATTTCGCTGTCGGGTGACGGCGCTTGGCGCGCGCCGATGGGGGTGGTCGTGATCGGGGGGTTGATCCTGTCGACGCTGCTGACGCTGCTCATCGTTCCGGCGGGTTTCAGCCTGGCGGACAGCATCGAAAAACGCCTGGGCCGCTTCTTCTCGCGCAACCTGCTCACCTATGAGGAAGGCGACGATACCAAGCCGCATGGTGCGCCGACGCCGCAGCCGGCCGAGTGACCGGTCGCGGCCAAATGTGCCGCGTCGGTTGCAACTTTTGTGGCGCTTCGCCATTTTAGGCGCATGATGGACAAGATTTTGACCCCGGACGAAACCGGAAGCGCCCACCCCCTGCGGGTGGGCGTTGCCGTTCCGACCGGCGGACTGAACATTCGCATCGTCGCGACCGGCATGCTGGTGGTGATGGCGCTGGTGTTCATCACCGCCAAATTTTATCAGGATGTCCACCCCGCGGTGGGCTTTGTCCGCGCGTTTGCCGAGGCGGCGATGGTCGGCGGCCTCGCCGATTGGTTCGCGGTCACCGCGCTGTTCCGCCACCCGATGGGCATCCCGATCCCGCACACTGCGATCGTGCCGCGCAACAAGAACCGCATCGGCGACACGCTGGCGCGCTTCCTGCTCACCAATTTCCTGTTGCCGCGCCTGATCGCGCGCAAGATGCAGACGCTCGATGTCGCGGGCGCGGTGGGGGCGTTTCTGTCGCAGCCTGCAGAAGGTGGCGGGCGGCTCAAGATCGGCGCGTCGCGGATCATCGCCGACGCGCTGGGTGCGCTCGACCAGCAGCGGCTGGGCGGGATGGTCAAATCGGCGATCGCCGACCGCCTGCGCGAACTCGACGTCGCGCCCTTGCTAGGGCAGGCGTTGCAGGCGGCGCTGGCCGAGGGACGACATCAACCGCTCCTCGATGCGATGGTCAAATGGGGATCGAAGACGCTCGAACTCAATGATCATCTGATCCACCAGATGGTCCACGACAATTCGAACGCGATCGTGCGTTTCACCGGGCTCGACGAAAGCATATCCAACCGTATCGTCGCGGGGCTGTCGAAACTGCTCAGCGAAATGGCGGTCGACGAGACGCACCCGTTGCGTATTCGCGTCGAGGAAGGGCTCGCCAAAATGGCGCTCGACCTGCAGCACGACCCCGAGGTCAAGGCCAAGGTCGCCAAGGTCCGCGACGAGTTGCTCGAGAACAAAGCGGTCAAGCGCTGGCTCGATGGGCTGTGGGAACAGGGCCGCGGCGCGTTGCTCAAGGCGGCACGCGACCCTGAAACGATGCTGGCGGGGCGGATC
The DNA here is from genome assembly GCA_018823905.1 of Alphaproteobacteria bacterium. Classification (GTDB taxonomy): domain Bacteria; phylum Pseudomonadota; class Alphaproteobacteria; order Sphingomonadales; family Sphingomonadaceae; genus Sphingopyxis. Next base: position 30,543 of record JAHJHL010000126.1, read on the forward strand.
GGCGAATTGTTCACGCAATTCGGCGCGATGCTGGGCGAGGATGCCCATATCAAGCGCACCCTCAACCGCTACGCGCGCCGCGCGGTCGTCGGCATGGTCGACAGCTATGGCGAAACGGCGCTGAAGCTGGTGTCGGACACGATCCGCGGTTGGGATGCCAAGACGATTACCGACCGGCTGGAAAATGCGGTTGGTGACGATCTGCAATATATCCGCATCAACGGGACGCTGGTCGGTGGGTTGGTCGGGGTGCTGATCCACACGGTGGATGTGTTGATCTGACGGGGAAAGAGAAAAGGGTCTCACGCAAAGGCGCGAAGGCGCAAAGAAGAAGAACTTCTCACACAAAGACACAAAGACGACGCGCTACTCATTGCCGTCGCCCGTCGCCGCAAGCGATCCTGGACAGAGCGCTTCACGCAATTGTAACACGGCGTGTGTGGTGGGCGTCTGTCCTCTTTGTGTCTTTGTGTGAGATCTCCAGCGCGCGGCGCCCCATTGTCATCCTTTGCGCCTTCGCGCCTTTGCGTGAGATCAGTCTCACACTGCTCTTAGTCCTTCACGAAAACTCGGATAGCGCGGGGTCCAGCCGAGCAGTCGCTTGGCCTTGCCGTTCGCGACGCGGCGGTTCTCGGCATAAAAGGCGCGCGCCGCTGGCGACAGGCCAGCCTCCTCCAGCGTCTGCAACGGCGGCAGCACCACGCCCAACATCGCGCAGCCCCATTCGACCAGCCGGTTCTGGTGGCACGGCTCATCGTCGGCGAGATTGTAGACGCCCGCCGGCCCCCTGAACGACGCGATCACGCCGCCTGCGATGTCGTCGACATGGACGCGGCTGAAGACCTGATCGGGCAGGGCGATCCGGTGCGCGCGGCCTTCGGTTATGCGGTCGAGGATCGACCGGCCCGGCCCATAGATGCCGGGGAGGCGGAAGACCGAGACGTCGCCGCGCAGCGCCTGCCATGCGGCGTCCGCAGCATTGCGGTCCGCACGGCGCCCCTTGATCGGTGCGCTTTCGTCGACCCATGCGCCGCCCGCGTCGCCATAGACGCCGGTCGAGGAAAGATAGCCGACCCACGCGGCAGGCGCGACCGCGATGGCATCGCCATAGCGCGCCAGCACCGGGTCAGTGCCAGCGAGAGGCGGCACCGACGACAATATATGCGTCGCCGACCGCAACGCCGCGAGCACCGCGCTCTCGTAACCAAATGCGATGCTGTCGCCGCGGCCGTCCTGCGTCGTCCCGACCACATCCCAGCCGCGCGCGCGCAGGCGAGCCGCAAGGTGGCTCGCGGCATAGCCCAGCCCGAAAATCAGCATCTGTCCCATCGCCCGCCTTATTGCGCGCCCCGCGCCCCGCGCCTAGACCCGAAACATGACCGATGCCTCTTCCACCCCCGCCGTCCCCGTCACCATCCACCGCGGCGATTATCGCCCGCCCGAGTGGCAAGTGCCGGAGATCGCGCTCGATTTTGCGCTGGGGATCGACGAAACGCGGGTGGGCGCCGCGCTGTCGGTGGTGCGCCATGCCGACGCGCCGACGCCGCTTGTGCTACGCGGCGACGGGCTGGCCCCGGCAGCGGTGCGCGTCGATGGCGCGGTCTGGAATGACTGGCGGATCGACGGCGGCGACCTGATCGTCGATCTGGGCGAGCGGAC
>JAHJHL010000127.1 GCA_018823905.1 Alphaproteobacteria bacterium
TCATCGATCACCGGATAGCTCTCGTCTTTCAGCCAGTGATAGGGATCTGAGAGTGTTTTGCCGTGCAGAACCGCCTCGTGCGGGCGCTTCTCGGCGACCGGGGCGGCGGGCAGGGCAGGGGTCGGGCTGGTCAATGCGGGGTCTTTCTGTTGGGCAAGCAGGGGCGATGATGCGACAAGCGGGGTGGCAATTGCCGCCAGAAACATCCAAATAGCGCGCATCGAAAAATCCCCTGCGGTGTCGCCCGAGATGGGCGGGATCGTCAGCGATGTAGAAACAAGGAACGTCCGATGTCCAGCGCCATCCATGCAGAACGTCTCGCCCGCGTCCGCGCCGAACTCGCCGCGCGCGGCCTCGACGGCTTTGTCGTGCCGATCAGCGACGAGCATATGAGCGAATATGTCGGCGATTATGCGCAGCGCATGGCGTGGCTGACCGGCTTTGGCGGCTCGGCGGGGACGGCGGCGGTGCTGCCGACCAAGGCCGCGGTGTTTATCGACGGGCGCTATACGGTGCAGGTGCGTGATCAGGTTGACGGGTCGCTGTTCGACTATGTCGGCGTGCCGCAGTCGAGCGTCGCCGAATGGCTGGGTGCGAACGTCAGCGCGGGGCAGACGATCGGCTTCGATCCCTGGCTGCACGGCATCGATTGGGCGCGTTCGCTGGCCAAGGCGCTGACCGCGAAGGGCGCCACGCTGGTCGCGGTCGATAAAAATCCGCTCGACGCGGCGTGGGACGACCAGCCGGTACCGAGCGCTGCGCCGATCGCGGTGCATGACGTCGCGCTCGCGGGGCAGAGCGCGGTCGAGAAGCGCGAAGTGATCGCCGATTGGCTGAAAGCCAACGGCATCGATACCACGGTGATGACCGCGCTCGATTCGATTGCCTGGACCTTTAACATTCGCGGCACCGACGTCAGCCACACGCCGGTCGGGCTGGCTTTCGCATTGCTCCACGCCGACGCGACCGCCGACCTGTTTATTGCGCCCGAGAAGGTCACCGACGCGGTGCGCGCGCATCTGGGCAACAGCGTGCGGATCCATGACCGCGATGCGTTCGAGGCGGCGCTTGCTAACCTGAAGGACAGACAAGTCGCGGTCGATCCCGACCGCGCGGTCGCCGCGATCTTTACCGCGCTGGAAGCGGCCGGCGCGAAGATTGAGCGCCATCGCGATCCGGCGGTGCTGCCCAAGGCGATCAAGAATGACGTCGAACTCGGCGGCACGCGCGCCGCGCATGTTCGCGACGGCGTCGCGGTGGCGCGCTTCCTGCAATGGATGGAAGATGTCGCGCCGCAGGGCGGGCTCGACGAACTCGGCGCCGCGGCGAAGCTGCGCGAATTTCGCGAGGAGGGCGGCGGGCTTGTCGACCTGTCGTTCGATACCATCTCGGCCGCCGGACCGAACGGCGCGCTGCCGCATTACAAGGTCGACGCGACGACCAATCGCGCGATCGAGACCGGCACGCTCTATCTGGTCGATTCGGGCGGGCAGTACGCCGACGGGACGACCGACATCACGCGCACGATTGCGATCGGCGCGCCGACCGCCGAGATGCGCCGCCGCTTCACCCAGGTGCTCAAGGGTCATATCGCGCTCGCGACCGCGCGCTTTCCCAAAGGGACGCGCGGCAGCCAGCTCGACATCCTCGCGCGCCAATATCTGTGGGCCGACGGGGTCGATTATGCGCATGGCACGGGCCATGGCGTCGGCGCATATCTGGCCGTCCACGAAGGTCCGCAGCGCATCGCCAAGCCCGCGGGCGGGCAGGCGGGGACCGAGGAGCCGCTGCACGCCGGGATGATCCTGTCGAACGAGCCGGGCTATTATAAAGCGGGCGCGTTCGGCATCCGGATCGAAAATCTGGTCATTGTCGTGCCGCTCAGCATCGACGGCGCCGAAGAGGATATGCTGGGGTTCGAGACGATAACCTTTGCCCCGATCGCGCAAAATCTGGTCGAAACCGCGCTGCTGTCGCCCATCGAGGCCGACTGGCTCGACGCCTATCATGCCAAGGTTTTCGCTAAGTTGGCGCCGGGGATGAGCGATGCCGACCGCGTCTGGCTCGCAGCGGCATGCGCGCCGCTCGATCGCACCCCTGCCGCGCTCGCGGCGTAAGCGGGTGTTGGACCGCAGCAACTGGGATGTGCCGCTGGACGATTTTCGCGTCCATGAGACGGTGCGGGTGCGTTTCAACGAGATCGACGGGCAGAACATCGTCTTCAACGGCAATTATCTGGTCTATGCCGATATCGGCGTGACCGAATATTTCCGCGCGCTCGGCGAAGGCCAGCCCGGTCCTTATTTTCACCAATATGGTACAGATATTCGCGAGACGCGGTGCGAAATCGAATATCATGCCCCGGCGCGGCTCGACGAGCAGATCACCATCGCGGCGCGGGTGAGCCGGTTCGAGCGGACGAGCTTTACGGTCCATTGCGCGATCTTTCGGGGCGTCGAACGGTTGACCGATATCGCGATCAGCTATGCGCATATCGACCTCGATAGCGGCGGCGTGACGCCACTGCCGGGCAGTTTTATCGCCGAAGTGCGGCGATTCGAAAAGCGGATGCCGTTGCAGGCGTGATTCGCGAATCACCCAACGGAGCCGGAATCGCTATCTCTCAACCAAAAAGGTCGAAAAAAAAGGGCCACCCGAGGGTGGCCCATGAAAGTTTTGGGAGAGGATGCCTAAAAGGCATGCTCATATTGCAGCGCACAAAAAATTGTGCAACTGCGAAATGAGCATCTGCACTTGCATTTTTTGCAATCGTAAAGACTGGCAACTTCGTTCGGCGCAATCGTCCACCCCCCTCGCAAATTGCCGCGACATCGCCTAAATTGCGGCAATGGGACTTTTTAAGACTGTTGATGTCGGCGGTGGCCTGTCCGATTTCTGGGCCTATATCCGCCAACCGCGCCCGCACCGCTGGGCCAGCTGGGGGGTTGCGATCGCTCTGCCGCTCGTCATTTTCTATGGCTTTTCGCAGCAGCTCATCCCCTATGAAAAGCCCGAAACCAAAATCATCTATTTTGAAAACTGGGCGGCGGACCGCAGTGCCGAAGAGATTCGCGCTGAATGGGTGGCCCGCGCCAAGGAAACGACGCGTCGCAACGCCGAAAAGCGCGCCGAATATCAGCGACTCGCCGACATGATGGGGGTCGACTATGATTCGGCCGAAGCCGACGAAGTCACCCGCGAAACGCTGGGCGAAGAAGCCGCGGCGGCGGCGAAGCAGAAAAAGCCGGTGGCCGTCCAGCGCTCGACCCTCGCCGAGCGCGCGGCGCGCGGGCCGCAAACGCAAGCTGCCGACTGAGCGCATGCAGCGCCCGCCCGCCGATGCCGACTGGATGGCGGCTGCCATCGCACTGTCGCGGCGCGGACGGCCGACGGCGGCGCCCAATCCCAATGCCGGTTGTCTGATCGTCAAGGGCGGGAAGGTCGTCGGGCGCGGCTGGACGCAATCCGGCGGCAGACCCCATGCCGAGGCGGTTGCGTTGGCGGCCGCGGGTGATGCGGCGCGCGGCGCCACAGCTTATGTAACACTCGAACCGTGCGCGCACGCCAGTCCGCGCGGCCCCTGTTGTACCGACACGCTGATTGCGGCAGGCGTCGCGCGCGTCGTCATCGCCGCGCAGGATCCCGATCCGCGCACCGATGGTCAGGGCATCGCACGATTGCGGGCGGCGGGGATCGAGGCCATCACCGGCGTGTTGGCGGCCGAGGCGCGCGCTGCGATGGCGCCCTGGTGGACCCGGCAGGCCAAGGGCCGTGCTTTTGTCACGCTCAAGCTCGCAACCTCGCTCGACGGCTGCATTGCGATGGGCGACGGATCGAGCCGCTGGATCACCGGGGAGCGCGCCCGCGCGCATGGTCATCTGGAACGCGCGCAGCATCAGGCGATTCTTGTCGGACGCGGGACGCTGGTGGCCGACAACCCCAGCCTCAACGTGCGGTTGGCGGGGCTGGAGGGTCGCAGCCCGACAAAACTGCTGCTGACTTCGGGCAGTGCGCTTGAAGGCTGGACAGCCGTCGCTTCGCCCGACGCGATTGACGATGTCGATTCGGTGCTGGTCGAGGGCGGCGCCGGGGCCGCGTCGGCCTTCCTCGCCGCCGACCGCGTCGACCGGCTTTTGCTCTATCGTGCCCCGATCCTGATCGGCGGCGGCAAGCCCGCGCTGGGTGACATCGGGTTGACCGACCTGGCCGACGCTCATGGCCGCTGGCGCCTGACTGACAGCCGCCTGCTTGGCAGCGACCGGCTCGACGTTTACGAGCGGGTCAGAGAAGGATAACGCGCCCCATGTTCACCGGCATCATCACCGACATCGGCACCGTTCGTGCGCGCGAAGATCGCGGCGATACGCGGCTGGTCATCGCCACCCGCTATGACACCGCGAGCATCGACCTGGGCGCCTCGATCGCCTGTTCGGGGGCGTGCCTGACCGTCGTCGACAAGGGCGCCGATGCGGACGGGCATTGGTTTGCGATCGATGCGAGCGCCGAAACGCTCGCGTGTACCGCGCCGGGAATGTGGGACACAGGGCGCCGTCTGAACCTCGAACGCGCGCTGAAGGTCGGCGACGAACTCGGCGGGCATATCGTCACCGGGCATGTCGATGCGGTGGGGACCATCGTGTCGGTCGTGCCGGTCGGCGACAGCGTGACGGTAACCGTCGCGGCGCCCGCCGCGCTGGCGGCGCATATCGCGCCGAAGGGATCGATCACCGTCGACGGGGTATCGCTGACCGTGAACGACGTCACCGACCAGCCCGACGGCAGCGCTTATTTCACCCTCAACATCATCCCGCACACGCAGGCGATGACAACGCTCGACGAAGCGGCGGCGGGGGGGCCGGTCAATCTGGAGATCGACATTCTGGCGCGCTATCTGGCGCGGATGCAGGCGCGGGGATAGTTGGCCCTCGAGGTCGGTTAGCGGATTATCTCACGCAAAGGCGCAAAGGCGCAAAGATGGCGGTCTCTCCAAACACCGCTGCACGAGAACGGCGCGAAGCGCATTCTTGATGGTCGCCTGCGGCGACGGATAACGGCCGCGTAACGGCGCACCTTCTTTGTGTGAGACTCTTCTTCTTCGCGCCCTTCGCGCCTTTGCGTGAGATCATTTCACCGCGCCTGCGTCAGCCTTCGCCCCAGCCTACCGCGATCTCAGGATCCATCGCCACCATCGACCGCCGCATTGCGAGTCGGCCGATACGCAGCAGTTCGGCCTTGCGCCGCGCGGGGGCGAGGTTGCAGCTTTCCGCTTCGCGCACGACCGCGGCGCCGTAGCGGTCGGCGATGATCAGGCCGGAGGTTTCGGGGCGATAGTCGGGGGTATCGAGGATCGCAGGGTCCAGCCCCGACGCCAGCGCCCAATAGAAATTGTCGCACCAGTCGCAATAGTCGGGCCATTTGCCGTCGCCGTGCAGGTCGGCGCGGCTGACCTTGATCTCGACGATCGTGATGTTGCCCTTGGCGTCGATCGCGGTCAGGTCGGTGCGTCGCCCGTTGGGCAAAGGCACTTCGGGGATTGCGACCAGTCCCTGCTGCGCGAACAGGCGGCACACGCCGCGCGCGACGTCCGCGGCGGTGATCTGTTCGCTCAGCATTGTGTCAGTTAATCGTCAGAACGGGACGTCGTCGTCCAGATCGTCGTCGAAGGGCGGGCGTCCGCCGCCACTGCCGCCGCCGGACGATCCGCCCGAACCGCCGCCCTGGTTCCAGCCGCCGCCCGAGCCACCGCCCGACCCGCCGCTGCTGCCCCAGCTATCCTCGCCGCCGCCACCGCGCGAACCGCCGCCACCGCCGCCGGGCGCGCCGTCGAGCATGGTCAGATTGCCGCCCATGCCCGCGATCACCACTTCGGTGGTGTATTTGTCGTTGCCGTCGCGGTCCTGCCATTTGCGGGTGCGCAAGCTGCCCTCGATATAGACCTTCGACCCTTTTTTCAGATAGCGCTCGACCACCCCGACCAGCCCTTCGCCGTTGATCACGACATTATGCCATTCGGTGCGCTCCTTGCGCTCGCCGGTCATGCGGTCCTTCCACTGTTCGCTGGTCGCGATGCGGATGTTGGCGATCTTACCGCCGTTCTGGAACGACTTGATTTCGGGATCGGCACCGAGGTTGCCGATGAGAATTACCTTGTTGACGCTGCCAGCCATGCCGCTCCGCTCCGCTAAAATGTTGGAAGGATCAGCCTAGTCCAAAGGCAACGGCTGTCCAGTAAGTGATTCCAGCAGCGGCATAGGCGAGCAGGAACAAATAGCCAACCATGAACAGCGGCCATTTCCACCCATTGGTCTCGCGCCGGGTGATCGCGATCGTCGAAATGCACTGCGGCGCGAACACGAACCACGCGAGGAAGGCGAGCGCGGTGGCGATGCTCCAGCGGCCTTGCAAGCGCTCGCTGAGCGATTGCGCCATCGCTTCTTCGTCGTCGCCCGCGTCGATCGCATTGGCGGTGGCGAGCGCCGACACCGCAACCTCGCGCGCCGCCATCGCGGGGATCAGCGCGAGCGCGATGTCGTGGTTGAACCCGATCGGCGCGACGACGACCTCCAGCCCGCTCGCAATGCGGCCGGCGACGCTGTAATCGACCTGGCTGTCGCTGCTGGCGGTCGGCACCTTGGGATAGCTCAGCAGCAGCCATAGCGCGATCGTGGTGACGAAGATGATCGTCCCGGCGCGGCGCAGGAAAATCCACGCGCGCTGCCACAAAGCGATGCCGACATCGCGCAGTCGCGGCCATTGGTAACGCGGCATTTCCATCATGAAGCCCGCCGCGGTGCCCTTGGCGACGGTGCGGCGCAGCACCAGCGCGACGACGAGCGCCCCGACGATGCCCGACAAGTACAGGCCGAACAGCACCAATCCTTGCAGCCCGACCGGCGAGCCGCCGACATTGGTGTTCGGGATGAAGGCGCCGATGATCAGCGTATAAACGGGCAGCCGCGCCGAACAGGTCATCAGCGGCGCGATCAAAATCGTCGTCAGCCGGTCCTTGGCATCGGGAATCGCGCGGGTCGCCATGATCCCGGGGACGGCGCAGGCAAAGCTGGAGAGCAGCGGGATGAAGCCCCGCCCCGACAAGCCGACCTTGGCCATGATGCCGTCCATCAGGAAGGCGGCGCGGGTCATATAGCCGGTGGCTTCGAGCAACAGGATGAAGAGGAACAGGATCAGGATCTGCGGCAGGAAGACGATCACCGATCCGACCCCGCCGAGGATCCCTTCGATGATCAGCCCGCGCAGGAAGCCGTCGGGCAGCGCGGTATCGACCGCGCCCTGCAAGGCGGCGATGCCGCCTTCGATCCAGCCGATCGGGGCTTCGGACCAGGCATAGACCCCCTGGAACATCACGAACATCAGTCCGAGCAGGATCAGGAAGCCCGCTACGGGGTGGAGCAGCACGGCATCGACGCGCTGGGTCCAGCGGCGCACCGGGGTTTCGGACAAGGTCGCGGCGCGCGCGATTGCCTTGGCGCGCTGGTGCAGCGCGGCGTCGGATGGCGGCGAGGCGGGCAGCGCACTCGCTTGCGTCTGGTGCGACAGGATCGCGCCGTCGACCGCAGCGAGCAGGTCGGTCAGCCCGCGCTTGCGCACCGCGACAGTCGGCACCACGGGGACGCCGAGTTCGCGCGACAGGATCGCGGGGTCGAGCGTCAGCCCGTCGCGCTCGGCAAGATCGAGCATGTTGAGCGCGACCACCGTCGGCAGCCCAAGCGCGATCAGTTCGAGCGCGAAGCAAAGATGATTGTCGAGATTGGCGGCGTCGACAACGACGACCAGCGCGTCAGGGCGCCGCTCGCCCGCCTGCTGGCCCAGCACGACATCGCGCGTCACCGCTTCGTCGGGGCTGGCGGGGGTCAGGCTGTAACTGCCGGGCAGGTCGACCAGCGACATCGGCCGCCCGTCGGCGAAGCTGGCGTGGCCTGCCTTACGCTCAACCGTGACGCCGGGATAATTGGCAATCTTCTGCCGCGCGCCGGTCAGCGCGTTGAACAGGCTCGATTTGCCGGCATTGGGATTGCCGACCAGTGCGATCGTCGGAATGGCGGCGGTCATGATGCGGTGGGTGCCACTTCGATCATCGCCGCCTGCCGCGCGCGGATGATCACCTGCATCCGCCCGACCGACAGCGCCAGCGGGTCGCGCGAGAACAGGCTGCCGCGGTGGAGCGGGGTGATCTCGATCCCTTCCATCAACCCGAATTCGCGCAGCCGCCGCCCCTCGTCATGCGACATGGCATCCCAATCGATACGGGAAATGCGGACAGCGACACCGATCGGCGCAGAATCGAGCTTTGCGTTCATTTGCGAGCGATTATCAATAACACTGGTCGAGCGCCAGCGCTTTATCGCGGCTCGCTACCGCCCCGGGTAACGCAGCCGCCCGACAAAGCGGGCAAGGCTGGGGCGTTCGATGCTGCGTGAGGCGCGGCGGTATTTCCAGCTTTCGAAGCGCATCACTTGGTCGATCCGGCGCGCGAGGAAGGCGCGGGTGTCGGCGAAACCGTCGCTTTCGTCGTTCAGGAACACCGCCATCGTCGAGGCATAGACCGCGCCGAGGATCGCGCGCTTGCTGTAGTGATTATAGTCGGTCGCGGTGTCGCCGGCGAGCCGCCACATGATGTCGGCGCTGCGCCAGCCAAGCTTCGCCGCAAAGGGAACATTGGTCGGCAGTGCCAACAGCGCGAGCGCGCGACGCAGCGATTCGCGGTCGGGGGCGAGCAGGTCGATACGCGTTTCGACCAGCGTTGTGATACGTTCGCGGATCTTGAGCGCCGCCAGCTTTTCGGCGGGGCATTTCGCTGCCATGCGATCGTCGATGTCGGCGAACCACGCGTCGACCATGTCGCGCCCGCCGCCCGGAAAGGCGAGGCGCGCGACGTCGGGATCGACCGCAGCGCGGCGCGCGGCATCGGCAAGCGCGGCGGCGCCGAAACCGTCGAACGCCGCCGACGACGCGATCAGCGGCGCGAGCGCGGCGCGAATCTCGTCGAGGGTCGGATCGGCAGGAAGGATCGAGGCCATGCCCATCAGATAGGCGCAGTTCGGCGGCTCGGCAACCGGATCAACACCAGCGCCGCTCCGACCAGCATGCCGCCGAAAATGTCGAGCGGGCCGAGCAGTTCGCCAAACGCCAGCCAGCCTGCGAGCGCGGCCACAGCGGGCTGGACGAGCAGCGTGAGACCGATGACGAGCGGCGAGAAGCGCGGCAGCGACCAGGTGATCAGCCCCTGGCCGATGATCTGGCTGGTCAACGCGAGCAGGATCAGGGGGGTCCAGTTTTGCGGCATGATCGTCTCGCCCAGCCCGAGCGCGGTGGCCAGCAGGATCGGGACGCAGATGACCGACGAGATGGCGAGCGCGGTCCAGGGTTCGAGCGTCCCGCGCACGCGCTGCATCAACAGGACGTAGCCGGTGTAGAGTACCCCGGCGAGCAGGCTGAGCAGATCGCCGACGAGGTAGGCGGGCGACAGCTCGTAACTTTGCCCCATGAGCAGCGCCGAACCGGCAAAGGCGAGCAGAATAGCCACCGCCTGCCACCCGCGGGGCAGCCGGCGTGCCAGCAAAATGCTCCAGATGACCAGCAGCAGGCTGGCGCAATTGCCGAACAGCGTCGCGTTGGCGACCTTGGTCTGGAGGATGCCGATATGCCAGGCGACCAGATCGAACGCGAAAAAAATGCCCGCGACGCTGGCCACGACGATAGCGTTTTTCGGCGGCAACCGCCCGCCGCTCTCGCGCCACGCCAGCGCGAGCAGAAAGGGCAGCGCGATCGCCATGCGCCAGAAGGCCGAGGCGGTGGGTCCGGTATCGGCAAGGCGGACGAGCAGCGCGCCGACCGACAGCGCGATATTGCCCGCGAGCAGCGCCAGAAACGCCCAGCGTCCCGCGTTCGGCACGGCGGCATCTTTCGCGTCGAGGCTTTCGATCTTGGCTGTCATTTAGATTTTCTTTTGATACTGACCATTGTGCAGGCCCCGCGGCGACCATAGCTTTGCGGGCCATAGCGGCGCCCCGATCGGTCGTCGCCGGAAATTTGGAACGTGGAGGATTTATGGCCGTATCGCTTTTCGACCCGATCAAGCTGGGCGCCATTCAGGCGCCGAACCGCATCATCATGGCGCCGCTGACCCGTGGCCGGGCTGGTCCGGGGTTCGTCCCGACCGAACTCGCGGTCGAATATTACCGCCAGCGTGCCTCGGCGGGGCTGATCATTTCGGAAGCCACCGGGATTTCGCAGGAAGGCCTCGGTTGGCCGTCGGCCCCCGGGCTGTGGACCGACGCGCAGGTCGAAGGCTGGAAGCCGGTCACCGACGCCGTCCACAAAGCGGGCGGGCGGATCGTTGCGCAGCTGTGGCACATGGGCCGCCTGGTCCATTCGGTGTTCAACGATGGCAAGCAGCCGGTGTCGGCATCGGCGACGCAGGGCGAAGGCCGCGCGCACACTCCGGTCGGCCGCCGCGACCTCGAAGTCGCGCGGCCGCTCGAGCTGGCCGAGATTCCGCGGTTGATCGCCGACTATGCCAAGGCGGCCGAGAATGCGAAGCGCGCCGGTTTCGACGGGGTCCAGCTTCACGGCGCCAATGGCTATCTGATCGACCAGTTCCTGCGCGACAACAGCAATTTGCGTGATGACGATTATGGCGGCCCGGTCGAAAACCGCATCCGCCTGCTGCGCGAAGTGACCGAAGCCTTGATCGGCGTGTGGGGCGCCGACCGCGTTTCGGTACGCCTGTCGCCCAACGGCAATTCGCAAGGGGTCGATGACAGCAATCCGGAGCCCTTGTTCACGGCTGCGGCTGCCGCGCTCGACGCGCTCGACATCGGTTTCCTCGAACTGCGCGAACCCGGTCCCGACGGCACCTTTGGCAACACCGACGTGCCGAAGCAGTCGCCTGCGATCCGCAAGGTGTTCAAGGGGCCGCTGATCCTCAACAGCGACTATGACGTCGCCAAGGCCGAAGCGGCGCTGGCGAGCGGCGTGGCCGACGCGGTCGCCTTTGGCCGCCCGTTCATCAGCAACCCCGACCTGGTCGAACGCATCCAGAGCGGCGCCGCATGGGCCGCCGATAACCCCCAGACCTGGTATTCGCCGGGGGCGGAAGGTTACACCGACTATCCGGCGCTGGTGGACGCGTAAGGATGCATCGATCCTCCCTGTGGCGAAGCCATGGGGAGAGGGACCGCCGTCGCAGGCGGGGGTGGAGGGGCACCGACCGCGCGCCAAA
>JAHJHL010000128.1 GCA_018823905.1 Alphaproteobacteria bacterium
CGCATCCGGGTTTTTGGGCGCCTCGCGCCTGCGGCGCGACCGCCGCTCTATTCCGCTAGGCTCACATCCGTTCGCCAAGCTCCACCGGGCCACGCTTCGCGCGTCCCGGCCAAAGGTGATGATCGGACTGGCGGGATGCCGGAGCCTTGCTCCGGCCTGTCGTCGCCGCGCCTGACCGGCGCGGCGGCGTTTTTCGTTGGGCCTTCCCCTCGTCGCACGGGTGGACGGCGCTCCCTTCTGGGCCCGGCCCGGCGTCCCGCAAGCCGGCCCTCGACTGCGCTCGGGCTCGGCTCCTCCATTGCATTGCGGCCCTGCGGGTGCGGACCGCCTTCTGGCCGCGCCCGGCAGGTCGCAGTTCGCCGCCCACCCCCGCTCCGGGGGAGGCCCTGGGGTTTTTGGGGCGGTGCAGGAGGATAGCCATGCGCCAGAGCGGCAAGCATCGCGCGCGCGGAGAAGCTGGCAGGAGCCAGCCCCCGGCAGAGCGCGCCAATCTTTACGACGAGGTGACGAACCGGATCGTTGCCGAACTTGAGGCGGGCCGCGTTCCTTGGGTCCAGCCTTGGGGCCGCCCCAATGGTCAAGGCTTCTCCGCCGCCCCCGGCCTTCCGCGCAATGCGCTCACCAGCCGCAATTACAGCGGCGTCAACGTGCTCATTCTCTGGGGCGCGGTTATCGAGTGCGGTTATCCTTCGCAATCGTGGCTGACCTTCCGCCAAGCCCTTGAAGCAGGCGGCAACGTCCGCAAGGGCGAGCGCGGGACCACCGTTGTCTATGCCGACCGCTTCACCCCCGAGGCCGAGAAGGAACGCGCACGCCTGACCGGCGACGAGGCCCGCGCCGTGCCCTTCCTCAAACGCTTCACCGTGTTCAACGTCGCGCAATGCGAAGGCTTGCGCCCCGGCCTTGCCGCCGGCCCCGCGCCGCTCCCCGAACGCCAGATCGTGCCCGTCGCCGAAGCGGTTATTGCCGCATCGGGCGTCGATTTCCGCATCGGCGGCAACCGTGCCTTCTATGTACCCGCGCATGATTATGTGCAGGTTCCGCCGCAACCCGCGTTCTTCGAGCAGATCAACTATTATCGCACCGCGCTGCACGAACTGACCCATTCGACCGGCCACGCCTCGCGCCTCGACCGCAAGATTCTCAACCCGTTCGGCAGCAAGGACTACGCCCGCGAGGAACTGGTCGCCGAAATGGGTAGCGCCTTCCTCTGCGCCGCGCTTGGCATCGAACCGACCGTGCGCCATGCCGATTATCTGGCATCATGGCTGGAGGTCTTGCGCGAGGACAATCGCGCCATCTTCTGCGCCGCGAGCGCGGCGAGCAAGGCCGCCGACTGGATAATGGCGCGCCATACCGAGGCCAGCGAAAGCGACGAGCGGAGGGCGGCGGCATGATCCTGCTGACCCCCGAACTGCGCTTCGCGCTGCGCGCGAACGACTTGGCCCGCTGCGCCGCCGCGCGCGATGGCGCGCCAGAACCCGATCCCGTTCCGCTGGTCAAATTCTTCAATCCCTTGGGCGCGGCAACATGGCTCGCGACCGAGCTTTACGATGATGACGACACGCTGTTCGGCCTTGCCGACTTGGGGTTCGGCTTTCCCGAACTCGGCACATTCAGCCTGTCCGAAATGGCGAGCGTCCGCTTGCCCTTCGGCCTGTTCATCGAGCGCGACGAGCATTTCGAACCGTTCGCCCCGCTCTCGACATGGGCCGAGACCGCGCGGCGGGCGGGCGCGATCATCTTCGCTGAAACCGAACTTCGCCGCGCGGCCGACAGCCGCAACGGCAAGGAGCTTCCGCCCCGAGGCGGGTGACGCGCGGCGCGTTTCGCCGCATCGAGTGCCGGTCCCGCCCATCCAGCAAGACAAACGGGACCGGCGCTCCAGAAGGAGCAGACCAATGAAACTCGACTTTATCGACCTTGGCAAGCTGTCCGTCAGCAAGGCCAATATGCGCTACGCGAAGAAGGCGCCGGACGTGTCCGACATCCTTCCGACCGTCCGCGCGCGCGGCGTTCTCGTGCCGCTGATCGTGCGACCGAATTGCGGTCCCGATGCGTTCGAGATCGTCGCGGGCGCGCGGCGCTTCACCGCCGCGCAGATCGTCGCGGGCGAAACCGGCAGCGCCGACCCCTTGCCGTGCGCCATTCTCGAGAACGGCGACGATGCCGCCGCCATCGAGGCGTCGCTGATCGAGAATATCGCGCGGCTCGCGCCCGACGAGGTGACACGCTGGGAAACCTTCACCCGGCTGGTCAAGGAAGGCCGCGACGAAGCGGATATTTCCGCGACGTTCGGCATCCCCGAGCTTGGCGTCAAACGCATCCTCGCGCTCGGCAATCTCTTGCCGCGCATCCGCGACCTCTACCGCAAGGAAGAGATCAACGCGGCGACCGTCCGGCACCTGACCTTGGCGAGCACGAGCCAGCAAAAGGCATGGCTGGCGCTGTTCAGCGACCCCGACGCCTATTGCCCGACCGGCCATCAGTTGAAGGACTGGCTGTTCGGCGGCGCGTCGATCAAGGTCGAACATGCCCTGTTCGACGTCGAGAGGCTCAAGCTCGCGATCATCGCCGACCTGTTCGGCGAGGATCGCTTTTTCGCCGACGCCGACGCCTTCTGGCGCGAGCAGGACGCGGCCATCGAGGATCGCCGCGAAGCCTATCTCGACGAGGGATGGAGCGATGTCGTGATCGTCCCGCGCGGCGAATACTTCCATCGCTACGAGTTTGTGAAGGCTCCCAAGCGCAAGGGGGCGCGCGTCTATATCGACGTGCGCGCGAGCGGCGAGGTGGACTTTTACGAGGGCTATGTCACGTCGAAGGAGGCCAAGCGGCTCGAACGCGGCGAGCCGATCGACACCGCTCCCAAGGTGCCGCGCCCCGAGGTGACGAGCACGATGCAGACCTATATCGACCTGCATCGCCACGCGGCCGTGCGCGCCGCGCTGACCCGTCACCCCAAGGTCGCGCTGCGCTTGATGGTGGCGCACGCCATCGCCGGTTCGCCGCTTTGGACCAACAAGCCCGAGCCGCAGACCGCGCGCAACGATTTGGTTGCCGAAAGCGTCGAAACCTGCCGCGCGGAAACCGACTTCGATACGAAGCGCCGCGCCGTATTGGACCTTCTCGGCTTCTCGCCCGAGGAACCGACCGTGGCCGGCGGCAACGGCGACGACTTCGGACTTGTCGGCGTGTTCCTCCGCTTGCTCGACGTGCCCGACCGCGCCGTCATGGACGTGGTGGTGATCGTCATGGGCGAAACGCTCGCCAGCGGCAGCGCCGCCGTCGAGGCGGTGGGCGGCGAGATCGGCGTCGATATGGCCCGCTACTGGCAGGCCGACGACGCCTTTTTCGAGTGTGTCCGCGACAAGGAGGTGCTGACCCGCATCGTCGCCGAGGTGGCGGGCGAACCTGTCGCCGCCGCCAATGCGAAGGAACCGGGCAAGGTCTTGAAGCGCATCGTCCGCGACCATCTGGACGGCACGAACGGACGGCCCAAGGTCGAGGGTTGGGTGCCGAAATGGATGGCGTTCCCGCCCGCTGCCTATACGGCGCGCGGCGGCGTCGGCACCGTCGCGGCTCATGCCAAGGTGCTCGCGGCGCGCCCCGACCGCGAGCCGGAACCGACCGGCCCCGGCGCGGTGATTGCGCTTCCGGCCCCTGCCAAGGCCGAGCCGCAGGAACAGCCCGAGCGCGAAGCCGCATGAAACTGGACGGGCGGCGGCGCACCCGCCGCCCGTTCCGCCCCCCATAAAATCGCCGCGCCGCTCGGCCGCAAGCGGCCCTCGCAGCGCGGATTTCAGACAGGAGACTTGTCATGGCCGACCGTGTTTCGGCATCCATCACCATCGGCGGGACGCTCCCCGCCAGCCAGCTTCCCGCCTTCGCCGAGGCCATCGCGAACGAAGGGCTGTCCACCGAATGGGACGGCGAACCCTTCGCGCTCGGCGATCTGCCCGAGGGCGAGCCCTTGGCGCTCATGGCGCACGAGGTCGCCTGGGGGCGGTTCGAGGGACTCGAAGCCTTCTGCATCGCGCATGGGCTTTTCTTCGCGCGCTGGTCGGGCGCCTATGCCTGCCAGTGGGGTGCGGAACGCACCGTGTTCACCGGCAGCGGCGAACCGCAAAGCTACGCTGCCGACGAGGACGACTATATCCTCATGGGGCGCTGCACCGCCGAGCGATTGGGCAGCTATGCGGCGATCATCGCGCATTTCGATGCGGCCGACTTCGCGGTGCCCCCGCTTGTCATCACGCCCGAACGGGAGGAGGCGAGCAATGGCTGACATCTGGATTCAGGGCAGCTTCGCCTTTCGCTGCACCGCCGCCGAGTGCGCGCTGATCGAGGAAGTCGCAAACGCTGGCTACGCGCTGGCGAATGACGACGCGCCCGATCCGCCGAGCGCGGCGCTGCTCGCAGCCTTTCCGCCGGACGATGCGAACGTGCCGTGGAGCGGGTTTCGCGAGGCGTTCAACGATCCCGAATTTCCCACCATCGGAGCCGATTTCATCGCGGAAACCTGCCCCGACGACCCAGCCGTGCGGATCGTGTGTTTCGCCAGCATGGACGATTTCGACGCCTATGCTATCGCCGTGGTCGTCCAGCGATGTTGCGCCGAAACGTTGTCCAAGGGGCCGATAGGCTTTGATTGGGCGATGACCTGTTCCAAGCCCCGCATCGGTGAATTCGGCAGCGGCTGGTGCGCGATTTTCGCAGACCGCATCGAGATCGAGGCGACCAACGAGCCGCTGGCGCGCGCGCTCGCGGGCGACGGCAACTAGCCCAAATCGCGCCGCACCGCGCGCTCGCGTGCCGAAAACCCCCGCCGCCTGACCTACCGGGCGGTGCGGCGGATCACCGTCCGGGTGCTTCCGCATAGCGTGCATTCGTCCTTCTGCCGCTCGAATCCGCGCGTGCCGCCGAGCGCGCGGGTGACGACATTGGCCTGTGCGGTAACCCACAGGTTGAGCCGGTCAGTCACGCAGGCATCGCACACCGCCGCGCCGTCCAGCCGCACGATCAGCCGTTCGATCTGCCCCGCAATCGTCGTTCCTTCGTTCATCGCCGTGAGGCTATAGCCGCCGCTTCGTGGCCGCGAAAGCAATCATGGCTTCCCGGAAGGACGCCGGACTGGGCTTCCTGTCCGCGCGCGCATCTCGTCCTTTCGTGTCTCACCACCCCGTCGCCGGCTCCTTGGGCGCATGACCTGGGACGGCCGCGCGCCCCGCGAAACCATCGCGCGGAACTGATTTCCCCGCGCCGCTTTGGCGGCGCTCCTCGCGGCCGCTTCGCTCCAAATCAGCCCCGCGCTTCCGGTCCTCCGCTTCGCTTCGGCCTGCGGTTCGCAGCGCGCTCAAGGGCCGTCCCTTCGGTCCGCCCATCGCCCGGCATCGGGTCGGGCGACTGTGTGAAGGAGACGAGAAATGCCCGCAATCGGTCATGTCCAGCGCCAGAACGACGGTTCGTTCCGGGGCGCCTTGAAGACGCTTTCGGTCAATGCCGAGATCGCCATCATCCCCAATCGCGGTAAGACCGGGGACCAGCCCGACTACCGCGTGCTGTCGAACGGCGTCGAACTGGGCGGCGGCTGGATCCGCACCGGCGAGGTGAGCCAGCGCGAATATGTCCGCCTCGCCATGTCAGCCCCCGAACTTGGCGGCCGCACCCTCTACGCCAATCTCGGCCGCGCCGCCGGGCAGGACGACGACGACGCGTTCGCTGTCATCTGGAACCCCGGCGACTGAGCCGGATCGCTCCCGCGCCGGTCACCCGGCGCGGGGCTTTCCTCATGCCTTGAGGGCTCGGCGTGGGCCTTTTCCTGCACCGGAACGCGCTTGCGGGCCTGCAGAGAGGAAGAAATCCGCTCAGCAAGCACCGAGTATCCGGCGGCGAACGGACCGCCTCAACCATCGACGGTTCCCCCAATTTTCACGCCACCTGCGTTCCGCTTCGCTCCACTCCGGCGACGAGAAAATCGGCTCCCCCGTCGCCCGCTTCGCGGCCGCTGCGCGGTGGTTGACCCGACCCGCTCCCCGCCGGGCGATGGCTCATCTTTCGCTTGTATCAGGAGGATGAGATGTCGGTTGAACAACAGATCGAGGAGCTTCGCGCGGAGCTTTCATGGTGCGATGACGCGGCAGAACGGCGGCAGATCGAAGCCGAATTAAGGGCCGCTGAGAAGAGGCTGAAGCGGTGCAATCGGGCGCTGCGTCAGGCCGAACAGGCAGGCTGGCAATAAGGCGATGCGCTGTTGAAGGGGCAGGTTCGCGGGAGTGGTGCCGCATGGCGCCGCTCCCCTTTTCTAATCGGGAAGGCGGGAAGGCAAAGCGGGCGTCTGGGGCGGCAGGTGGCAGTCGGGCTTGACGGCAAGATAGAGGCAAAATCTCGCGATTTTGTAAGTGTTTGTCTGCACATCGTTTTTTGAAGGCTTTTGCGAGACTCGCCCTTTGAGTGCGAGACAGGGTTGCCAGGAATGGCGGTTTTCTGGGCTTTTCCGATCCCAATCGCGAGACTCCTTGCGCTCTGGCGAGGACGCGCCATTCTTATCGGCGGGGAGCGTCATTCCGGTATGGAAGGACGCCGCTATGCGCGATGATGAGTTCGAACCGCACCTGGGCCGGATGCGCTGCCGGGGCAAGGAGCAGCGCTACCTGAGCCGCGTCGTGAAAGCGGCAAAGCGCGCAGGGCTAAAAACCGGCAGGCGTGGCCGCTTCGACGGCAGCCGGATCGGACGTGGCGCGAGCGTTGCACGGGTGCTCAGATCGCGCGACCGATTGGGCGCGTTCCGGTCGCGCCGCGTGATCGTCAAGATACGGCCTGTTGGACTTGGCGGGAAAGGTATGGGCGGCGCGAAGGCGCACTTGCGTTATATCCAGCGCGATGGCGTGACCCGCGAGGGCGAGCCCGGCGCGCTCTATTCGGCCGACGAGGATGTCGCCGACGGCAAGGTGTTCCTCGAACGCTGCGACGGCGACCGCCGCCAGTTTCGATTCATCGTGTCGGCCGAGGACGCCGACCAATATCCGGACTTGAAGCCCTTTGTGCGCAGGCTGATGACGCAGATGGAGCAGGATCTCGGCACGAGGCTGGATTGGGTGGCAGTCGACCATTTCAATACCGGCCATCCGCACACGCATATCGTTGTGCGCGGCGTGAATGACCGGGGCGAAAATCTGCTGATCGCGCGCGAATATATTTCGCACGGGGCCAGGCAACGCGCGATCGAGATCGCCAACCTCGACCTCGGGCCGCGCACCGACCTTGAAATCGAGGAGCGGCTTCGCAGCGATACTGGCGTGGAGCGGCTGACCGCGATCGACCGACGGCTGATCCGCGACATGGATAGTATGCGCCTGGTCAGCGCGAGCGACAGCGACCCGTTTCACCAATCGGTTCGCGTCGGCCGCTTGCAGAAACTTGGGCGCATGGGACTCGCCTCGCATATCGGCAGCGACACCTGGCGGCTCGAGCCCGACCTCGCGAACACACTGCGCCGGATCGGGGAGCGTGGCGATATCATCCGTACCATGCAGCGCGAGCTGACCGCGCGGAAGCTCGACTGTGCCGCGGCCGATCGCGTCATCTATGATCCGACGGCGCAGGAAGCCGCGCCGATTATCGGCCGCGTTATCATGCGGGGATTGGCGGACGAGCATGAAGACCGCCATTATCTGCTAATCGACGGCATCGACGGGCGCACGCACTATGCCGAGATCGGCGAGGGCGAGATGGTCGATCCGACCCCCGAAAACGCCATCGTCCGGATCGTGCCGCGTGAGGGCGGCGTTCGCCCGGTCGATCGCACGATTGTCGAAGTCGCCGCCGCGAACGACGGACGCTACACGATCGACGCGCATTTGCAGCAGGACCCGAGCGCCAGTGAAGGCTTCGCCGAAACCCATGTCCGCCGGCTGGAGGCGATGCGGAAGATCGCCCGCAATGTCGAACGCGATCCCGATGGAAGCTGGATCGTCACGCCCGATCATCTTGACAAGGTGGTTCGGTTCGAGGCGCGCCAACTCCACGACCGGCCCGTCGCCATCGAGGCGCTGTCGACCGTCCCGCTCGACAATCTGCCAGCGGCCGAGGCCGCGACCTGGCTCGATCGTGAGCTGGTTGCCGCCAGCCCAGCGCCGGTGCGCGATGCCGGGTTCGGCCGCGAGGTTCGTTCAGCGCAGGCGATGCGACGGCAATGGCTGATCACCGAACAGCTTGCAGACGAACAGGATGGGCAGACGGTCTATCGGCGAGGGATGCTCGCCGCGCTCCAGCGGCGAGAATTGCTGCGTGTCGCCCGCCAGCTCTCCGACAAGTTAGGCGTTCCGTTCGCCGAGGCCAGAGAGGGGGAGGCTGTTCAAGGCAGGCTCGTGCGCGCAGTCGAGATGACGAGTGGTCGCCATGCGCTCATCGAACGGTCGCGCGATTTCACGCTGGTGCCGTGGCGCTCTGTTCTCGATCGCCATGTCGGCAAATCGGTCTCGGGCATCATGCGCGACGGCGGGATCAACTGGACACTCGGGCGGCAGCGCAGCGGGCCGAGCGTCTCCTGATCCGGAGGATTCGGGCTTCCTATTTTCATGAAATTATGTTTTCATGGATTCATGAAAAATATCGCAGCGCAAACCGATGTCGGCGACGAGCATCTTCAGGTGCAGATTCCTGCCGTTACGAAACGCGATCTCGGTCAACGGTCGCTCGATTCCCGCGAGCCGATCCGGATGATCGTACTGCGGGCACTTGAAGCCTATGGCGTGAGCGTCCCCGCAGACGCGATATCGGATCGCCGGAAGGGCAGGCGATGAGCGAGGATTTCGAAGCTCTCACTGTTGCGGATTATGCGAAGCAGGCCGCGCGGACTGATCAACGCAGCGGTGGCCGCGCACTGGGCTTCTCGATGCTTGGCCTTTTCGGCGAAGTCGGCAGCTTGCTCAGTGAGGCCAAGAAAAAGCAGCGCGACGATGCCTCCTACCTGGGTTACGCTCACGCCGTCGCGGAAGAGCTTGGTGACGTCCTTTGGTATCTGGCGGCGATCGCACGGCGCAGCCGCATGGCGCTCAGCGACATCGCTGCCGCCGCGGCGACAAACGGCGGACAATGGCAGACGGGCGGCAACGAAACGCTCAGTTTCCATGCGCTGCAGCCGCAGCACATTCCGCTTGCCAAGGCACCGATGCCGCAGTTCGAGCATAGCCTGCTCGCGCTGGCAGGCGACGTTGGGCTGCTCATCAACGATTTCCAGGCGGGCGGTCTTGCGAAGGACCGCGAAGCACTCGCGGGCCGGCTGGTCGCGGTCATGCGCCGGTTGATCCAGGCGGCAAACGAATCCGGTGTTACCATCGAGGCTGCCGCCGTGAAGAATCTTCACAAGATCTTCGATCGCTGGCCGCGCGAGCGCATCTATCCGGCGCCGACCGATGCGGCGCTCGACCCAGAAGAGCAATTGCCGCGGCGGATGGCGATCGACGTCTATGAACGCACCGTTCGCGGGCAGACATTCGTGTATCAACGCTCAAGCGGTGTGTATGTCGGCGACCGGCTCACCGACAACGCGCTCGAACCCGACGACTATCGCTTCCACGATGTCTTTCACTACGCTTATGTCGCGGTGCTTGGCTGGTCGCCAGTGCTGCGTGCGCTGCTCCGTCTCAAGCGCAAGAGCGATCCGAAACTCGACGACGCCGAAGACGGTGCTCGGGCGATTCTCATCGAAGAGGGCATAACTTCCTGGATTTTCGGACAAGCGCAGCAACTCCGGTACTTTGAAAACGTGAAGCGCGGTGGCCTTCCGCTGGACATGCTGAAGCATGTCCGCCAGTTCGTCGCCGGCTACGAATCAGAACGCTGTCCGCTGTGGCTTTGGGAGGAAGCGATCCTCCAGGGCTATACGGCTTTCCGCTTCCTTCAGGAGCATCGGCGCGGCCGCGTCCTGATCGACTTCGCCAATCGCCGCCTGCGTATCAAGGAATTGCCGTCATGACCCCGAAATCCTTTGTGTCCACCCTGGCGGCGACCGAACTTCCCTCAGTGTTCAATCCCTGGCGCGATCGCTGCACGGTCCATGACCGCAGCGACGCCGCCGCCCGGCGCCGCGACAATCTCGAAATGCTGCTCACCGCGGCGCTTGATCATCGCGTCGAAACGATCTGGATCGCGCGTGATCTCGGCTATCGCGGGGGGCGGCGTACGGGCGTACCGCTGACCGACGAAATTCACCTCGGACATGCCGGTACGCTGATGGGCGGCATCGCATTCGAACGTGCGACGCAGGGACCCGCCGTGGCGGAGCGCACCGCGGCGATCGTCTGGCGTGTGCTAGAGCGGATCGGTCAGCCTGTCATGCTCTGGAACGTTTTCCCGTTCCATCCCCATGAAGCGGATGATCCGATGTCGAACCGATGCCACACGCGAAGCGAGCGCGAGGCGACCTGGCCGATATTGCAAGCCCTCGTGTCAATGATCCGGCCCCGCCAGATCGTCGCGATCGGGCGCGATGCTCACCTGGCGCTGGACGGTCTCGACATTCCGACCACCGCGGTCCGCCATCCGAGCTACGGCGGGCAGCGCGAGTTCATCGAGGGCATGTTCAGCCTGTACGGTGTCGCGGATGACAACGATGAGCCGCTAGAACTGCCGTTGGGCGCGCCTCACGCCGCAGCAAGGAGATGTGCGCTCGCCTGATCGCAGCGCTCAAAGAGTTGCTTAAGATCGCCGCGGTTCCAGTTGGCGGTGTCGACCGTGGCGTTGGTCGAGACGATCGTGAGCGGACCCAGCGCGACCCCGCCTTCCTTGGCGATGAATTCGAGCAGACGGCCGAGGCCGATCAGATTGCCGAGCAGTTTTTCGATATAGTAGTGATTGCGGTAGAGCGCGGTCATGCCGAGGCGACGATCGTCGCCCTTGCCGATCAGCTTGAGACTGGCAAAGCTCAGGCACTGACCGCCGTAGGGCGAGTCATTCACGTCGCGGGCGGGGTCGAAGATCAGCAGTTCGAATTTGTTGAGCGCTCGGACGTTCGGGTTGCGCAGGCGCTCGACGATGCCCCAGATTTGATTGATTGGCTGGCCGTCGGCGCGGGGCAATTCCATCATCCGTTCGAAATAATAGCCCGACCAAGCGCCCGACCTCCGGACCTTCGGCAGCACGTTGTCGCGAAACCGGTCGAAGAATTGCGGCGCGCCGTAGCGCCTGTACAGCGCTGCCGGAAAAATCGTGTTGGCGACCGTCTCGATGGGCTTCTTGCCATGGCCCGAAAGGAAGGCATCGACTTCCGCCACGACGGGATCGGCGAGTGTTGCGCGCGCAGTCGGCTCGGCCACGGAGATGACGACATTCTGCGCCTGGTGTCCGGTGGCGAGGTCGACGAGCCGGACCGCCTCGCGCCAGCCAGCAACGCAGTCAGGCTGCGGCGGTATGGGAAGATACATCGACTTCCTCCGTCAAATTTGCCGTGGCGAAAAGGCGCGGCGCTAGAAAGCGCTCAGTAAGCCAGGCGTGGCCTTCCAAGCCCCAACCTGGTCCCCAGCTGTTGCGGATGAGAATGGCCGGGATGCCGTCCACGGTTCCATGCCCGACCGCGACGACCGCGTGCCGTTGCGCTGGCTCGGGGAGTTCGTCGTTCGCCGGATCGACGACGCCATCACCGCGCGGCTGGAAGAAAGACCGTGACAGCATCGTCAGCATGAGCACCGGCGTGTCACGGTCCAGCGCGGCAAGGATGGATGACAGGTCGGTTCCATCCCTCTGTCCGTTGCGGCCATAGAGCGGGCCAACGGTCGCCGGCGGCGTCCACAGTCGATGATCGGCTGGAACCGCAGCCAGATACGGCCAGCCTTTCTCGTCGGGTTGGCCATCGAGCCGTAGCGCGTCCAGCATTGTGGATAGCAGTGCGCCGCTCGTCGGCGGTCTGCCCGCCCGTTTCTGCGCGGCATGAAAGGCGAATTCACACGACAGCGGTGCCCAGCCGTCGCGAAGCCCGGCGTGGGTGTCGCTCGCGGCGAATGCGAGGCATGTCGGCCGCGCGCCTTGATCGCGCGCAGGTCCGAACAGCGGCCGAAGGTCACGGACGATATCGATCATGGGGCGTCAGGCGGCCTCGAGCAGGTGCCGCCGTTCGGCGCGCGACAGGCCCGTCTGTTCCGGGCCGGTGAGGTCGAAATCGAGCGTCAGGCTGGTGAGGGCCGGCGCAGGCTGCCACGGCCGCCGCTCGTCGAGCGACATGCGGCCGCGCCGCGGCGCATCGGGCGCCGCGGTGACACGGCGGACAACGGGACCACCGATGCCATCGCCGTCGATTGCCTCACGCTCGTCGCGAACGACGGCGAAGCCGCTGGCGATCAGTTGGTCGAGATCCCAGAGATACCCACCGCCGCTATGTTCTTCGAGCCGCAGCACGAAAAGATCATTGCGACTGCCATCGATCCGCGAGCCGGCATCGCGCTCGGTCAGCAGCCAGACGTCGCCGCGATAGTTGTCGGGCCGATAGTCCTTGAGGAGATCGACCTTCAGGCTGCGCGGCTGCGTCCGGAGCAGGTCGGTCATCACCGATGGCGAAATCAGATTGTAGCGAACCAGGGTGCGGCACGTCGCCTCATAGCTGGCGCCGATCCGCAGCGAGAGCTGATAGACGACATTGGGGCGCCGGAAATGATCGATCTGCCATCCTTGTCGCGCGCTGTGCGCGAGCATCAGCCATTTCGGCATCATGAAGGCGATCGCAAAGGCGTCGGCTTCGGTTTCCTCGAAGTTGTTTCCCGGTTCGGGCGACATCGGCATCCGGCGCAGGATGCTCTCATCGTCGAGGCTCGGCTCGTGTCGCATCGAAAAATGCCCGAGTTCGTGCGCGGCCGTGAAGCGCTGGATGCTCATCGGTCGTTCCGTCGTGACGAGAACGCCAGGAGCAGGTGCGCTGAGATAGGCGCCGAGCAGGCCTTTCAGGGGACGAAGCAGCAAGGGTAGACCCACGGCATGGATCGCGCCGAAGACATCGACGCTGCCGCCTTGGGTCTCGATCAGTGCGCGCGTATCGAGTTCGCGATGCAGGCGGCCCGCTGCCATCGTACCAGCGCGAACCGCGCTCGCATAATCCGACGCCATCGATCAGCTCCGTTCGCCGCCAGACCGCGAGCGGAGATATTCGGCAAACCGGCTCAGCTCGGCCCGGTCCTCAGTCGACAAGGCCGCAACGCGTCGCGCCAGATGGGCGACATCGGCGGGAAGGCTCGCGGAGGCCTCGTCTTCGCCGGTAAAATAGGCCACCGACTGGCGGTAAAGACGGGCAAGCCGCGTCAGTTCGATCGCTTCAACGCGGCGCTGGCCATTCTCGATATCGGTAAGCGCGGTCCGGGGAATCTTGAGATAGGCAGCAACTTCTTCCTGCTTGAGGCCGAGATATTTCCGTGCTTCGCGCAGACGGTCGCCCAAGCGCCGCCGCTCCTGCTCGTCGCCTTCCTGGCGGAGTGCGAGATTGGTCATGGCTTCGACCCTTTCTTCTTAACCCAGACGCGTTCGATCTTAGGGAGGAGGTCGTCAATCGCCTTCTCGATCGAATTGTAGCCGCCGGTGCGGACGATGCTGTCGCGAAGCTCGATGTCGAGGACCTGCTCCACCGCGCAAAGCGTGTCGACCACGGACAAGGAGTCGAGTGGCACGGGCGCCTGGATGATCTTCGGGTTTTCCGGAGGTAGGGCAATTCCGCGCACCTGTGCCTCAGCCCTGGCCACTTGCAGCAGTTCGTCGACCAACGCCCTAATGGCGTCGGCTTTGGGAAACGCGGTTGCCGCGGGCTTCGGAGGAGCGATTGTCGCCATGCATGCCTCGCACGATTTCACTACATTAAATGCGATATAATGTCTGATAATCCGACACGCAAGCCCGAATTTGCAGCTCGGATTTTTGCAGGGTGTAGCGGGTCATCGGCGGTGCGGTGTGGTGGTCAGTGCCACCTCGAGGGACAACGGCAGGGCAGAATCATCAACTCGGGTCATAGCTCGATCAAAAGAACAGAGCTGGAATATTGAGTCAGTCGCCGACGAGTGATCTCCTTCGGTCACCCACCAGCCCCCAGCGGCTCCGTTCATTTCGGGCGGCCCATAGCCGAGTCTTGAAGCCGCGCCCCGACCGCATCCGGCGGTATGGGCGGGAGCTTCAACGTGACCCCGACCAAATTGCTCATCGGCCAGATCCTTGTCGTGTTCGCAATCGTGATCGCGGGCCTCTGGGCGGCGACCCAATGGGCGGCGGCGATGCTCGCCTACCAGCCCGAACTTGGTCCGGCCTGGTTCATGGCTGGAAGCACGCCGGTCTATCGTCCCTGGGCGCTCTTCCCCTGGTGGTATCACTACGATGCCTATGCGCCGCATGTTTTCGACAAGGCCGGCGCGCTCGCCGGCGCGAGCGGTTTCATCGGCTGCGGCGCGGCGATCGCAGGCTCGCTCTGGCGCGCGCGGCAGTCGCGCCAGGTCACCACTTATGGTTCCGCGCGCTGGGCCAAGCCGAACGAGATCGAGCGGGCAGGCCTTCATGGTGACGCCGGCGTGTTCCTGGGCCGCTCGCGTGGCCGTTATCTGCGCCATAACGGCCCCGAACATATCATGGCGTTCGCGCCGACCCGTTCGGGCAAGGGCGTCGGGCTGGTCATACCGACGTTGCTCGGCTGGACCGGCAGCACCGTCGTTCACGACATCAAGGGTGAAAACTGGCAGCTCACCGCCGGTTGGCGCGCGCGCTTCTCCCACGTCCTGCTGTTCAACCCGACCGATCCCGCTTCCGCCAAATACAACCCGCTGCTCGAAGTCCGGCGCGGCGAGCATGAGGTCCGCGACGTCCAGAACATCGCCGACATCCTGGTCGATCCCGAAGGCGCGCTCGAACGGCGCAACCATTGGGAGAAAACCAGCCACAGCCTGCTGGTCGGCGCGATCCTCCACGTTCTTTATGCCGAGCCGGAAAAGACGCTCGCGCGGGTAGCCACATTCCTGTCGGACCCCCAGCAGCCGTTCGTCACCACGCTCCGGCGGATGATGACCACCAATCATCTCGGCACGAAGGATGCGCCGATCGTGCATCCGGTCGTGGCGTCGGCGGCGCGCGAGGTGCTCAACAAGTCCGAGAACGAGCGCAGCGGCGTCCTCTCCACCGCCATGTCATTTCTCGGCCTCTATCGCGACCCGACCGTCGCCGAGGTCACGTCGCGCTGCGACTGGCGGATCGCGGATCTCGTCGAGGCGGGCCACCCCGTCTCGCTCTACCTCGTCATTCCGCCATCGGACATCAGCCGAACCAAGCCGCTGGTACGCTTGGTGCTCAACCAGATTGGTCGCCGCCTTACCGAGAAGCTGGATGCCGATCCTGCCAAGGCGGGCAAGCACAAGCTCCTGATGATGCTGGACGAGTTTCCGGCATTGGGGCGCCTCGACTTCTTCGAGACCAGCCTTGCGTTTCTTGCAGGCTATGGGGTTCGCGCCTTCCTGATCGCGCAGTCGCTCAATCAAATCGAGAAGGCATATGGCGAGCACAACTCCATTCTCGATAACTGCCATGTCCGTATTGCCTTCGCGACCAATGACGAACGCACGGCGCGGCGGATCTCGGACGCGCTCGGCATCGCCACCGAGCAGCGCGCGATGCGCAACTACGCCGGCCACAGGCTCGCGCTGTGGTTGGCCCATGTCATGGTCAGCCGGCAGGAGACGGCGCGGCCGCTCCTGACCACCGGCGAGGTGATGCAGCTCCCGCCCAAGGACGAACTGGTGCTCGTTTCCGGCATGGCGCCGATCCGCGCGAAGAAGCTGCGCTATTACGAGGATCGCAATTTCCGCGAGCGGATCGCGCCGCCGCCCCAGCTCGCGCCCGGAGACTATCCCGATCGCCCGCAGGGCCGCCCCGACGATTGGAGCGGGCTGGTCCGCGCGCCTGACAGCCGGCTTGGCAAGGCCGACGACGACGCGAAAGCCGATGAGGACGGCGGCTTGCAACAGCAGCGCCATCCCGGACTCGGCGAGGAACAGACCAAAAAGCCCGAACCGCCCAGGCAGCTCGATCTTCTCGGCCTCGACCGCGACGACACCGATCCCGTCGCCGAAAAGCACGCGATGGACCGCGCCGGCACCACCGGCACGCTGATCCGCGCCCATACCATCAACCAGGGTCGCGACAGCGACACACTGCCGAGCTTCTGACGATGGCGGCGATCAAACCCAACCGCGTCCGCTACCAGCTCTTCCTGCCCGAAGATCTGAGCCACCGCTTCGAGGCGCTGGCGAGCCAGCCCGGCGCGTCCAAATCGGCGATCCTCACCGACGCGCTCACCGCCTGGCTCAACCGGCAGGCGGCGAGCGGGCTGGAGAACAAGTTCAGCCAGCGGCTCGATCGCATGTCGCTCGCGCTGGGGCGTGTCGAGCGTGACGGGCATGTGCTGCTCGAGAGCCTGGCGCTGTTCATCCGCTATGAACTGATGGTGCAGGCCCCTTTGGCCGAAGCCGACGAAGCGGCGCGTGCGATCGGCCGAGACCGCTTCGAGGCGTTCATTGCCCGCGTCGGCGAAGCGCTCGCCAGCGGCCAGCGCACGCTTGCTGCCTCCGCGAAAGACAATGGAGGTGGGCGATGAGCGACACGCTTTTCGGCTCCGATAATTCCGCAGGGCGTCGGCGCGCGATGCTGCGCACCGCGATGGGGACGACTATCGCGGCGGCGCTGGCCGATCCGATGGTCATCGAGATCATGGTCAACCCGGACGGCGTGTTGCGCCTCGATCGACTTGGCGAAGGCCGGATCGATACCGGCACCAAATATGAGCCCGCGCAAGTCGAGCGGATCATTCGTCTGGTAGCATCCCACGCGCGCACCGAGGTTCATGGCAATGCGCCGATCGTTTCGGCCGAGCTGCCGCCGCACGGCGAAGGCGCGGGCGAGCGGTTCGAGGGTATCCTGCCGCCGGTCAGCCTCGCGCCATGCTTCTCGATCCGCAAGCCCGCGGCGCGCATCTACACTTTGCTCGACTATGTGCGGGACGGCATCATGCTCGCCGACACGGCGCGACTGCTGTCGATGGCCGTGGTCGAGCGCAAGAACATCCTGGTCGCGGGCGGCACCAGTTCGGGCAAGACGACGCTTGCCAACGCGCTGCTCGCCGAGATGGCGCACCTCGATGAACGCGTCATCATCATTGAAGACACGCGTGAGTTGCAATGCGCCGCGCCCGACGTGGTGGGGCTGCGCACGCGTACGATCGGCACTGCCGGAGCCGGCGGCGTCACGATGGCTGATCTTGTCCGCTCGACATTGCGGCTCCGCCCCGATCGCATCGTCGTTGGCGAGGTGCGCGGGCGCGAAGCGCTCGACATGCTCAAAGCCTGGAACACCGGGCATCCGGGCGGCATCGCAACCGTCCACGCCAATTCGGCAGTGTCGGCCCTCTACCGGCTCGAGCAGCTCGTGCAGGAAAGCGTCGTCACCGTTCCGCGCCGGCTGATCGCCGAATCCATCGACATGATCGTGTTCATCGCCGGGCGCGGCCTCGCGCGCCGCGTCGACACGATCGCGCGCGTCGCCGGCCTCGATCCCGACGGCGGCTACGCCGTCCTCGACCTTACTCCCGACCACGCCCTCGAACCCCAAGGAGAATGACCATGCGCTTGTCCCGTATTCCTGCCCGTATTCCCGATCGTCGGAGCATCTTCCTCACCGGCGCCGCCATCGGCCTCGGGCTTGCGCTCGCCGCCACCGCGCAGGCCGCCGGCTCGGGCATGCCGTGGGAGGAACCGCTCCAGCAGGTGCTGGAGTCGGTCCAGGGTCCGGTCGCCAAGATCGTCGCGGTGATCATCATCATCGTCACCGGTTTGACGCTGGCGTTCGGCGAGACAGCAGGCGGGTTCCGCCGCCTCATCCAGATCATCTTCGGCCTGTCGATTGCGTTCGCGGCGTCGAGCTTCTTCCTCAGCTTCTTCAGCTTCGGCGGTGGAGCGCTCATCTCGTGATCGCCTCCGGCAGTCATATCGAGGGTTTCGAGGCGCCGATGCACCGCGCGCTCGCCGAGCCGATCCTGCTCGGCGGGGCGCCGAGGGCGATCGCGATCGTCAATGGTACGATCGCGGCCGCGCTCGGGCTCGGTCTCCAGCAGTGGATCGCCGGGCTGGCCATGTGGGCGTTCGGGCACACCCTCGCGGTGTTCGCCGCCAAACGCGATCCCGACTTCGCCCCGGTCCTGGTTCGCCACCTTCGCCAGAAGGGGCATCTGTCATGCTGAATCTGCGCGAATACCGTCAGAAGGCCGCCCGGCTCGCCGATCACCTTCCATGGGCGGCGCTTGTCGCGCCCGGCGTGGTGCTCAACAAGGACGGCAGCTTTTCGCGCGTCCTCAGGTTCCGCGGCCCCGATCTAGAATCCGCCACCGAAGCCGAGCTTGTCGCCGCCTGCGCGCGGGCGAACAATGTCCTGAAGCGCTTCGGCTCGGGCTGGGCACTCCATTTCGAGGCCGAGCGGCGCGAAGCGCTGGGTTATCCCGACAGCAGCTTTCCCGATGCGGCGTCGTGGCTGGTCGATGAGGAACGGCGCGCGGCGTTCGAAAGCGCGGGCGCGCATTTCGAGAGCCGCTATTATCTGACGCTCACCTTCCTGCCTCCGCCCGATCAGGCGGACACGGCGGGCCGAGCGCTGGTCGAGCGCAGCGACGACGCGAAGGGCCGCGACTGGCGACAAGCGCTTGCCGGCTTCATCGCCGAGACGGATCGCGCGCTTGACCTGTTCAGAGGCTTCATGCCCGAGGTGCGCGCGCTCGGCGACAGCGAAATGCTGACCTTTCTCCACGGTGCGATCTCCGCGCGCCGCCATGTCGTCGCCGTGCCCGAAACGCCCATCTATCTGGACGGGCTGCTGGCCGACACGCCGCTGACCGGCGGGCTGGAGCCGATGCTGGGCGACCAGCATCTGCGGACGCTGACCATTCTCGGATTTCCGAACGCGAGCCGTCCCGGCATCCTCGACGGACTCAACCATGAGGATTTTGGCTATCGCTGGGTGACGCGCTTCATTGCGCTCGACAAGACCGACGCAACCAAAGCGCTCACTCGCCTGCGGCGGCAGTGGTTCAACAAGCGCAAGTCGATCACCGCGCTGCTGCGCGAAGTCATCTACAACCAGCCGGTCCAGCTTCTCGACAGCGATGCCGACAACAAGGTGGTCGATGCCGACCTGGCCTTGCAGGCGCTCGGCGGCGATCATGTCGCGTTCGGCTATCTGACGACGACGATCACCGTTGCCGATATCGACCGCGCCCGCGTCGAGGAAAAGGTCCGCGCGGTCGAGCGCATCGTCAACGGGCTCGGCTTCACCTGCATCCGCGAGGGCATGAATGTGGTCGAGGCGTGGCTGTCGAGCCTGCCGGGCCATGTCTATGCGAACGTCCGGCAACCGATCGTCCACACCCTGAATCTCGCGCATCTCATGCCGCTGTCCTCGGTATGGGCAGGACCGGCGCGTAATCCGCATCTCGACGGTCCGCCGCTGCTTTATGCGGAAACCAGCGGCTCGACGCCGTTCCGTCTCAGCACGCATGTCGGCGACGTCGGTCATATGCTGATCGTCGGACCCACCGGGGCCGGAAAGTCGGTGCTGCTCGCAATGCTCGCGCTTCAGTTCCGGCGATATCCAGACTCCCAGGTCTATGTCTTCGACAAGGGATTTTCGGCGCGCGCGGCCGTGCTGGCGATGGGCGGCGCGCATCACGCGCTCGGGCTTGGCGGCGAGAGCGGTCATGCCGATGACGAGGGCGGGCGAACGATCGCCTTCCAGCCGCTGCGCCACATCGATCGCTCCAACGAACGAGCCTGGGCGGCCGAATGGATCGGCGCGCTGCTCGCCCATGAGAAAGTACTGGTCACACCCGAGATCAAGGAGGCCGTCTGGTCGGCGCTCACCAATCTCGCGACTGCCCCGATCGAGGAACGCACGCTCACCGGCCTGTCGCTGCTGCTGCAATCGGCACCGCTGCGATCGGCGCTCACGCCCTATACGCTCGAAGGACCGTTCGGCCGCCTGCTCGACGCCGCCGAAGACGATCTAGCGATCGCCGACGTGCAGTGCTTCGAGACTGAAGCGCTGATGGGGCAGGCGGGCGTCGTTGCGCCCGTGCTGACCTACCTGTTCCACCGGCTCGAAGAGCGCTTCACCGGGCGGCCGACGCTTCTCGTACTGGATGAAGCCTGGGTGTTCCTCGACCACCCGCTGTTCGCCGCGCGCATTCGTGAGTGGCTGAAGGTGCTGCGCAAGAAGAACGTCAGCGTCGTGTTCGCGACACAGAGCCTAGCCGATATCGCCGACAGCACGATCGCGCCGGCCATCATCGAAAGCTGTCCGCAGCGCATCTTGCTGCCCAATGATCGGGCGATCGAGCCGCAGGGCCAGACGGCCTACGTCCGCTTCGGTCTCAACGCGCGCCAGATCGAACTGGTCAGCCGCGCGACGCCCAAGCGGCAATATTATCTGCAATCAGCGCGCGGCAACCGGCTGTTCGAGCTTGGGCTAGGCCCGATCGCGCTGGCGTTGTGCGGCGCGTCCGATCCCGACAGCCAGAAGCGCATAGACGCGGTGCTGGCCGAAAAGGGCCAGGCCGACTTCGCCGCGACCTTTCTCTCCCAAGCCGGCCTCGATTGGGCGGCCGACCTGCTTGGGCGTCACCCTGCCGCCCGCCCCCCAGAAGACAAGGAGTAATTTCCCGTGCCCCGTATCCCTATCCGCAAATATGCGTGCCTCTCTGCTCTCGCGCTCGGCGCCGTCGGCTCGCTCGGTATCGGCATCGCGTTGACCTCGACGCCCGTCGCGGCCCAGCTCAGCGTGTTCGATCCATCGAACTATTCGCAAAACCTGCTCACCGCCGCGCGCACGCTCGCCCAGATCAATAACCAGATCCAGAGCCTCCAGAACGAAGCGCAAATGCTGATCAACCAGGGCAAAAACCTCACCAGGATCGATTTCCCGCAACTTCAGGAGCTTCGCCAGCGCCTCCAGCAGATCGACCAGCTCATGGGCCAGGCGCAGGGCGTCGACTTCCGCATCGATCAGCTCGACGAGCGCTTCCGCCAGCTCTACCCGCAGGAGTTCGATCAGGTGTTCCGCCGCGATCAGCGTGTGGCTCGCGCACGCGATCAACTCGATACCGCAATGTCCGCGTTTCGCCAGACGATGGGGGTCCAGAACCGCATCGTCGACAACGTACGGAGCGACACGCAGGCGCTCGCCGACATCGTCGCGCGCAGCCAGGGCGCGGAAGGCTCGCTTCAGGCGCAGCAGGCCACGAACCAGCTTCTCGCGCTCACCGCCAAGCAGCAGCTCCAGCTTCAGCAAATGATGGCGGCGCAGTTCCGGGCGGAATCGGTCGAGCAGGCGCAGCGGGGCCAGATCGCGCGCGAGGCACGCGAGTCAACGCGCCGCTTCCTCGGCGACGGCAAGGCTTACACGCCACGCCAATGAGCTGAGGCAGGCGAGGACCGCGCCCCCAGCTCCCCCCGGTCCGAACCTGTCTCGTCGCGGGGGCCGTAGGGCTTGCCCCTCTCATGGCCGCCGGTCCCCGCGACACCTTTCAACTTCAAGCAGGAACCCGCCCATATGGATGACCTGAATGTCATCGATCAGTTCATGGAGGCCTTCGCCTCCTACATCGACAGCGGGTTCGGCCTGTTGGGCGGTGACGTCGGTTTCCTGACCACGATCCTGATCGGCATCGACATCACTCTCGCCGGGCTGTTCTGGGCGCTCGGCGGCGAAGACGACGTCATCGCCAAGTTCCTCAAGAAGATCCTCTATGTCGGCGTCTTCGCCCTGATCCTCAACAGCTTCTCGACACTGTCCGATATCATCTTTCGCAGCTTCGCCGGCCTCGGCCTCACCGCAGGGGGCAGCGCGATTACGGCTGACGATTTATTGCGACCCGGCAAGCTGGCCGGGACCGGCTTCGAGGCAGCATGGCCGCTCCTCGAGCAGGCGAAGGAGTTGGTTGGCCCGATCGCCTTCTTCGACAATTTCATCGAGATCGCCGTGCTGGTGATCGCCTGGGTCGTCGTCATCGCCGCCTTTTTCATCCTCGCGATCCAGCTTTTCATCACAATCCTCGAATTCAAGCTCACTTCGCTCGCCGGCTTCGTGCTCGTGCCCTTTGCGCTGTGGAACCGCACGTCGTTCCTCGCCGAACGGGTGCTCGGGAACGTCGTCAGTTCGGGCATCAAGGTCATGGTGCTCGCGGTCATCGTCGGCATCGGCTCTAACTATTTCGCCGACTTCACCAGTGCGATCACCGGCGACGAGGTGTCGATCGAACAGGCCGTGTCGCTGATGCTCGCGAGCCTCGCGATCTTTGGCCTCTCCATCTTCGGCCCGGGAATCGCATCCGGCCTCGTCGCCGGCGCGCCGCAGCTCGGCGCCGGATCGGTGATCGCCACTACCGCGCTTGCCGGCGGAGGTCTTGCGATGGCAGGCGCTGGCGCCGTCGGCGCGGCACGCGGTCTCGCGGGGGCCGGTCTCGGCGCGATCCGCGCCGGTACATCGATGGGGTCTGCCGCATCCACCGCCTACAAGCTCGGGCAGGAAACCTCGGGCTCGACCAGCGTCGGCGCGGGCCTCGGCGGCGTTGCGACCGCCATGCGCGGCGCGGCTGCCAACCGGATGAGCGGCGGTCTCGGCGTTAGCGCTGCCGCCGATCGTGGGCAGCGCGCCGCATGGGAAGCAGGAAGCACCCGTGCCGGCGGCGGCGCCCCCGCAGCCGCGCCGACAGGCGCAGCTGAAGGAACACCCGCCTGGGCGCAGAAGCTTCATGCCAGCCAGAATGCTCGCCACCGCCGTCAGATGGCGATCCACGCAATCCAGGGCGGCGACCGCGGCGGCGCTGGCGCCACTCCAGACATCAAGGAAAGGGACTGAGCGATGAAATTTCGACGCGCATTGCAGCGCTATGGGCGAACGCCCGAACCCGAGACACCCTACCAACGAGCGGGCCAGCTTTGGGATGAGCGTATCGGCTCGGCTCGCGCACAGGCGAAGAACTGGCGGCTGATGGCCTTCGGCGGCCTGTTCCTGACCACTGGTCTGTCGGGCGCGCTGGTCTGGCAATCGATGCAAAGCCGCGTCGTGCCCTATGTGGTCGAGGTCGATGCACTCGGGCAAGCACAGGCCGTCGCGCCTGCCGCCAAGGACTATCGGCCGACCGATCCGCAGATCGCATGGTTCCTCGGCCGGTTCATCACCGGCGTTCGAGCGCGCTCGCTCGATCCGGTATTGATGCGTGAAAACTGGCTATCAGCCTATGATTTCGCGACCGAACGTGCGTCACTGTTCCTCGGCGAATATGCCCGCACCTCCAATCCGTTCGCCGATGTCGGGCGCAAGACGGTTTCGGTGCAGGTGACGAGCGTCGTCCGCGCGTCGGATACGAGCTTCCAGGTCAAATGGACCGAGCAGCAATATGAGCGGGGAAGCCTCGCCAGCACGTCACGCTGGACGGCGATGCTCACGGTGAAGATCAAGCCGCCGCGCTCGGCCGATGTGCTCCGAAAAAACCCGCTCGGTCTCTATGTTGACGCGATCGACTGGAGCCGCGAACTGGAAACGCCGCAGGACCGGCCACCTTCGCCGCAACCATCGGCCGTGCCCGATCCCGCACAATCACTCCCGGTCGCGCCGCCCGCCGACATTCCGCTGGGCTCGCCGCTCGATCCGACCCTTGCTCAACCCGCAGCCGCACCATCCCCCGAAAGGACCGACCAATGATCCGTGCCCTCATCCTGGCGGCGAGCGCGATGGCGCTTGCCATGCCCGCCGCTGCGCAGAGCCGCGAACCCGCGTCACCGACCGCGCGCGTCACTGCCGCCAACCGGGCGGCACTGCGCGAGCCGTCGAGCGCGGGATATATATATGCCGTCCAGGTCTATCCCTGGGCGGAAGGCGTGCTCTACCGGCTCTATGCCGCGCCCGAGCGCATCACCGACATTGCCTTGCAGCCGGGCGAAACGATTGTGTCCGTCGCCGCCGGCGACACCGTGCGCTGGACTGTCGGCGATACCACCAGCGGCATCGGCGAAAGCAAGCGCGTGCACATCCTCGTCAAGCCGTTTTCGGCGGGCCTACGCACAAACCTTGTCATTGCTACCGATCGCCGGACCTACCATCTCCAGCTCGAAAGCACGCCCGCGACCGCGATGGCGGCGATCTCCTGGACCTATCCACATGACGAGCTGATCGCGCTCCGGCGTCAGCGGGATGCAGCCGTGGCGGCGACGCCGATCGCGTCGGGCCTCTCGGTCGAAAGCCTCAACTTCAACTATGCGATCTCGGGCGACAAGCCGGCCTGGCGGCCGCTGCGCGCGTTCGACGATGGGCGGCAGACCTACATCGAGTTCTCGCCCGCGATCGCCGTGGGTGAGGCGCCCCCGCTGTTCGTGATTGGCGAGGATGGCGAGGCCCAGCTCGTCAACTATCGCGTCGCCGGCCGCTATTATGTGGTCGACCGCCTGTTCGGTGTCGCCGAGCTGCGCCTTGGCGGCAAGAAACAGCAGATTGTCCGTATCACCGCCGCCCAGCCGAAGAGCCGGCAGCGCAAGGCCGGGAGGGGCGCGTGACCGATCCAACCGCTTCTTCCGCGCCGATCGCGGCGCCCAAAGCCGACCCCGAAACGCTCGTTCTGCGCGCGGCGCCGGGCCGCGTCACCCGTTTTCGCCGCGGTGCGATCGTCGCCATCGCTGCCGCCGGCTCGACCGCGATCATCGGCGTCGCCTGGCTGGCGCTCAAGCCCGCGACCCTGAGCCTGATCGCACCAAGCGATGAAAAGCTGGTTGGCGCGAAGGCGCCGCCTGATGCGCTCGCGGGCGCGCCGACGAGCTATGGCGACGTGCCGAAGCTCGGGCCACCGCTTCCCGGTGATCTCGGGCGGCCGATCCTCGAGCGCCAGCGGCAGCTTGGCGGGATGGTTCCCCCTGACCCCGCTGCCGATGCGGTGAGCCGGGCCGCGCAGGAAGCCGAAGCCGAGCGCCAGCGCATCGCCGCTGAGCAGAAGGCCGCACGCGAGTCTGGCGTCATGCTGCAATTGGCGGGCGGCGGTCGCGCCGCCGCCCCTGCACCGGTGACTACCGATGCAAGTGTTCCGCCAGCATCGGCCGAGACTGCCAAGCCGCTCCTCGACCCTGACCGAGATCCTAACGCCCAGGGGCGCAAGAACGAATTGGTCGGCCGCGCCAATCGCGACGACGACATCAATCCGCACGCGCTGGCGCAGTCCGTATCGCCTTGGATCTTGCAGGCCGGCAGCATCATTGCCGCGAGCCTCATAACCGGGCTCAACTCGGATCTTCCCGGGCTCGTCACCGCGCAGATCACGGAGAACGTCTATGACAGTGTGACCGGGCGCGGTCTGCTCATTCCGCAAGGATCGCGGCTGATCGGCAGCTACGACAGCGTTGTAGCGTTTGGGCAGAGCCGTGCGCTGGTCGTCTGGCAGCGGATCATCCTGCCCGACGGCTCGTCGATTCGTATCGACAATGTGCCGGCGACCGATACGCAGGGCTATGCGGGTCTGTCCGACCGGATCGACCGGCATACTTGGCAGCTTCTGAAGGGCGTCGCCCTGTCGACATTGCTGGGCGTCGGCACTGAATTGAGCTTCGGCAGCACCGAAAGCGACCTTGTCCGGGCGATCCGCGAGTCAGCGCAGCAGAGCGGCGCGCGCGCCAGCGATCAGCTCGTCACGCGCAATCTCAATATCCAGCCGACCTTGCGCGTTCGCCCCGGCTGGCCGCTACGGGTGGTCGTGCACAAAGACATCATATTGCCCGGACCCTGGGGAGGCCGTCATGGCTGATTTGAAGCTGCCAAGGCTGCCCGATCGGACGCCGGTTAAGATCACGATCAACGTCATGCCGGATCTCATCGAAGCGCTGAACGACTACGCCGAGGCCTATGAGGCGGCCTACGGCCGACGCGAGTCCGTACCGGACCTCATTCCATTCATGCTTAGCGGCTTCCTGGCGAGCGACCGCTCGTTCAGCCGGGCACGTAAGAAATAGTCCGATGTCGGCCCGGCAGCCTGCAACGAATGGCGACGACGCGCCCCCGATTGGGCCGATAAGCGTTCGCATTCCCGACGCAGTACGGATGACGGGGCTCAGCAAATCCAAGATCTACCAGCTCATCGCTTCCGGCGACATCGAGGCAGCCAAGGTCGGCCGTGCAACCGTGGTGTTTGTCGATAGTCTGCGGTCCTTTCTGCGATCACACTGTAAACAGCCGCGTTCTCGGGCGTAGCAGGGATCGCGCATGTCGGCCTGTCGATATTTCGGCACGGCCTGTCGCGAAGGGGTAAAATTGGGGGTGGATTGAGCGGAATTATCGGCACGACGATCAAGAACGTTGTTATAAATCAGTATCTTATGTTTTTCGTGTGAATCCCTCCTCCGCTACCATAAATCAAAATTTATCAAAGTCATGGTGCGAAGATTTAAAGTCTTGTCGAGTGTGAATTTGCCGGCGAAATCGAGCTTTTGGCAGCGGGTTTTTACAATACCGATTTCAGGCCTTTTTTGATAAAATCAAATATCTTCAATTGGTTAACTGAAGCGGCCATTGGGTCCGACACGCGGATTGCGAATCCGCGTGTCCGAAATAGCCATTAAAGGCGCAAATTTGCCTGAAATCCGTGATTTTTGAGAGTCGCATGCCGACGGTGAATCGGGACATTGGTGCGGAATTTGAGACTTCATCTCGCGGTTTCCGGTCAAACCTAGACAGGGTTGGACTGGCTTGATCGTGAATAATGCGAGTTTTATCGCAACTATTGTGGCTCCATATTTGGGGTGAGAGGGGTTTTGCCGCGGCGTAAATCGCCACGGTGCGAGTTCGGTGTGACGATGTTCAGCGACGCGGATTTGCGCTCGGTCATGGCGTTAATGTGCATGATCGAGCTTAGCCTCTCCAAGCTTCCCGATCGTACGTCGACCAGAATGACCCGCAAATATAGGGGGAGGGGACTTTATCGCGGCGGAAGTCGGCATGATCCGGGCTATTTGCCCCGCTGATCAACGCGCTGTTAACCATGCCGATGAAAAGAATTCTCACGTTGTTCCGGCATGTCTCGCAGCATGGCAGCGAGCAAAAATATTCTTGGCAGTGGCGGGGCCGTGCGGCTCGCAATGGTGATCGCCGCGACAACGCTATCGCCCGCTACCGCCTATGCGGCCATTGAGACCCCGACGGAAAAGTTGGTCAATGCCAAGCTATTTGCGATCGGCGACACCTGCCGCAGCAATGCTGCGCTTTCATTGACGGCTCCTTCTTTTGCCACTTCGCCCCTTGCCGTCGGTAAAACGCCAAGCGCTCTCGACCGGATGCGGATGCGACAGGAAGGAATTGCACCGATGGCCGCTAGCGTCCCGACGCAAGCGGCGTCGCTGATCGGCCGTGCGATTGCGGGCGGTGCCGAAGGCTTGTTCAGTCATCCGCGCGCGCGGATGGCGGATTTACGGCAGCCCGTCACGCAGTCGCGGGTTAATTGCGGTCAACAGGTGGTCGCGGCGCCGACGCCGACCGTCGATGAGGACAGCGAACTTGGGACGCAAGCAATTCCGGTGGATAGCACGCGTTTCGACGATCGCTGGGCGCGCATTCGTCGCGCGCCGGCAATGCAACTGATGCAAGCTCAGTTGCAGCATGCGGCGGTAACGAACGTTCTGAACGAGAGAGATACGCTCGATCGCGTCAATCGTTGGGTCAACCGCCGCATTGTATATATCGCCGACGAAAACAATGACCGGCAGCGCGACTATTGGGCGACGGCCGACGAGACGGTTGCTCGGGGTAGTGGCGATTGCGAGGATTTTGCGATCCTGAAAATGCATATGCTCCGCGCGGCCGGTATCGATGAAGACCGGATGAAACTCGTCCTGCTACGCGACCTGGCGATCAACGCCGACCACGCGTTGCTGTTGGTCCGGTCGAACGCCGGGTGGGTCGTGCTCGATAACATGACCGACAGGATCTACGATGGCCGCCAATCCGATACGATGCGGCCAATCCTTTCGTTCAGCGGCAACCGGCGCTGGGTTCACGGCTATCGAGACATCCCTGCGTCGACGGCAAGGGCCACCTTCGCCACAGGAAAAGCCGCGACGGGCTTTGCCAGCGCAGCACCGGCCGCCACTTGGCGCACGTCGTTCAAAACCGCTTTGGTGAGCGCAATGGGCGTCAAGCTTGCGTTGGCGCATGTTTCGATTGGCAACGAACTGCCCAAGATGTTCGGACGCCTGCGGCCGCGCGGAGTAAAATGAACTGCGGACCAGCGCGGGGATTATCAAATCACCAGATTTCAGAAGCTTCTGTGATGGGGCTTTGAAGGCGCCAAATTGGCGACGTCGAATCGAACGCGACTCGCGACGTCAGATGTATGCGAGTCGGATTCTTTGTTGATCGACGGTTACGGATTAACCAGAATTGTTAGGGGTTGCGGCGGAATTCGGGCCAGAGCGCATATCGGCAGTCATCCGAAAGGCTAGCAAATCCGTGGCTTGGCATCCTGGAGATAAGGCGCTGCATTTGAAATGATTAAGTCCGCTGCGTCGTCGACGAGCCCTGATTGCGCGCACCCACCCGCTGGACCGACCATACCTCTTTGTAGGTATGTATTAAAATCCTCGTAGATTCTGTCATTTAGTTGTATAACCTTTAGGGTAGTTCTTGGGCAACAAAACTAAAAGGTTAACTTATTCAACGTGGGGAGGGGTCCGCCGCGATGAAGATCAAAGGGAATTTGGGGTTTAGACCGAAGTCCAGACAAGTTGGGTCGCCTTGACTGAGAGTTCAGGGGAGGCGGAAATGTCGCAGTTGATCAAAATTTCGCTGTTAGCGAAATATGAAATCGCCAGGGAAGGGTTACGCAACATCCTTTCCGGCGAAAGCTTTCAAATCCAGGCGTCGGTTTCCGATGCTTCGGCGCTGTTCGACCCGCAGGGGACGATTGCAGACGACGTCGAGTACCACGTCATCGTCGTTGACGGCGGTGATAGCGGCTTCGGCATCGACGCGTGTCGGCGGATCGCGGCAAAAAGAGTCAACGCGCGGTTGGCGCTGCTGTTCGACCATTATGTTTTCGAGGACGTCGTCGAGGCGTTTCAGATTGGCGTAGATGCCGTCATCGTGAAGGAGATCCTTTGCGCTCCACTGGTCGAATCCATCAAACTCGCTGCGCTGGGCGAGAAGGTCTTTCCATCTCAGTTGGTCAATAATCTCACCAGCTGGGTTCCGGCCGCGCTGGGCGGGGATTGGAAGAGCAGTGCGGCGTCGGTCGGGCTGTCGGATCGCGAGATCGAAATCCTCGAAAGCATCATGGCCGGAATGGCGAACAAGGTGATCGCGCGGCAGTTCGGCATATGCGAGGCTACCGTCAAAGTTCATGTAAAGGCAATTCTGCGCAAGCTGGGTGTCGAAAACCGCACGCAGGCGGCAACCTGGGGGGTAAAGAATGGCCTGGGGGAGCCGGTCCAGTTGACGCTCCGCGAGGTAAGGCCCGTCCGCGCCGCAGTTAGGTCGCCGCCCTTTTCGGGGAAGGCGGCCTGACGTCGGTGGCCTTAAATACGAGCAAAAGGAGGCGCTGCGGCAAACAACCGCAGCGCCTCATTATTGTTGGCGCGATTTGGCGCGTTGCTCAGCGTTCGGTAAACGCCTCCGACCGCGCCCGCAGAAACGGCTTGAACAGATAGCTGAGGATGCTCTTCTTGCCTGTCAGAACCTCGACATCGCAAACCATCCCCGGCGTGATCGGCAACTGGCGCCGGCCATTTTGCAGATAGGCAACATCGGTTTCGACGACGACGGTGAAATAGGCTTCCTTGGTCGCCTCGTCATACAGGCTGTCGGGTGATATCTGGACGACGCGCCCCGACAGGCCGCCATAGACCGCAAAGTCATAGGCGGTGACTTTGACATTCGCGCGGTCGTTGACCTTGATGAAGGCAATGTCGCGCGGCGCGACGCGCGCCTCGATCAGCAATTTGTCGCCAACCGGGACAACCTGCATGATCTTTTGCCCGGCCTGGACGAACCCCCCGACCGTAGTGACCTGAACGTCGTTGACGATGCCGTTCGCGGGCGAGCGGATTTCGCTGCGCTGCTGGCGGCCAGAAGCACCGCGCAGCGATTCCGAATTGACCGCCATCTTGGCAACGATCTGGTTGCGCTCGTCGAGCGCTTCTTGCCGGAATTCCAGCCCGGCAGATGCGGCCTGCGCCTGTGCTTCGCTGATCGCCGCGGCGGCGCGGGATGCAGCTTGCTCGGCCGCGGCCAGTTTGCCGCGCACTTCGGTTGCTTCGCGCTGGGCGTTGAGCAATTCGGTTTGTGGGACGATCGATTTGGCGGCGAGCGGGGCAAGCAATTCGACCTGGCTCTGCGCCAGCGACAGGCTCGATCGCAGCGAGGTGATCGTTGCCTGCGCTTCGCCATAGTCGCGGCGGCGCTGCTCTACCGCAGCGTTCAGCGCCATCCGGCGGCTGCGCTGGGTCGCGGCGCGAACCGATTGCAGATCCGCCTCTTGGCTGCATTCCGCCGGCCTGACGCCGCTGGCGTTGGGAGCGCAATCGCCCGCAGATGCACCGTTGCCTTCACGCCCAAGACGCGCGGCACGGGCCGCCAGCGAGCGGTTCTCCGCCGCGATCTGCCCCAACTGCGACGAAGATTCGGTGTCGTCGAGGCGTACCAGCAACTGCCCCTTGCGGACCGCTTGCCCCGGCCGCACGACGATGTTCAATATCGTCGCCGGTTCGGAAGACTGAATGATCTGCGCTTTGCTCGACGGGATGACGCGGCCTTGACCGCGGGTGACTTCATCGACCTGGGCAAAGCTGGCCCAGCTGACAAAGACAAATAGCCCGACCCCCGATGCCAGGATGATCCGGCGCGTGCCGACATAGGGTCGCGATCTGATCATGAACCACTCTCCTTTGTCGCGACGTCGAATTCGCCGCCCTGCTGCCGTGTCATGATGCGCGAGGCGCGACTGGTTTCTTCGGGTTCGGGGATCGCCAGTTCCCAGCCGAGCGATGTATCGAGCCGACCGCCCGCGTCATTGTCGGCGCGGCGGTCTTGTAGCGCGTCGAGCGTGTTGCCCGACGATGCTTGGATCGGGGTCTGGCCGTCACCGCCGTCGCGCGAGCGCACGACGGCGCTGCGCGCCAGAATGGTTGGAATTGCTTCCATCCCGCTATAGCGGCCCGAAAACGCCCCTGGCGTTCCCCATTTACCGGGCCAGCGATAAAAGATGTGTGCGCCCAGTTGCGCTATCTTGACCAGCTTCGGCGCCCAATAGGGTGATACATAATTGGCGTGATAATGGGTCGCGTGACCGACCGAGGTTTCGACATAGCCGCCGAGTGCAGCGCGTGCGACATCCTCGGCCTCCTGCCATTTGGCCAGATTGGGGCGCCGGTTGAGCGAGCCGTCGCAGGTGAAGCTGAACTGACAGACCGGGCGGTTGACGCCCTGATAGACGACGCCGCAGATCGATTTGGGGAAGGCGGGGTGTAGGGCGCGGTTGATAACGACCTGCGCGACCGCGCGCCGTCCGGCGATCGGCTCATAAGCCGCTTCGAAATAGACCGCTTGGGTCAGGCAGCGCAGCGCGGTCATGACCGCTTTTTGATCGGCGGTTATGGGGTGGAAAGGTCGCGCCGAGGCGACGGGGACGGTGGAGAAGGGGATCGCCTCGTTGCGCGTCATCGCGGTCGCGGGCGCCTGAATCGGCGTTGCGCCGGGGTCTTCGGTCAGCTTGATGAGCCGCGTCATTTCGGGGTCGGTGACCACCGGTGCGTCGGGGCTACTATAGGCGGTGTCGGCGGTATCGCCGCCGACAAAATCGGCGACATACGCCCACATCGTCCGAGAGGTGAGCAGCGTCACCACCACCGCCATGGCGACGAGCCAAAGGAGCGTGCGGCGAT
The DNA here is from genome assembly GCA_018823905.1 of Alphaproteobacteria bacterium. Lineage (GTDB taxonomy): Bacteria > Pseudomonadota > Alphaproteobacteria > Sphingomonadales > Sphingomonadaceae > Sphingopyxis. The sequence continues at coordinate 31,959 of JAHJHL010000128.1, forward strand.
TGTCGTCGCGAGCGACGGTGCCATATCGACGGGCGGTCGTGGCGGTCATGATGCGGCTCGCTGGGCCAGGATTTCGTCGCGCGGGCCGTCGGCGACGATACGGCCGTTGTCCATGACGATCAGCCGGTCGACCAGCCCGAGCACCGTCATCCGATGCGTCGCGATAACGAGCGTCTGGTTGGCGGGGATTGCGGCTTGCAGGCGATCGACGAAATGCTTTTCGGTCTGACTGTCCATCGCGCCCGTCGGCTCGTCGAGGAACAGCAGATGCGCGGGGGTCATCAGGGCGCGCGCCAGGACCAGAAAGCTCCGCTGCCCGCCGGACAGGCGCGAGCCGCGTTCGCCGATATGAAAATCGAAACCCGTCGCGTCGCGACCAAGGAACTCGTCGGCACCCGATCGCCGGACCGCATCGATAATGCTAGCGTCGTCGGCGTCGCTGGCCCCGACCATCAGATTTTCGCGCACGGTGCCGCTGAACAATTCGGCATCCTGACCGACGAAGCGCAACGTCGAGCGCAGGTCGTGCGGATCATATTGCCGGCTTTCGAGTCCGTCGATGCGATAGCTGCCGCTGGTCGGGTCATAGATTCCGCACATCACGCGCCCCAGCGTCGATTTGCCCGACGCGACACGGCCGATCAGCCCGACGCGCTCACCGGGTTCGATGCTCAGGCTGACATCGGCCAGCGATTCCCGCTCGGTATCGGGGTAGCGGAAGCCGACATGGTCGAACTGCAAGCGCCCCTCGCGGATATCGGGGGTGATCGAGCGACTGCCCTTGTCGCGCTCGTCGTCTTGATCCATCAGCTGTTGCAGGCTGTTCAGAGTGACGAACGCCTGCCGTCCACGCGTCATCAGGAAGGCGAGCTGGCCAACCGGCGCGAGCGAGCGACTGGCGAGCATCACGATTGCGATGATCGCGCCCATCGAAATGGTGCCGGCGTTGAATAGATAAAAGCCGCCGATGATCAGCGCGATGCCGGTCGCCTGCTGGCACAGCGTCGCGAGATTGACCGCGGTCGCGGTCAGTTTGCGCATTTCTTCCTGCGTATAGGCGTTCGAGGCCGACAGCCGCCGCCATTTGCCAAGCATGCGGCCTTCGGCGCGGCAGGCCTTGACCGTTTCGAGGCTGCCAATCGTTTCGACCAGCGTCGTTTGCAGCATGCTGGCGTCGACTTGCGCGTCCGCGACGGCAGCGCTCATCCGGCGCTGCAGCACCCAGCCCGTCGCTAGCATAACCACCATCGCGACAATCGGAATCACTGCCAGCCAGCCGCCGAGAACCGCGATCAATGCGACGAACACCACCAGAAAAAGGATGTCGGTGATCAGCACAACGGTGGTCGAGGCAAAGAAATCGCGGACCTGTTCATAGTCGGTCACCCGCCGCGCGAGCGCGCCGGTGCTGCCGCGCTGGATCGCCATCGGCAGGTTCAACACCTTATCGAGCAGGCGCTGCGACAGCCGCGCATCGATGCCGCGCCCGACCTCGTCGATAAGCCCGGTGCGCGCTAGCCGCAGCCCATATTCGACCGCGATGGCAAAGAGCGCGCCCAGCGCCAGCATCCACAGGCTGGCCGCCGCCTTGTTGGGGATGATGCGGTCGTACACATTCATCGTGAACAGGGGCATCGCGAAGGCGAGCAAGTTGATCAGCAGCGATGCGAACATCACATAGCCATATTGGCTGCGTTCTTTCCACACCTCGCTCCAGAACCAATGCTGCTTCGTTGCCTGATCCCACGGGCGCTCGCGCGCAGTTTCACTCGCGGGGTCATGGCGCACGATGACGCCCTGGCCGGAATAGGCGGCCTCGAGCAGGCGCCGATCGATCTGGAGGTCGCTGGTGGCGCTGGGCAGGCGAACCCAGCAGCTATCATCGTCGAGTGCGGTGAGCACGACAGGTCGGTCGTCCGCCAGCAACAGAATCGCCGGGACGTCGTGCGTATTCCACCCGGCCAGCGGTCGCCGCACCAGATGGCAGCGCAGCCCGACGGCCTCAAGCGCGTGATCGAGCTGATCGAGCGGCACCAGGCCGTCATCGTCGAGCGCCAGCCCCTTTTTGACCCGCAGGTCAGAGAAGGGGCGCTCGAACAGCGCGGCGATCGCTGCCACCGCGTCTAGCAATTCGTCGCCCTGCGCCGGGGTGCTGCGCCATGCTTCGAAACCCGTGGCGGGGGACGGCTGGCGCGACCGCCGCGCCCCGCGGGCGTCGGCCGGATAGTTCATGTGGGATCCCGCATCGCTTCGGGGTTCATTTCGGGGGTCGGCCTTACCTTGAAGCGCTCGCGCGCGGTTGCTGCAGCGGCAGCGGGCGGCTGGACATCCATCGCCGTTAGCAGGTCGTTGAGCGCCGCGAGCAGTTTGAATTCCGAATAGAATTGCGCGAATTTCGCCGTCTCAGTGCGGACCTGGACGTTGTAGCGGGTGTTTTGTGCGTCGAGCACGTCGAGCAGCGATCGACGCCCGACGTTGAACTGGGCGCGGTACGAGCGCAGCAATTCATCCGAAACCCTGCTTTGCTCCTCCAACTCCTTGACCAGTTTGCCTTGCGCATCCCAGGTGTTCCACGCAACGCGCACATCCTCTTCGGCTTCGCGGACCATCTGATCCATCCGATAACGCGCTTCCTTTTCGCGCCGGTGCATCTCCTGCACCTTGGACCGTTTGAGGCCGCCGTTGAAAATGTCCCAGCGCAGCACCAGTCCGGCGCGCAGGTCATTGGTCTCGCCGCGGAAGCCGTCGATGTCGTCGCCGATCCGGGCGTTGCCTTCGAGCGCGAGCGTCGGCGACATTTCGGCCTTCGACTTGCGGACCAGCGAATGCGCGGCATCGAGGTCGGCCTGTGCTTCGCGCACCCGCGGGTTGCGTTCGCGCGCGCGTGCCAGCGCATCCTCCATCGTCGCCGGAATATTGCCCGCCAGCGACGGCGGCAACGCCGCGCCATCGATCAGATCGAGCCCGGTCAGGGTGCGGAACGAGGCCGAGGTGTTGACGAGGTCGAGATTGGCTTCGGTCACCCGCGCCCGGGCGGCCTGCTGGCGCTCCTCGGCTTGCTGCTGGTCGGCAATGCTCAGCGATCCCTTGGCGACGCCTTCGCGCAGGTCGGTCACCAACTTGCTGTGGAAATCGATGTTATCCTCGGACGCCGCGACGATTCGTTGCTGCAACAGATAGTCGAGATATTGGCGCGTGACCTGGAGCGCGATGAACTGCGACCGCTCCTCGACGCGGAACGCCGCTCCGTCGGTACGTGCCGCTTGCCGCCTGACCTCGTTGCGCCGAACGCCGCCGTCGAACAAAGTCTGCTCGACGCTCAGCCCGCCCTCCATCGGGTACAGCTCGTTGTCGGCGATGCCCAGCGCGCGCCGGGTACTGTTTTCGAGGCGACGGATCCCGACCGACCCCTCGACCGAGATGCGGGGAGCGAACAGACGCTGCGCCTGTTCGCGCTCGAATTCGATCGCGGTCTTGTTCTCGACCGCCTGGTTGATTTCGGGGTTGGTCTGGACGGCGGTCTCCACCGCGGTCTTCAGCTCGATCCGCTGGGTCCAGCCAGCCTCGTGCGTCGCGACGAGCGCGACGGCGGTCAGCAACAAAGCTGCGGTACGAATTTTCGGCATCGTTTGTCCCCTGCATTTATCCGGTCGAAGTCGAAGATCCTTCTGCGTGATCCTTCACCTGCGCCGGTGTTTCATAGTTTCCGGTATCGCGGCCGATCGGCTTAAGCGTGGCCCGCCGAGGCCATTTGTTCGAGCTGCACCACGACATGCTGCTGCGCGAGATCGGCGATGAACGATTGACCTGATGCGCCGTCGCCGAGCACGCCGACCGCACCGCCATCGCCCAGCATGATGCGGGCCAGCACGGGTTCCGCGGGCGTTGCGGGGCCGAGCAGCGCGTCGAGTTCGACTTGCGGTCCTTCCAGCGCGGCGGCGACGATGGTGTCGAGCTGCGCGGCGGCCGGGTCGGTGACGGCCTGCGGCGGTAGCGCCATCTGCATCTGGTCGCTCGCGGCGGTTGCCGTTGCGGGTTCGGGCGGCAGGTCGACCTCGGTCCCGGCAAGCAGCTCCAAATAGGTTGGATCGGGCGCCGCGCTATCGGACGGGTCGCTCTGCGCTTCGCGGCGATCATCCTCATCCATCTGCCGCTGGGCATTTTCCGGCTCGATGCGAGCGGTCGCCGGGCCGGAGAAATATTCGTGGACCAGTCCGTCGGCCTTGGCAGCGGGCAGGGCATCCGATTGCGCGGCTGCTTCGCTCGATACCCCGACCTGCTGGTTCGCAACGGAATTGTCGCCGTTGGGCGTCGCGGGGGAACGGGCCGCCAGCGGTGTCGCTGCGGCCAACCCGGCCACCAGCATCGCAGTCGAAACGCCTGCGGCGCCATTGGTCGCGGCCATCCGTTGCTGGTCGGCAAAATTGGTGGCGAAAGCGGCGTCGGCAAGCTTGCCGGTGCCGCCGTCGGCGCGCGTGTAGAGCGCTTCGCCCTTCACCTGTACCTGACCGTCGGCGGCGGTGTAGGCGCGTCCGTCCGACGTCAGCGCGATGCTGATAATGCCTTCGCTGATCAGCGAGCGGAACTCACCCGCGTCGGTCACGCCGTTGCTGTTGGCATCCTGCCAGATGCCGAATTTTGCGAAATCGGTATCGGCAGCGTCGAGCTTGCCATCGACATTGCTGTCATAGGCGGCGGCAAGACCTTGCAGATCGGACAGGCCCGCGCCGCCGAACACCAGCTCGGCGCCGTTGTTGACCTTGCCATCGCCATTTTTGTCGATCGCCAGCAGTCCGTCTTCGGCGCCGACCCAGGCGGTGGTTTCGGCGAAGCCGTCGCCATTATAGTCAAAGCTGACCCCAGCGGCGTTCGACACGAACTCGACCCCGTCGCCATCCAGATCGACTGCGATCGGCGGCGCGAGCGCGGTGATGGTGACCGACAGGTTCGCGGTCGCGGTGTCGCCGTCTCGATCGGTCACCACATAGTTGAATACCTCGGTCGCGGTGACGGTGATCGGGCTGGGCGGCTGGTAATTATACTGGCCGGTCGCGAAATTCAGCGTCAGCGTGCCGCCCATCGGGGTCGTGATTGCGTTCAACGCGGTCCCGACGATGCTGCCGCCGCTCGACACCTCGATGTTTGATGCGCCGTCCCAGGTGTAGGTCGTGGTGCCGATAGTGATCGACAGCAGGCGACCCCCGTCGGCGCCGAAGAAGTCATTAGCGTCGAGGTCACCCGACACCGCCGACGGGACAATCACCGCCAGCAATGTCGCGACCAGATCCTCGAAATCATCGACTAGAATCGGTTCGTTGTCCGGTGCGGCGTTCACATCGATATCGCGCAGTCGCTGGATGTTGAGCGGTTGCAGCGGATTGTTGTCGATGCCGATCGCGGTGACGTTGACATTGTTGTTGTCGACGAAATTGTTCCACGCGGTGGCCGTTGCGAGAGCCAGCGAGTTGCTTACGCTCAGGCTCGGTGGGATGCCCGAGATTTCGATCTGGACGCTTTGGTTGGGGTTTCCGTCACTCAGGAAGAAGACCTGATTGCTTGCCCCCGGAATCGTGTCGAAATTGGCCAGCGCGGTCTCGATCGCGCCGGTGTAATTGGTGTTTAGCCCGATATCGTCCTCCGACGGCCGCTCGCCGCCTGCGGCCGGGTTCAGCGAGTCGAGATAAGCGTTCGCATCTGCCGCTGTCGTGAAGGCTTCCGAAGCGAACGACCCTGACGAGAAGATCACGAACTTGATCGTGAGAGCGCCGGACGCCGAGCTGTCGAGCTGTGCAAGCGCTCCCTGGACGGCCTCCAGCATCACATTGAGCTCGCCATCGTCGATGCTGTCGCTGAAATCGAGAATGAAGAGCGTGTTCACATCCTGCATCGGCTGCGATGTCGCTCCGGTTTCGCCGGTCGCGGTGGGAGCATCATCCTCGATCACGACCTGGATCGCCGTAGCGTTTGTGGTAGTGGTGGTGCCGTCCGACACCGAAACGGGGACGAAGAAATCCTTGAGGTCTTCGAGCGTGACATTGGGGTGATCAACGGCGCGCGACAGCGTCACCGTGTAAGCGCCATTCGATGCGAGCGTGACGCGGATGACTTCCGAGCCGCCGACCGAACCGATCAGGGTGCCGGTGCCGACTCCGGCCCAGGTGACAGGAACACCGCCTGCGGTCAGGACCGCGCCGGGGTTTCCGAGCGTCGCGGTAAACGTCTCGCCCGCGTCGGCGTCGCCGATCGCGAGCGTACCGCTGAAGGTCGTGCTGTTGGTCGTGTCGAGCGTCGCGTTCGGCGCCGTATCGGGCAGTCCGTTCGGCAGGCCTTCTTCGGACACCCGCGCGATCGCGGTACCGATCGTCGGCGCGTCATTGCTACCGAACACCGTGATCGTCAGCGTCGATCCGACCGAAAGCGATCCGTCGCTGATCGTATAGGCAAAGCTTTCGGTCAGCGTCTGGCCGCTGTCGAGCGCGTTGACGACGGGTTTGTCCTCGTCGAGCGTGTAGGTGTAGCTGCCGTTGGGGTTGATCACGAGCGTGCCGTAGAGGCCGACATAGGTACCCGCAGACGTGACGGTGATCGCCTCGAGGTCGGGGTCATTATCGGCGACGTCGGCAAAGATGCCGAACGGCGCGCCGGGATGTGCGATATCCTGGAGCACGTTGCCGGTGGCGCTCGGATCCGAACCACTAGGCCCATCGAGCACCCAATTTGTGTCGGCGCGGGCGATCGGGAAATCATTGGCGCCGGTGATCGAGATGGTGATCGTGGCGACTGATGTGTCGCCGTCGGCGTCGTGCACGGTGTACAGGAACGTGTCGGTCAGGGTTTCGCTGGAATTGAGCGCGATGACCGCCGGGTCGTTGGGATCGAGATCGTATCGATAGCTGCCATCGGCGGCGATCACGATCGAACCATAGTCCCCCGCGAGTGCGGCGCCGATTGTTCCCGTTGTCGCCCCGAATGCCACGCCGGTCACGGTCAGTCCGCCATCGGCACCCCCATTGTCGGGCGATCCGTCCATGCCGTTGACATCGGTGCCGCCGATGCCGGTCAGCACATTGCCGTCGGCAAAAATCTCGCCGTCGCGCGACACATTGTCCTCGTCGTGCACCGCCTGCGGCGTATCGTCGCGGATCGCGAACTGCCCGGTAATGTCGGCCGTCGCGCGCGCCGTGTCGCCGTCGCCGTCGGTTGCGATGGCGGTCAGCGTGATCAGATTGCTTCCCGAGAGGAATTTGGTCTGATCGGGGCCGCTGTCGGGCGTGTGCAGGATCGCGCGCGACTGGTCGAAGGTGACGAGGCCGCCCGGGGCCACCGAGATGCGGAACACCTCGTGCGTCGATGTGCGGCCAAAGATCACGCCGCCCTCGATCGACAGGATAACCGGCTCGCCGGTGAGCGAGTCGATCAGGCCGCTCGCTCCGGCCGTGACGCCCAATTCATAGGTGACAAAGCCCGGGCCATCGGCACCGAAATCGGTAGTGGCGTTAAACAGCCCCGACAAATTGACGGTCGCATCGGTCGCAAAGTCGCTTTCGTCGACGGTCAGCGTCGATCCTGTGCCGCCAGCGGTGATCGACGGGCCGTCGTCGGCAAAGCGGATATTCCCGCCCAGATCGACGGCAACGGTATCCGACACGCTGTCACCGTCGCGATCGACGATCGTCGCGGTGCCGCGCAGCTCGACCAGATTGGCCGCCAGCTCGACAAGCTGGGCGGCATAGTTGCTGGACGAACCCGGCAGCGGATGGTCGATCTCGGCAAATTGGGTCAGCGTGACGACGCCGGTCGCGGCGTTCACGGCGATGGAGAAAATGGGCGTGCCGGCCGCGCTGCCGACGATCTCGCCGGAGACAAGGGCCAGCGTGACCGGCACGCCGTTGCTGGTCAGGGCGGAGGTCGCGGCCGCCGAGCCCAGCGCAAGGGAGTAGGTCCAGGTCACCGCACCCGCATCTGCGGGACCATCGGCGCCAAAATTGACCAATGAAGTCGAAAAGGCCGCCGACAGATTGGCGGTCGCAACGTCGAAGGCGCTGCCGCGCGTATCGGCGTCCTGCGTCGTCAGGGTGATCGCATTGGTATCGACATTGGTCGCGACGATCGACGGACCATCATCCTTGAACACCAATGTATTGCCGATGGCAACGAGCGCCGACGCCTGATCGCCGTCGCCGTCAGTGACCGTCGCGATCAGCCGGATGAGAGTTGATGACAGCGTCACCGGATCGTCGGGGTTACTGGCGTCGGGATGGCGAACGGCGCGAATCTGGTCGAGCGTCGCCTGGCCATTATTCGCGACGGTCAACCGGAAGGCGACGATCGATGGCGAATCCTGCAACCGTCCTTCGACCGTATTGCCGATGGTTTGCAGGATGATTTTCGACCCTGTCTCAACATCGACCAGTCCCGAAGCGGTTGTGACCTCAAACGCATAGCTGACCGTGCTGCCATCCTGATCGGCGCCGATCACGATATTGAACAGGCTGGCGAAATTCGCGGTCGCGTCGAGGTCCAGATTGGTCTCGTCGACCGTCAACAGCCCCGCTGGCGACGACAGGGCCGTGATTGACGGCACGTCGTCGGACACCGAAATATTGACCGTACCCGCGACCTGATCGCCGTCGGCGTCGGTTGCCACGACTTCGATAAACCCAAGCTCGCTCAGATCATCGATCGTCACATCGGGATGCAGGCCATAGTTATACTGCAGCGTGACGGTCACCGTCGCGACATCGCCCGACAGGCTGAGGTCGATCACGACAACCGGGTTTTCGTCGGCGTCCCAGCCGATGATCTGATTGTCAGATTCGAGCGTCCAGCTGAGCCCGCCGTCGAGCGTCGAAATGTCGCCAAAGCCGATCGACGCGATCGCATCGGATCCCGGGGTGAAGACGATATTGCCGCTGGCCGATACCGGCTGCATCGGCGACGGGGTCGAGCCGCTTTCCAGATGCTGGTCGTCGACGGTCAGTTGGATCGGGTCGCTGGCGGTCGGCTCCGTCCCGTCGGTCAGGCGAATCAACTGGACCGCCGACGATTGATCGCCGTCGCCATCGGTGATGGTGTAGGTGAAATTGGCATGGATCGGAAGGACGCTGATTTGCGGTACCGGGTCGAAGCTCCAGGCGCCGTTAGCCTGAAAGCTGTAGGTGCCGTTGGCGTTGCTGATGGTTGTGATGCCGGTGGCGGCGACCGCGACGACCGCACTGCCGATCGTCACCGACGTGACCGTAGCGCCGTCGGCGCCCGAAGTATCATTGGCCAACAAATTGCCTGAAATTGCGGCGGCGTCTTCGGCTACCATGATCGACGGCTCCGACCGCGCGACCGGAACGTCGTCGATCACGTCGATGACGATCACATTCTGCGTCACATTACCAAAAGCGTCGGTCACATTGTACGTGAAGGTTTCGACCGCCGGCACGACGTTGGTGCCATTGTCGGCGAGCGCGCCTGCTACTGCGCTCGTCAGCGTGTAGATATAGCTGCCGTCGGCGTTCAGCGTGAGCGTACCGTGGGTGCCGATTCCGTCGCCCGTCAGCACAAATTCAAACGGACCGGTGCCGCCTGCGACATTCTCGTTAAGGTCGCCGAACACCGTTTCGGCATCGCTGTCGGCATCGCTGCCGGTGGGCAGCGCCGCTTCATTTACCAGCAGCAGGACCGTGTCGGCCGACAGCCCCGCATCACTCAGGCGAATGGTCAGCGTCGTCGTCGACGGGTCGCCGTCGCCGTCGGCCAGCGTATAGACAAAGACGTCCTCGGCGCCGTCGGGCGGGACAGTATTCGGGTTGGCAACATAGCTATAGCTGCCGTCGGCGGCGACCGTCAGTTCGCCGTATAGGCCGACGATAGCGGCGCCAACGCCGCCCATGGCGGGAGCCGATGGATTGTCACCCACGGCGCGCACGCCCAGAATTTCGGCGCCGTCGGCGCCCGCGGTGTCGTTGGCGAGCAGCCCGCTCGCAGCATCGACTTCCAGCGTCTGGCCTTCGCCGACGTCACCCTCGTCGGCCTCTGCCGCGGGATTGTCGTCGAGGATCAGCACGTCGAGAGTCGCGGCCGCGACGGTTCCGTCGCTATCGGTAATCTCGATGGCAAAGGACTCGGTCAGCGCGGCGGCGGTGGACCCGCTGTGCAACAGGCTATTGTCGGTGAGTTCGTAGCTATAGCTGATGGTGCCGCCGACGATGTCACCCGCCGCATCGAACACCGGCACGAAATCAACGATCGTCAGGATGCCAAGATCGGTGGTGATCACCAGCCCGGCGACAATCGCGCCATCGAACAAGGTTTCACCTGCGATCGTGATCGCTGCTATGCCGTCGGCCGCGTCAAAGCTGAACTCGCCGGTCTGGATCAGCGCGTCGTTGTCAGGAGCCGAGCCATCAGCCAGATTGGCCTCCGCCACCGTCGCCTCGGCACCCTCGGGACTGAGGCCATTGATGGTGACGATGTCATCGCGGCCGCGGATGACCACGGTCAGCGTTGCCGTGGCCTCGTCGCCGTCGGCATCGGTGATGACATATTCAAAGGTTTCGGTGAGCTCGTCATCGCCATCGAGCCCCGCCACTTCGGCGTTGTCGGGATCGAGGGTGTAGAGATAGCTGCCGTCGGCGGCGATCGCGAGTGTGCCATAGGCTCCAAAAGTCAGCCCGTTAATTTCGCCGCTGTCACCGCCGAACGCAATGGCGGTGACGCTGGAGCCGTCGGCGCCCTGAACGTCGGCTTCGCCATCGCTGGCGTTCGCATCGTCACCGCCAACGCCGGTCAGGACATTGCCGTCGGCGCTCGGCCCGCTGCCCGATTGCAGCGAGTCGAGATCGTCGATCGCGGTCGGGACATCGTCCTCCACCGTGATGCTCAGCGAGCCGTTGGCGCTGTCGCCATCGACATCGGTGACGACGACGCCGAAGTTTTCGGCGACATCGTCGCCGTTCGTCACGTCGGTCAGGGTGTAGCTATAGCCGATCGCCGTTGCACTGATGCTGGTAATCGTGAGCGTTCCAAACTCTCCTGCGATCGTCTGACCGATCGCGGTTATCTGTTCGCCGTTGATGCGGACCGAGCCCAGACCATCAGCGGTTGAAAAGGTGAAGGAACCGGTGGTCGTTGCAGTGCCGCTATCCGGCGCTGATCCCAGTGGCAGGCCCGCTTCGGATACCAGCTGCCCGTCGTCGTCGCCGTCGGGCAGCGTCAACGTGACGCGGCCATCACCGATCGCGATCGACAGCGTCGCGGTTGACGTGTCGCCGTCGCCGTCGATCAGTTGATAAGTGAAGACGTCGAACACGCCCCCCGGACTGCCTGGATTGCGGACATAGCTGTAGCTGCCGTCGCTGTTCAGCGTCAGGACGCCGTATAGTCCTACGACGGGCGTTCCTGCCGCAACGGGGTCGCCAGCACCGGAAACCAACGACACGCTTACGCCGTCGGCGCCGGGGAAATCCCGCCCGCCGTCATTCTCCGCATCGGTGATGACATTGCCGGTGGCGGGACCAAAAGTCCCAGCGGCTATGCTGTCGAAATCGGCAACCGCTTCCGGGACATCGTCGATAATATCGATCTCGAAACTGGCCGTTACGTTGTCGCCATCGAGGTCGGTGATACCGACGGTGATCAACTGCGACGTGTTGTCGCCGATCGTATTGTCGGTCAGCCAGAAGAAATATTCGATGGAATCGGGATTGATCGCGATGATGTAGAAAGTGCCAGTAGCCAGCTCGATTTCTTGGCCCTCTTCGGTCACCGCAACGCCATTGATCGTCAGCGCCGCTGGTCCGTCGCCCGCCGCAAATTGGATGACGCCGAAGGTGAAGTCGGACCCGTCGCCCTCTCGCGAGCCAGGGCTTTCGCCGTCGCGTTCGGGCAGGCCGGCTTCGTCGACGAAGGTGCCGTCGTCGCCCGCCATGGGCAAGAGCAGGCTGGGCGTGCTGTCGCCGATACGGATCGTCAGCGTCGCGGTCGATACGTCGCCATCGCCGTCGGTCAGCTGATAGGTGAAGACATCTTCGACGCCGCCGGGCGTTCCCGCCGATCGGACATAGGCATAGGTGCCGTCGGGCGCGATCACCAGGCGGCCATATTGGCCCTGCACCGGCGCGCCGGTCGCGCTGAATTCGGTCGCCGACCCGCCGCGTACACCCGTGATGATCGCGCCGTCGGCGCCGGGCGAGTCCGCGCCATCAGCGCCGCTGGCGGTCCCGTCGCCGGTGATGACATTGCCCGCCTGCGGCAAGCGGCTGCCGGGTTCGGTATCGTCGACATCGTTGCGCGCGATCGGGGCGTCGTCTTCGATCGTCAGAGTCAATGTGGCGGTGCCGACGTCGCCGTCGCTGTCGGTCACGGTGATCGTGACGACATCGGTCGCAACGGGATCGGTGCTGTTGTCGGTCAGCGTGTAGCTGTAACCGATCAGACCCGGGGTGATGCTGGTGATCGTGATCTGACCCAGCGGCGTCGCGATGACCTGGCCGACGGTGGTTACGGTGGTGCCGTTGACCGCGACGACAACCGGTTGGTCGAGCGCGGCGATCTGGATCGTCCCACTGGTCGATTCACGCGGCGAAGCGGGATCGGTCCCGGCGGGTTCGGCGCCGCGCGCGGCGAGCGCTGCTTCGGACACGATCGCGGTCGCGGCGGTCACCCCAACTGTCTGGTCCGGGGTGGTAATGAGAATTCGGGGTTTGTCATCGACCGCATCGGGAATGACTTCGATGTCCAGAATCCGCGGAAAGCCGAATTCGGTCGGTGGTAGCAAGTCGCCGAGACCAAAAGGGTCGCCGATGTCGCCCGGCGTCTGCGCAAAATTGCCGCCCGAACTTTGCGGACGACCGGCGGCGGGCTCGGGTTCCTGGCCCGCGATCAGCGCGGCGACGGTCGGCGCCGGAATGTTGATCGGGCCGATCTTGATTTGCGGGATGCGCAGCGCGCCATCGACGATGACCAGCACTTGCCCGTCGGGCAGGGTGACGAGCAGATCGTTGCCGGAAAGCTTGATCGCGTCGAGCCGCGTGCCGGGCGGCAACTGGATAACCCCATCGACGGGCAGGACGGTCGTCGCACCGGGCGGAATGGCCCTTGCGATGGTGGCGATTTCGCCGACCTGATCATTCCGCTTCAATTCCATCGCCTAATGCCCCCTGCACCTCGATGTCCGCTCGGTCACGCGGCAGCGACCTGTACGGGGGTCGCTGCGGAAACGGGCGAACGGCATTGCACTTCCGCGTCGGATGTCGCGCGGAGCAGCAATGCAAGCTCTTGTGATCGTGCTGGGTTCTCTTTGGCGACCGATGCCCGTGCCTTGTCACTGACCAGGCAAATACAAACCCCGGGGGGTGATTCTGCAATGGCAATTTCCGGTATGGGCACCTATACTTTTGTATAAGAGCAATATCTTGTGAGTTAATTTTCCATTAATATACCTAAAAATCGTAAACTTGTTCAGAAAAACTGTCATATTTTGAGTATGATCTGATCAAAATGCATCATCGAAGCAATAATACACCAACATAAATGTCATTGAGTTTGATCACGAATTATGGATATATTGTGGATATATTATCCTATAAGAAAAATTGGAATGATAAATTTGACATTCTATTTTATCCATCCCGGTGTTTCGATTTGCGCGACAACCGCGTCTCCGCGCTGTAACCTGTATCGACCAACAAAACGCCCGCTGGGCCAACCTGCCGCCGGGGCGCGTTTGCCGCTGTAGGCAAACCAACTGAGGCCGCCGTCGGCAATGACCGACTGCTGATCGTGAACAATCTGTCCGTTCGGCCCGGTGATCGAAAACATCTGGCGATCGCCCGCGCGCGCGCCGATCGCATCGACCCACAGGATCATCGGCGCCTGCCGTCCATTCAGTCCCGGCGGCGGATCGCGCTCGGTGACCGCCTTGGCGGGGACCGTCGATGCGAGGCCGCCGGTGATCACCGCGGCGGGTTTGTAACCGAGCATCTGCGCCGCGCCCGGTGTCCAGAGACCGGCTAAGCGCGCCTCGACATTGCAAAGGGGCAGGGCGGTAGTGCCGACGAATGGATCAACGACCTCACCGCGATGCCGGACAGTGAAATGAAGATGCGGAAACTCGCTGTTGCCCGACAATCCGATCAGCCCGATGCGGTCGCCCACCGCGACGCGTTGCCCCGCGCGGACGGCGATGCTCCCCTGGCGCAGGTGGCTGTACTGCGTCTGCCAGCCTTCGCCATGATCGATCACGACGGCATTGCCCGCGTCCTTACCGTCCAGCGCCGCCCGGTCGTTGACGCTGACGTCGGGCTCGCCGTCGCGCGTGCGGAGCACTGTTCCAGGTGCGGCGGCGATAACGGCAAAGCCCATTCGCATGTCGGCCATCGTGCGCAAGCGGACGTCAATCCCGTCGTGCCCGTTCGTCGTCAGCAGCCCGCAGCGATAGTCGCGGCGGCCTGGACCCGGGTCATGATCGACCAGCTTCTGGATCAGGCAGGACTGGCCGACAATGCATTTGACCGGAAAGCCAAACGCCGGAGCCGCGTCCGCAGGTGGTTGCTGCAACGCGGCCAGCGCCAGCGAAAAGGAAAGGAAGAAGGCGTGCATCATCGTCGGGCTCTCGATACGGTCGACAGGCTCGTTGCGCGATTTGGCAGGTCGTTGAAACTTCGACGCCGGCCGCCGCCAGGGGGCGTGGCGGCGGACACGGCTAGCCAGCGGGAGCTGACCGAACTCGAAGATCTGCCAAGTGTCGGAGCGCGAAATTGCCACCGGGTCGTCGGCAGAACTCTTACTTTTCTTACACCCAATCTCTGCAGACCTGCTCGGCTAAAGCAGGCATCGTCCGGATGATTCTTGCCTTGTCATCCTTGTGTCAAAATTGGCGGAAGGCGCGGTTTCCCGCCATTCCCTGATGGGGACATTCAAAAAATTGCGGTTGGCGGCGATGCTATTTCGTTGGGAGGGCGACGAAATTTTTCGGGCGCCCGGACAACAAAAAGGAGGGCAGGCCGCGGCCTGCCCTCCAGTTAGCAGAGGTCCGTCGAGGAGTGGCTCCCCGTACGAAGCCTTGTCCTCAGACGAACGTGATCATGTCGTAAGACGCATTGCCCTGGCTGTACGCGTTGAGCGCGGCAACCGAGTCATAGCCGCCCAGGGCAGCCAGCGCTGCGATCGGAGCCGACGCGCCTTCCCAGAAGTCTTCGATTAAGACCGAGGAACCGGCCGCAGTGAAGACATATACGTCGAGCGCGTCACCCTGACCGTCCCAGTCGCCGGTGACTACAAACATGTCAACATTCGGATCGAAACCGGCATCGACGTCAAAGACCAGCGTATCACGGTTTGCGAGGTTGAAGTCGCGACCCGATCCTAGGCTAAATGGTGCCCCGATGACATCATTGCCAAAGCCCGGCGACGCGTCAGTCGCGTCGAACAGGAACAAATCCTTGCCCGCACCGCCCGACATGTGATCGTCGCCTTCGCCGCCAGTGATCTTGTCATTGCCAGCTTCGCCTTCCAGATTGTCATCGCCTAGGCCACCGTCGATGGTGTCGTTGCCGGTGTCGCCCCGGATGCTGTCATCACCTTCATCGCCGTTCATGACGTCGTTGCCGAAGCCGCCCGACATATAATCGTTGCCGTCGCCACCCGACATGGTGTCGTTGCCGCCGCCCGGATTGCCCAGGTTTTCGTACAGCGTGTCACCATACATGATGTCGTCACCGGCTCCACCAAACATGGTGTCGTTGCCGGCGTCACCAGCAAGCTGGTCATCGCCATTGCCGCCGTCAACCGTGTCGTTGCCGGCACCACCATAGATCAAGTCATTGCCGTCTTCGCCGAACAGAACGTCGGCACCGTTATTGCCCTGGATGACGTCGTCATCATCGCCGCCTAGGACAATGTCGTTTCCGTCGTTGCCGGTAATGTTATCGCTGCCTGCACCACCAAGGATAAAGTCGTTGCCATCATCGCCAGCGAGTAGATCGTTACCGTCATCGCCAGTAATGATATCATCACCTTGATCACCGTTAATGATGTCGTCGCCATTGCCACCAGAGATGAAGTCGGCATCGATATTCGACGGGTCAAGCGGGTCAAAGAAGGGGTCGCCGTTGCCGCGAATTACGTCGTCGCCATCGCCACCCTGCAGGTTATCGTCACCGCTCTGACCCCAGATTAGGTCGTCGCCATCATCGCCGGAGATGTTGTCGTTCCCGTCGTTACCATTGAGCGTGTCGTCTCCATCGTTACCTTCAATGGTGTCATTGTCGGCTCCACCTTGGACGAAATCCAGACCTGCACCGCCGCGAATAAGGTCGCTGCCGGCATCGCCATTAATTTCATCATCGCCGTCTTCACCGAGCAACATGTCGTTGCCTTCGCCGCCATCAAGCTGGTCGCTTCCGTTCCAGCCCAAGATCAGGTCGTCGCCATCGTCACCCCACAGCAGGTCGTCACCTTCCCAGCCATCGATAGTGTCATTGCCGCCTTGGCCAAAGATTTGGTCGTCGCCTTCGCCGCCGTCGATGAAGTCGGCATGCCCCAATCCAGGATTATAGCCGCTCTGGTTGTAAGCATAGTCGCCGTTGTTGTTACGATTCGGGCCGCCGTCACCGAAGATAATATCATTGCCCGCGCCGCCACTCAGTACATCGAAGCCATTAGAATTGGTGCCGCCGTTGATATAGTCGTCGCCGTCGCCGCCTTGAACAACGTCGGATTCCGTGCCGCCGTAAAGGTTGTCGTTGCCGGTACCGCCGTCGATAACGTCGTCGCCAGCATTGCCTTCGATGCGGTCATCGCCCGATTGGCCGTTGAGCGTGTCGTTGCCGGCGTCGCCGCGGATGTAATCGTTTCCGCCACCACCCCAGGCCGTGTCGTTGCCGGCACCGCCGAGCAGCGTGTCGTTGCCATCGGCTGCGCCATTGTCATCGCCGGTATAGACGACGTTGCCGGGTCCGACGACGACGAACGATGCTTGGTCGCCGATCAGCGTGTCGTTGCCGGCGCCGCCATCGACACGATCGTGGCCGCTGCGGCCGATGACATTGTCGTCGCCAGCGTCGCCATAAAGATCATTGTCGAAGTTATTGCCGTACACGGTGTCCGCACCGCCGTTGCCGCGCGCATTGTACGGCAGTGTCGCGGTCGATGTGATCGCATTCAGATCGATGAAATCGACCGCATTTGTACCAAGAACCTGACCACGCGAGGTCGGGCTTTTCGCACTATTCGGTGCGCTAGAAGGTCCAACTGTAGGCATTTCGCTATCCTCTTCATTGATGGGTCGCAGGGATGCGGTTTCGCCGAATCGGCTTTGCCATCCCCCCAAATGGCCACGGAAGTTCGGAGCCATGACGAAGGGATATGGCGGGGCAGGGGGGCCGGACATTCCTGCTTGGGGACATGGCGGATAATTTTGTGAAGTGGTTCATTTTGGGGCAGGTTGGGGACGCAAGCGATGCGCAATCTTCGAGAAACACACGGGTTTCCGCCATTTCGCTGAATAGCGAAACAGAACAGTCCAGCAAGAAAACTTGCTTGCTAGTTAAGTTTGCGACCGAGCGCCGAGCTCGCCGGGCGCGCCGAATTGCCCGCGGGCGCAGCAGCGTCGCCTGTATCGCTTTGGGCAGTATGACCCAGCGACGACATCTGCGGTCGGGCCGATGCCGAAGGGTCGGCCATAGCGTTGCCCGCGCTGGCCATGGTCGGCCGACCCAGCGCCGACATGTTCGGGCGTTCGATCGTTTCGGCGCCGCAGCAGCGGCCGTCGAGAATCGCCTTCGCGTCGAGTTGGCCGGTCGCTGCGAGCAAACTGGCGCGCGCGACAAATTCATTGCGGTGCGCGCGTTCCAGCGTGACGCGCGCGGTCAGCAGTTCGTTCTGCGCGTTCAGCACGTCGGTCAGCGTGCGGTTGCCGCCGACCGCCTCTTTTTTGATTCCCTCGGCCGCCTCTTCGGTTGCCGTCACCGCCGTCTCCGCAGCGACGATTGTGCTTTTCGCCGACTGCCAGCGGGTCCAGGCGCTCGCCACCTCTTCGGCTACCGTTCGCACCGCCATGTCGGTTTGCGACAAGCGCTGATCGCGAACGGCGCGGGCGCGGCGAACCTCGGCATGGTCGCGCGGCAGGAAGATCGGTACGCGCAGTTCCAGCCCGTAATAGAGCGACGAACGATCGTCCGGATATTTGCCTGTGAAGGTGTTGGTCGCGCCGCCGGTCAGATAGTCGTAGCCGCTGACGGCATCGAGTTGCGGGAGCAAAGCGCCGGTAGCGAACTTGACCCCCGACTTGCCCGCCTGGGCATTGAGCTGCGCGGCGCGGAGGCGCGGTGCGGCGTCCTGCGCGATCTTTTGCGCGGCGGCGAGCGAGGTGGGGACCGCCGCGAGCGGCGGCAGCGGCGGCACCATCGTGCCGGACTGGCCGCTGACATTGCGAAAGCGGTGGCCGTTGACCCCCAATTCCTCGGTCGCTGCCAGCACCCCGGCTTGCGAGGTCGCGAGCCGCGCCCGCGCGAGTTCTTCGTCGGTGCGCGTGGCTTCGCCGAATTCGAGGCGGCGTGACGTCGCGCGCAGCTGTTCGCCGATCGCTTCGCTCTGCGCTTGCGAATATTGCAGAATCTTGCGGTTCAGATGGACGTCGGCGGCACTGGTCAACAGCTCCAGCAAGATGTCCGACGTAACCGCGTCTAGCCCCGCACTGGTCGCTTCCAGCTCGGCCTTGGCGATCTTGACGCCATTATAGGTACGGTCGCCGTCATAGAAACGCAGCCGCGCCTCGATCCCGGCCTGACCAGCGATATAGCGCGCATCATTGGTGCCACTGCCATTCTTGATGTCGATCTCGCGCCGCTGGACGGTGCCGTTTGCCTCGATGGTCGGCAGATAGCTGGCTTCGGCCGCTTGCAGCCGCGCCGCGGCGACCCGCACCTGATGGCGCTGGGCCGCGATGTCGGGGCTGGAGATGACCACTTGGCGCGCCAGCGCAGCCATCGTGCTCGACGGTGCGACGGCAGGCGACGCCGATTGCGCCAGCAACGGAGTCGCGGCGAGCGCCAACGTCGCTACGGCGGCAGGCGCAATCAATGCGCTTGCCCAAAAAGTCCATGATTTCCGCACGTCACCCCTCCTGAATCATCGCAGATTCGAGTGCCGACCCCTCTTTTCGTAGTTATCAAAGAGTAATGCGCGGCGGGGGAACGGGAAACTACTCTAACGGATATGTCCGAGGGGATAATAGACTCGTTCTGCCGAATCGAAATAGACAATGGTCGTCGCTTGCAGCCGTCACGGCAGGCGACGCTATCGAGAGATTCGCATCAATCGACAGCCAACGCCGGGTAGAAAATGCTTCAGGCAACCCCGGTGGGTGCGTGCGTTCTGGCCCGTAACCAGAGCATCGCGCCAGACATCATGGTCGCGCGTGAACCGCCTGTTGCGAGCTTTGGCGTCGCTTCGGGAACGATGCTTTTTGGGGGCCATAATGTCTGCGACCATGGAATTTTCGACGCATTATGCAGAGGCGCTGCGCGACGACACCCATCTGTTCGAGGGCGGTGAATTCGACCAGCATGACGTCATGGCGGGTCAGTCGCCGTCGGCCGTTATTGCGGCGGATACGCGGCGGCTTTGGCGCGACTATCTCGCGCAATTCGATGTTACCTCGGCGATACTGACCGTCTCCCTTCCTGGCGCAGGTTTGCAGCGCCATGCCTTTTTAATCGGTTTCGATCAGGTACGCGGCGATGCGACCGCAACCCGGCGTCTGATGGCGATGATGGACGATGTTTGGGCGCGGATCGGCGACCAGCCGGTGCATCATTTTCAGTTTTCGGGCGCGCTTTTTGGCGTAGCGGAAGTTTCGAATGACGCGGTCGACCTCGACGGCGATGTTCCGCTTCACAGCGGCATTGCCGTTCAGATGAAGCGTGAGGGGAGGGCCATTCGCGCGCTGTTTTTCCGCCCGAACGGCACCGCGCAGTTCAGCGATCGCGATGCGGCGTCGCTGCAATTGATCGCGCCGCTGCTCGCCGAATCGGCGACCGGCGTCGCGCAGCTCGCGCGCCAATCGCAGCGTTCGGCTATGCTCGAAGGCATGTTCGACCGGGTGTCGATGGCGATGGCGCTGCTTTCCGCCGACGGTCAGCCGTTGTTCCTGAACAGCGCCGCGACAGGGTTGGTCGAACGGCGCAAATGGTTGCTCCGCGCCGCCGATGGCACGATCGTCGCCGCCAATCCGGGGCAGGCCAAACAGCTGCGCGAAAGCATTCGCCGCGCCGCCACCGCAGCGCCCGACGCGCCGGTCGAGGATGTCTTCCGGCTCGATTGCCGCGACGGCGAATGGCGCCTGGCTTATGTCATGTCCGCCAAGTCGCGCACCGGCGACAGCATGACGCGCTGCGCCATGGTGATCATCATGGCGCCGGGTAAAGTCGATGCGCCAACCTCGCTGCTCGAAGCGCTCGGCTTGCTGCCGTCCGAGCAGCGGTTCCTGGGCCATTTCCTGAAATCGAGCAGCCTGTGCAATGCGGCGGAGGGATGTGGCCTGTCGGAAGAGACGGCGCGGACGTATCTGAAGCGCGTGCGCGCCAAGCTGGGGGTCCATCGTCAGATGGAGCTTGCCGGGTTGATCTCGGGGCTGGTGCTGCCGCTGCACGCCGCAGATAGTCCGGCCGTCTGGGAGCGCTAAGTATGGCCTGGAATCCCCTCGCAGTTGGGCGGGTGTCTGCCAATCCGGACAATCTGCTCAAGAAGCTATTGATTCCGCAAAAGCCGATCGCGGTCCGGCTGATCCTGTTCTCGGCGATCACCAACATGGCGGCGCTCGCCATGTCGCTTTACATGATGCAGGTTTTCGACCGCGTCCTGACCAGCCAGAGCAAGGACACGTTGTTCTTCCTCGCGCTGGCGATCACGCTCGTCGTCGCTTTGGGTTCGATGCTCGACGGCATCCGGCAACAGGTGGCCAACCGCGTCGGCACATGGTTGGCGCAGCAACTGGGACCGACGCTGTTGCTCCGCTCGCTCGAACAACGGCTGATCGCGCCGAACGTCCGGCTAGAGGCCCTGCGCGAGATGGCCCAGGTCAAAAACTTCATTTCGACCCCGACTGTGTTCAGCGTCGTCGATATGCTGTGGGTGCCATTCTATCTGTTGGTCGTGTTTATGCTGCACCCGGTTTTCGGGTTTATCGCAACGATCGGCGCGGTGATGCTGTTCGGCCTGACCTGGTACAACGAACGCGTCACCCGCATCGCGATCCGCGACACGCAGTCGCTGACGACCAGCAACATGCAATATGCCGAATCGCTGGTTCGCAACAGCGAAGTGATCGACGCGATGGGGATGGGCAAAGACACGGTCGCGCACTGGCGCGATCGCTATCTCGCCGAAACCGAAGCGGTCGATGACACACAGTTCCAGTCGAGCAAGATCTTGGCGTGGATGAAGTTTGTCCGCAATGTGGTGCAGGTCGCGGTGCTAGGCGTCGGGGCATTGCTTGTCCTCGACCAACAGCTGACCGGCGGCGCGATGATTGCCGGATCGATCCTGATCGCGCGGCTGCTGGCGCCGATCGAGGCGGCGATGAGTTATTGGAAACAGTTCGTGCTGGCACGCGAAAGCCTGCAACGCCTGTCGCGTTTCTGCGACCTCCCGACCCCGCGTCCGTCGCAGATGGCGTTGCCCAAACCGTCGGGCGCGATGGCCGTCGAAAATCTCACCTATGCGGCGCCCGGCATGAAAGGCGCGATCCTGAAAAATGTCAGCTTTGCGATCGCGCCGGGGACGTCGCTGGCGATCGTCGGGCCGTCGGCATCGGGCAAGACGACCTTGTCGCGACTCCTAGTCGGGGTGCTGAAGCCGATATCGGGGCATGTCCGACTCGACGGCGCCGACACCTTCGACTGGATGCGCAGCGATTTCGGTCCGAACGTCGGCTATCTGCCGCAGGACGTCGAACTGCTGCCCGGGTCGATCCGCGAGAATATCGGCCGTTTTCGCCCCGACGCGCGTGACGCCGATGTGATCGCGGCGGCAAAGCTCGCCGATTGCCACGAAATGATCCTGCACCTTAACGGCGGCTATGATTGCGTGCTCACCGACGGCGGGCATCAGTTGTCGGGCGGACAGCGCCAGCGGATCGGGCTGGCGCGCGCGCTGTTCGGCCTGCCGCCGCTGATCGTCCTCGACGAACCCAACGCCAGCCTTGATGCGCGCGGCGACGCGGCGCTGCTGGCGACGATCAAGAAACTGAAGGCGTTGAACATGACGACGATCATCGTGTCACACCGCGCCAACCTGCTCGAACTGGCCGACAAGATTTTGCTGATGATGGACGGTCAGGTCGCGAAATTCGGTGATGCCCGGACGGTGGTCGAGGAAATGGCGGGCAAGCGGCGCGTGATCGCGCCGGGCGAAGCGCCGCCGCCGGGCGGTCCGGCCAAGACCAATCCCGCGATGTTCAAACAAGGGGGGATGGAAGCATGAACATTCCCTTTCGGCTGGGCGAGGATGGCGAACCCGTGCGTCTGGCGCTTCCTTCGCCCGATCATGATGTGGCCGGTCCCCGGGTGAAAGGTTCGATGCGGCTCGCGCTCGTCTCGATCGGCGTGTTCGTGCTGGTCTTTGCGGTCTGGAGCTGGGCGGCGCCGCTGAACAGCGCAGCGATCGCCAGTGGTTTTTTGGAGGCCGAGGGGGGCGGTCGGCGCACGGTCCAGCATCTGGAGGGCGGGATCGTCCGCCAGTTTCTGGTCAAGGAAGGCCAGGCGGTACGTGCCGGTGAACCCCTCGTCCTGTTCGACGCGACCCAGAATGACGCGTCGGATGCCGCGCTGCGTTCAAGCTTTTATGGTCTGCTCGCGCAGGATGCGCGGTTGACGGCCGAACGGCTTGGCCTGCCCACCGTGAACTATCCGGCCGAATTGCTGGCCGCGGCGAGTGATCCCGAGGTCAAGGAAATCATCGCCGCCTCGAATGCAGAATTCGCATCGCGGCGGCGCGGTCTGTCGGAGCAGGCGCAGATTCTGTCGCAGCGCATCGGCCAGTCAAATGCCGATATCCGCAGTTCCGGCGCGCAGATCGCGGCGCTTTCCGACCAGGCGAAGCTGCTCGACGATGAGCAAATGAGCGTCGATATGCTGGTCGACGAAGGGCTCGAGCGCAAATCGCGCCTGCTGGCGTTGCAACGGCAAAAGGCGCTCGTCGACGGCGAGCGCGGCAAGCTGACCAACAATCTCGACCGGCTTCGCGACACGATCGGCGAGACGCGGGCGCAGATGGTGTCGCTGCGCGGGCAGATGGTGCTTGAGGCGGCGGGACAGCAACGGCAGGTCCAGTTGCAGATCGCCGAGGCGCGCGAAAAGCTGAAGGTCAGCGGCGACATTCGCAACCGCCAACAGGTAATCGCGCCGATCGCCGGCCGCGTCGCCAATTTGCGGCTGATCACCCCCGGCGGCGTCATCGGGGCCGGGCAGCCGATCCTCGACATCGTGCCGACCTCGGAGAAAATCGTCGTGTCGGCGCGGTTGCGGCCGATCGACATCGACATGGTCCACCGCGGGCTGAAGGCAGAGATCAAGCTGACGCCGTACAAGGCGCGCGTGATCCCGAACCTAATCGGCATCGTCAAGGAGGTCAGCCCCGATGCGATTTACGACAAGGACGCCCAGCAGATCTATTACAAGGTGATCGTCGAGATATCGGCCGCGCAGCTGAAGAAATATCCCGACGTCCAGTTGATGTCGGGGATGCCCGCTGAAGTCTATATCGATCTGGGGTCGAGTTCTTTGATCCAATATCTGTTCCAGCCGATGATCGACAGTTTCGATCGATCTTTCCGGGAAGGGTAAGCCCGACGCGGCGTTGGCGGCGGTGAAAGCTGGCGACCGGCTAGCATAAAGGGGGAAGAGGTTGGCGGGATACGGAATATTGTTCCGGGGCGTTCACCAGGCAGTGCAAGGCACTGCGCTGGGCGTCGCGGTCATATTCTGTGTCGGCGAAACCTCGCCGCTCTACGCGCGCGAGCACGAGATCGTCCAGACAGCGCCCTATGCCACGCTTCGCGAATCGACGGCGATGGCCCGTGTGCTGTCGCTTCAGGAAGGGCGGCCACTCGAACAGGCGCGAGCTGGGTTTGCGATCACGGCCGGTGCGGACTGCTCGGACATCCTTATTCTGACCGCATCAATCGCGCCGGATCTGGCCGAAGTAAAAGCGCCGAAACGCCTGGCCGATCCTGACACGGGTACGCGCCCCCCGCCGCCGATCATAGATTGGGAAGCGCCGATCTCGGTGGCGGTTGCTGGGGCGACCCCTTCGGTCAGCGATGGGCCGAGCTTTGGTGGCAAAAGTTCCCGAACCGTTCCCGCGGCGGTGATCGACGAAGAGCTCGCTGGCTTGGCTGTCGAAGTCGACAGGGCGCTTTGGCTGGGCGATGGCGGGGCGCGGCGCAACGCGCTGATGGCTGACACCGCGGCGACGCTGGCACAGGGGCAAGCCACATGCGCCAGCTGCGTTGCCTCCAAGCGCGGCAAGATTGCGGGCAAACGTGCGGCGGCAGTTTCGCAATCGAACGGCGTCGCGCGCGGCGCGAAAGCCGCAACGCGCAGTCGTCCAGCGCGCGTCGCGGCAAAGGCAATTCCGACGACGTTGAAGCCGAGCATTGCCGTGCGGTTCGGGCCTTCCGCGCCGATCGCCGCGTTTGATTTACCGGCGCTGCCCGCCGACATGGTCAATCTGGCGTGCGTCGTGGCCGCGCAAAACCGGATGGGGCCGCCGTGCTTCGCGATAGGAGGCGCGACCCGAACCGGCCGCAAGGCCGCAGCGACGATGCGCAAATTTCCGGCGTTCGATGCTGATGTCTCGACCGCGCCGTGGCTCGGCGATGCCGGTTCGCGCCGCGCCGCGCAGGGCGGACGGCCAGACGCGTCGCAGCTCGGCATGGCGTCTGCCGAGGCTGACGGTCAGGACGACGGCATCGTCGATGGGGGATCTGACGTGACAATCGGCATTGATGGCGCCGACGGTCAGGCCAGCGAAACCGACCCGTTGTCGATCGAGACGCTGCCGCGCGGCGGCCTAGCCTTTTCGGGCGGCTATTCGTCGCTAGAAGGCCCAGTCGGAACGGTCAAGATTGCGCGGACCAATATCGGTGCGCCCGGCAGAGATATCACGGCTTCAGTGCGCTATTCCAAGATACAGCGACTGGCTGAATTGGGCGTCGCGGACGCCAATTTCATGGGCAGCAAGCTGTCGGTGGCGCCGACCTTTTTCTACTCGCGATCCACCGCGGTGGGGTTCGATGCCCAAAGCAAATCGTCGGTGTTTCGGCAAACCGCGCGCGGTATCAATTTCTACGTCGGTAAACCGCTCGGGCGCGGCCTGCGGGTCGCCGCAAATTACCGATATTCGGACGAGGATTTCCTGATCCGCCAAAAGAATGCGCAATGCGACGTCGGACTTCACGGGAGCCCTTTTTGCAACGCGCTTGGCCGATCGACCAGTTCGGTCCTGAGCGTCGGGCTCACCCTTGATCGCCGCGACCGGGCGGTC
This sequence comes from Alphaproteobacteria bacterium, assembly GCA_018823905.1. Taxonomy (GTDB): domain Bacteria; phylum Pseudomonadota; class Alphaproteobacteria; order Sphingomonadales; family Sphingomonadaceae; genus Sphingopyxis. Next base: position 57,498 of record JAHJHL010000128.1, read on the forward strand.
GATCCGTCGCGCGGATTTCAGCTGCGGCTGACCCCGGAGATTGCTGGTCCCGGCGGAACGTCGCGCTATGCGCGGATACGGGTCAGCGGCAATTTCCATCACCGCATCGGCGATATGCTCGATGTCTCGCTGGGCCTCGAAGGCGGTCTGATGGAACCGATCGGCGGGCGGACAATCCCGTTGTTCGATCGGTTCTACATCGGCGGCAACACGATGCGTGGTTTCGACCTGCGGGGGATCGGACCAAAGGTGGTTCCCCTGAAGGCACCGGTTGCGCCTCCGACAGCAATCGGTGGCCGGGCCTATTATGTCGGCCGGTTGGAGGTGGCGTTTCGGCTGGACGGCGCGATGGAAAGATTTGGCGTTTCGCCGAGCGTCTTTGTCGATGCCGGATCGGTCTTTGGCGCGTCGAAGGGCGAACTGATCGCAGGCGAGCGATTGATTGGCAACTCCACCAAGCCGCGCGTGGCCGTCGGCGTTGCGCTGGCATTCAATGCCGGGCCGGGCAAACTGCGGTTCAACATCGCGCAGCCGGTTGTGCGGCAGGAAGGCGATCGCTCGAAGAAATTCTCAATCTCGTTGGGAACTGCGTTCTAGCACGCGATTCACGGGCGACGACGGCGTCGGTATCTGTGCAATCGCGGGACAGGCGGATTTTCAGATGTCCCCATCGGGGAATGACGCAAAACTGCGATTTCTGGCTTATCGACTTTGATCGTGGCGCGGAAGTTGAGGGGGCGTCAATGGATAGGAACGTCATCGCCGAGAACGATATTTTGTTGAACCGCACCGAACCCCGGTTGGACCGATGTTTGCTGCCTTGTCGCGGGCGCCGCATTGCGCGGGAACGGCATCGTTCATGAGCGCCTCGGCCCACCCCATCGAGTATGAAATGGTCGAACCCTTGCCGACCCGGCTGCGCCGTTTTCGCGAGCAATGCGGGATCAGCCGGTCCGAACTTGCGGTGCGGACGGGGCTGAGCCGACCGACGATCTGGGCGTGGGAATCGGGCAAGACGCAGCCGCGGCTGAGCAACCTGCGGGTGCTGGCGAGTGTACTCGGCATCTCGCAGCTTGAACTGGTGGGCGGCCTTGAGGCGGCCGTCCCCGACGACGAGGTCGATATGATGCTTGCGACCGGCTGGGAACATGGCGAGATCCCGGCGGGCCTCGCCAATCCGCAGCGGCTCAGCATCATGATCTACGCCGCGAAGCTCAGCATCGCGGCGCTGGCCGGAATCAAGGCGCAGAATGTAAAGATCTCGATCGAGCTTTGAGCTGATACACCGCGGCTATTGCCGGTAGGCGCCAACCCCTTCGCCCAGATATTGATTGTTCGCCTCGCGCTGCGCCGCCGCGGCATCGTCATACAGAAAGGGCAGAAACGCATAGCGCCGCCCGCGGGTCACCGGTGTTGCTTCGTGGAGCAGGCCGCAGCCAAACACGATCGCGCCGCCGGGCGGGGGGCGATACGTCCGCGTACCGAATTCAGGGAAACGCAATTCGCCGCCGTCGAAATCATCGTTGAGGTTGATCGTCACCGCAAAGCGACGGTGCGCGGTACCCATCGTCGTATTATCGCGATGCGCGCGAAAATGGCCGCCGACCGATGCTTCGTAACAGGCGACAATGTAGCGCTCCATCCGGGTTGCGTCGAAGTTGAAGGCGCGGTGGATAACGGGACGCACGCAATGATTTATCCGCGCGCCAAGCATCTTGCAAAGTTTCTGGTCCTTGATGCCGACGTCAGATCGCCGCTTATGGCCGTGGTCGATTACCGACACAGTCTTGCCGCCGACTTCGCGCATGAAGCCGGAATCTTCGCCGCCATCAGCATCATAGATATTGATGAGCCTATTGCAGGTGGTCCCATCGAAAACGCGCGGGATCAGCAGTACCGGCGCCCAGTCTTCGGGCGCCCCTTCGCCAATCAGCGTATCGGCAAGGACCAATGCAGCTTGCGAATCGCGAATGAGGAATCGCCCGGCGACACGCAACTGGCGATCGAGGACCATCACATAAGGTTCGTAGAGCTCCGATCCCTCCTGACAGGCGCCATAGTGTGCGCTAACAGCACGATCCTCGTCGAGAAAATAGCGGATGCCTGGAAGTCGCGTCTTGATCCTGCCAGCAGGTTCGGCATCCGGATCGGTTATAATACCGAAAAAACAGCACTGCCGATCATCGAAGCGATCGGCATCACGAATAAGCATGTCGTGCGCCGACTTTACCTCTGACGCTATCCCCGATCCCATGAAGAATAGGACAACAACGCGGCCCGCAACAGTATGAAAACTATATTGTGGGTTCACGTCCAGTACATGGGCTTTGAACCAGGGCGCTGGTGAGCCAACTACAGGTTTCGCAATCGAATTGGCGCTTGCGAGTAATCGTTCCATAGACTTGCCCCCGCCCCCGCGTGATGCGCCCATTTTTTAGCATCATGCGCGAAAACCTACAAGCGGCCTTGCGCAGCGGCGTGAACTCGCCCTTATGGTGACCATCAGGCTGACGGTCCGCTCGCGTGACGAGTTTCGGACCACGATCGACGCGAATAATCGGTGGTGCCGAGCGGTGGGCTGTATGGACTGAGCGACGGAGGAGGCGATTGGCAGGCCATGGAACAGGCGGCTGTGGCCTCCTACCGCACCAAGGTTAGTAGTCATTGATCCGAGCCAGAAGATGATAGTGACAGCGAGGGTGACGGCGGAGAAGGAGGTCTTCGGGCGCCGATCGTAGCGGGTAGCGACGCGCCGCCAGTCCGTCACGCGACCGAACATAATCTCGATACGGTTGCGGTGTTTGTAACGGCGCTTGTCGTATTTGACGGCCTTTTTCCGCATTTTCCGGCCCGGGATGCAAGGCGTCGCGGAACCCGTCAGCGTCATAGCCCCGGTCGGCGAGCATCCATTGCGCGTTGGGCAAACTGTCGAGCAAAGCGGTCGCGCCCGTGTAATCGCAGACCTGCCCGGCGGTCATGAAGAAGCTGATCGGGCGGCCATTTGCATCGGTTGCGGCATGAAGCTTGGTGTTTATACCGCCCGTCGTGCGGCCGGCCCGGCGTCCCGGACCCCCTTTTTTACCCCAAGGCTCGACGCCGTGCGGTGGGCCTTCAAATAGGTCGCGTCGATCATGATCGTCTTGCGCTCTGGCGCCTGAGGTGTCGCCAGGCCTTCCATCATGCGGATGAAGATGCCTTTGTCGCTCCACCGCTTCCAGCGATTGTAGAGCGTCCCTTCGACAAGCTCAGGACAGGCTTCGCCGGGCCATATTCCCTCGGCGCATCTCGCCACCTCAGCCCATTGCGGTTGACGAAGATAATGCCGCTCAAAACCCCTCGGTCATCGACCCCCTCACGGCCTTGGATCTTCAGAAAACAGGGCTGAAGACGCGCCACCTGCTCGTCCGTCAGCCAGAATAAATCGCTCAAATTCAGGCTCCTTCGTGGTCGCCTGAATCACAGCCGTCACCGCAAATCAATGGGGCCTGACCCTAGCTCACCGGTGCATCGACGCCAGGTCCGTCGCTATCGCCATATTGTCGACGGAGTTCGACCAGCCGCTGTTTCATGACGGCAACCTGCCGCTGCAACTGGGAATCATCGATGCGATTTTGCATTTCGCCGGGGTCGGTCTTGAGGTCGTAAAATTCCCAGGAGTCGATGTCGGCACCATAAAAGCGCACAAGTTTATAGCGCTCGCCGCGCACTCCATAATGCGCCCGCACCGCATGGAATCCCGGATATTCGTAATAATGATAATAGACATGCTTGCGCCAGTCGGCAGGCGGACGGCCTGAGAATAGCGCGCGCATCGACCGGCCCTGGATCGTGTCCGCGCCCGGCACCCCGGCGAAGTCGAGGAAGGTCGGGGCATAGTCGATGTTCTGGATCGGCGCGGTGATGCGGCTGCCGGGGCGGATATGTCCGGGGTACTGGATCAAAAAGGGTGTCCGCATCGATTCTTCATAGATGAATCGCTTGTCGAACCAGCCATGTTCGCCGAGGTAAAAGCCCTGGTCCGACGTATAAACGACGATCGTGTTGCGCTCGAGGCCGCTGTCCCGCAGATAATCGAGCACCGCGCCGACCCCTTCATCGACCGATGCGATCGTGCCGAGATATTGCTGCATGTAGCGCTGATATTTCCAGCGCGCCATCGCCTGCCCGGTCAGGCCTGCAGCGTTCATCGCGTCATTGTCGGCCTGCATCAGCGCGTCCCATGTCGCCTGCTGCTGATGCGTCATGCGATCGAAGGCGCCGGGCCAGCGGTTATACCGTAACTCGGCTGATCCCGCGGCGACCGTCATTTTGAGGTCGTGGCCCTCGTACATGTCGCGGTAAATGTTCATTTCCTGCGCGGCCGCCGCTTTGCGACCGCGATAGTCGTCGAAATAATTGGTTGGCAGCGGGAAGTTGACCCCCTGATATTTCTGCACATGGCGCAGCGCGGGCATGAAATTGCGGTGCGGCGCCTTGTGGTGGATCAGGATCGCGAAGGGCTTTGCCTTGTCGCGACCGTTCTTCAGCCAGTCGAGGCTGTATTGGGTGATCAGATCGGTCGCATAGCCCTGTACGACGCTGCGACCTTGGGGCGTGATGATGTCGGGGTTATAATATTCACCCTGGTCGTCGAGCACCTTCCAGTCGTCGAAACCGATGCCTTCGGGCGAATAGTTGATGTGCCATTTGCCGAACATCGCGGTCGCATAGCCCGCCTGGCTGAGTGCGCGCGGCCACACCCACACGCTGTTGTCGAATTTGCTGCCATTCTGCTTGAAGCCATGGGCATTGCTCTGGCGCCCGGTAAGCAGCGTTGCGCGGCTGGGGCCGCACAGCGAATTGCCGACGAAGCTGTTGGTGAAGATCGCGCCATTTTTGGCGATGCGGTCGATATTGGGCGTCGGCGCGAGCCTCGACACCGCCGACCCATAGGCCGAGATCGCCTGATAAGCGTGGTCGTCCGACATGATATAAACGATGTTGGGTCGCGCGCTTGGCTGGCCCTGGGCGCCGACGGCGCTAGCGAACATCAAAGTCGCGGCGAGCATAGCGACCGCAAGATGGCAAGGTTGATGGCGCATCGTCGCCTCCTATTCGGTTAGCGTGAAACTCGCTTCCGATCCGGTGGCGGAGGACGGCCCGACCCACAGCTTGTACTCGCCGGGCTCGCTGCCCCAGCTCATATCCTGGCGCGTGAAGGCCAGGTCGGCGTCGGTCAGCGTGAAGCGGATGGTGCGTTTTTCACCCTTCTTGAGCATGATTTTTTCGAACCCCTTGAGCTCCTTGACCGGGCGCGTGACCGATCCGACGAGGTCGCGGACGTACAGCTGTACCACTTCTTCGCCGTCGCGCGCACCGTTGTTGGTCACGGTGATACTGGCGGTCAGCGTCTCGCCAGGACGAATGCTGGCCTTGTCGAGCGTCACCGGCGAATAGGCGAAGCTGGTGTAGCTGAGCCCGTAGCCGAACGGATAGAGCGGGGTGTTGGGGGTATTGAGGTAGCGTGAGACATATTTTGCATCGGCCGCGCCCAGCTCGATCGGGCGGCCGGTGTTTTTCATGTCGTAGTGGATCGGCACCTGCCCGACATTGCGCGGGAAGGTGACGGGAAGTTTGCCCGAGGGATTATAATCGCCATACAGAACGTCGGCGATCGCATGGCCGCCCATCGTGCCCGGGTACCAGGCGTGCAGGATCGCGTCGACATTGGCGTCGGCCCATTCGATGCTGTTCGGCCGCCCGCTCAGCAGCACGAGGATGATCGGCTTGCCGGTCTTTTTCAGCTCCTCAAGCAGCGCCTGCTGCGCGCCCGGCAGGTCGAGCGAGGTGCGGCTCGACGCCTCGCCAGTCATATCCCAGCGCTCGCCCATCGCGGCGATGATGACATCGGATTTCTGCGCGAGCGCGAGGGCTTCGGCAAAGCCGTCGGTCTTGCCCGCTTCGTCAAAGCGATAGCCGGCGCCGCGCGCATAGGCGACGCTCGTGCCTTTGGGCGCCCGCGCCTGCATCCCTTCGAGCAGCGTGATCGGGCGCGTGCGGCGGTCGCCCGCCGCCGACCAGCTGCCGATCATGTCTTCCTTGCTGTTGCCGAGCGGTCCGATCACCGCGATCGACTTCGCCGCGGCGACGAGGGGCAGGGCGTTGTCCTTGTTCTTGAGGAGGACGATCGACTTGCGCGCGACGTCGCGCGTGGCGTCGAGAAACTCGGCCTTGTAGATCGTCGCCTTCTCGCGCGCTTCGTCGGCATAGCGATAAGGATCGTCGAACAGGCCGAGGCGATATTTCATCTCGAGGATCGCTTTGACCGCGGCGTCGATGCGCGCGGTATCAACCTTGCCCTCGGCCGCCGATTTCGCAAGGTTTTCCATATAGACTGCGCCCTGCATATCCATATCGACCCCGGCGTTGATTGCCTGTTCGCCCGCCTGCTTCAGATCCTTTGCATAGCCGTGCGGGACCATTTCGTTGATCGACGTGTAATCGGTTACGACAAAGCCCTTGAAACCCCATTTTTCGCGCAGCACGTCGGTCAGCAGATAGCGGCTACCCGAGGCCGGGACGCCGTCATATTCGTTGAACGACGTCATGAAGGTCGCGGCGCCGGCATCGGCGGCGGCCTTGAACGGTGGCAGATAGACGTCGCGCAGCGTACGTTCCGAAATATCGACGGTGTGATAATCACGCCCCGCCTGCGCCGCGCCATAGGCGGCGAAATGCTTGGCGGTGGCGAGTATCGTGTCGGGGCGCGACAGGTCGCTGCCCTGATAACCGCGCACGCGCGCCTTGGCGATCAGGCTACCGAGATAGACATCCTCGCCGGCACCTTCGGAAATGCGCCCCCAGCGTGGGTCGCGCGCGATGTCAACCATCGGCGAAAAGGTCCAGTGAATTCCCTCGGCCGACGCTTCGATCGCCGAGATTCGGGCAGCCTTTTCAATCGCCTGCAGATCCCAGCTGGCCGCTTCGCCGAGCGAGATCGGAAAGATGCTGCGGTGGCCGTGGATCACGTCATAGCCAAAGAGCAGCGGAATCTTGAGTCGCGTTCCCTCGACCGCGAGCGCCTGCAATTCGCGAGTATATTTGGCGGTGTACGCGTTGAAGATCGCGCCGACGCGCCCGGCGCGAATATCTTCCTTATAGCTGTCGCGCATCGTCGGGCCGGTCGATTCCCAATTGCTGGTGAGCAGGGTGAGTTGACCTATCTTTTCGTCGAGAGTCATCTTCGCCATCAGATCGGCGATGAAGCGGTCCATCCTGGGATCGGGGCGGAGCCAGCCTGCCGCATCGACCGGTGCCTGCCGCGGAGCGACCGCCGCGGGCTTGGCAAACAGCGGGGTGGGCGCCAGTTGCGCGCCCAGCAAAAGCGTGGCCAGCGTCAAGCGTGTCAGATTGCGCGAAATCGACGGCATGATTCGTCCTTCCCAGTCGTTATACTTATAGATTCTCACGCAGATTGATGGAAATCGGCCGAAAACCGGCTCGTCCCGATCGCATCCACCTGTGTCGCTTCCCCCTATACAGTGATCGTGAAACCGGTTACAAATCAAAAAAACAACGACGCGATTTCCCGCGATTCGTCGCTGCCCGGTGGCAAGGCCGGTCAACGATCAAAAGCGAAGGCGGGAAATGTCGGGGCACAAAAAGGGAGGATGCCGTGAAGTTTCAGCGTGAAATCTCGAACAATTCCGCGCGCCGGTCGCGCGCCAGAGCGGTTGCTGCCGCGCTGGCGTGGAGCAGCGCAGGTGCCGCACTCGCAGTGGCGGTTGCCACGCCGGCTTATGCCCAAGTGTCGAACGCATCGTTGCGCGGCACGGTGAAGGCCGAGGGCGGCGTGTCGCAGGTCACCGCGATCAATGTAGATACCGGCCTGACGCGCAGCGTCGCGGTCGGCGAGAGCGGCAGTTATAATATCGCATCGTTGCCCGTCGGCACCTATCGGCTGGAAATCACGACCCCCGGCGGGGTGCGCAATACCGACGAGTTCACCTTGTCGGTCGGCCAGAGCGCGGTGCTCGATTTCGACTTCTCGCAGCCCGACATTGCCGAAGGCGGGGATGACGCGATCATCGTCACCGGCACCCGCCTCCGCTCGATGGAGGGCGGCGAAGTCGGAACGAACATTTCGCAGCGCCTGATCGAGCAGCTGCCGCAGAACAACCGCAACTTCCTGGCCTTTGCCGATCTGGCGCCGGGCGTTCAGTTCGTCACCGCTGGCAACGATCAGTCGCGCCTGCAGGGCGGGGCGCAAGGCAGCAATTCGGTCAATATCTTCATCGATGGCGTCGGGCAAAAGGACTATGTCCTGAAAAACGGCATCACGGGCCAGGATTCGACACAGGGCAATCCCTTTCCGCAACTCGCGGTCGGCGAGTATCGCGTCATTTCATCCAATTATAAGGCGGAGTTCGACCAGGTGAGTTCGGTGGCGATCACCGCAGTCACCAAGTCGGGAACCAATGAATTCCACGGCGAAGGCTTTATCGATTTCACCAACCAGGGCCTGCGCGATCGGCGGCCAAGCGAATTGACCGGCACGAAGGTCAAGACCAAGGATTTCCAGTTTGGCGGCGCGCTCGGCGGTCCGATTATCAAGGACATGCTGCATTTCTTTGCGACTTACGAAGGCAAGCGCCGGGTCAATCCGCGTGACGTAACGCCGGGCCTACAACTGCCGGTCGATTTCTTTCCGACGGAGTATCGCGATGCCTTTGGCCCGAGGAACGAGACGTTCAACGAGAATCTCTATTTCGGAAAGATCAACTTCACGCCGACGAACAACGACCTGTTCGAGTTTTCGGTCAAATATCGTGATGAAAGTGGCGAAACCTTCAACAGCGGCATAGCCGCGTTCGAAACGCGCACGATCGCCAAGGTCGCCGAATGGCGCGGTCTTGCGCGCTGGGAACATACCGGCGACACTTGGGTCAATGACTTCAAGGTTGCCTATGAGGATGTGACCTGGGGGCCGCGTCCGCTGAACTTCGGCAATATTTCGGTGTTCAATGCGACGATACCCAACACCCCTCCGGCAACCGGGACGCGGCGCGGCGACATTCTGCGGATTGGCGCGGGCAGCAATTTTCAGGACAAGGGCCAATCGGGCTGGCAAGTGTCGGACGACTTTACCTGGACGGGCATGGAAGGCCATACCTTCAAGGTTGGTGTTAAGGCGAAGTGGGTCACTCTGCGAACGACGCAGCAGAACAACATCAACCCGATCTTCACCTATAACGTGAATTACAATCCGGGCGGCGGCTCTTTCAACGACACGATTCCCTATCGCATGGAATTTGGTGCGGCAGTGGGCGATGCCGATCCGAACATCCGGTCGAAAAATTTCCAGTTTGGTATCTACGCTCAAGATGACTGGGAAGTCGATGACCGGTTGACGCTGAACCTCGGGCTGCGGTGGGATTATGAGCGCACGCCAGCGTTCCTCAATTATCAGCACGATCCTGCAATCGCGGAATTCGTCGCTGGCCGCGCATCCTATACCGGGCCGAATGGGGCGGTGACGCCACCGTATATGAACCTGGCCAACGCCAATTATGACATCAACGATTTCATTTCGACTGGCAGCGAGCGCAAAGCGTTTAAGGGAGCGTGGCAACCCCGGCTGGGCTTTACTTATGCGCTCGACGAAGAAAAGCGCTTCGCGATCTTCGGCGGGTACGGCCGTTCGTACGACCGCACCCAGTTCGATTTCATTCAGCAGGAATTGGCACAAGGACTATTTGCTAACCGCGTATTCAACTTCAACAACCCCGGCGATACGACAAACGTCTGCGCGCCCAGTGCGACCTGTATCGCCTGGGATCCCGCCTATCTGACATCCGATGGTCGTGACGCCCTGATCGCCGGACTACCGATCGGTGCAGGCCGTGAACTGCGTTTCATCAAGAACGACATTAAAGTGCCCTATTCGGACCAGTTCAGCCTTGGTGTGCGCGGCCGCTTCGATCTCCTCGACCTTGAGGCAGGCTACAGCTACGTCAAGAGCAAGGATGGCTTTGCTTATCTGCTCGGCAACCGGCGACCGGACGGTACCTTCTTCGCGCCAACCGGTTCGCCAAGTTCTCCGTTCGGCAATCCGCCCGCGCCGTTCGGTAGCATCATCATCGGCACGAACGGCCTCGAAACGCGGGCTAACACGGCCTATTTCAAGTTGACGAAGCGCTACACCGAATTTTCGCCGTGGAGCCTCGATGCTACCTATACCTTCACAGATGCCGAGGCGAACCGGCAGTTTGGCGAAGTGTTCAGTCTCGATTACCCCAGCCTCGACGATTATCCGTTCGTGACTTCGACCGGCGTCCGTAAGCATCGCTTAGTCATGGCCGGCACGGTCGACCTGCCAATCGGCGTGACGCTGTCGGGCAAGTTCCAGATCGCGTCGCCGAAATATCTGAACGCATTCGTCAATACCGCCGGACCGCCGCCTAGTCGGACAATTGTTTCCACCGAAACCGAAGGCAACGGCGATCTGTGGGGGTTCTGCCAGATGGATTTGTCGGTGACCAAATATATCCCGCTCGCGTTTATCAACGACGAGACGCGCGTGCGCTTACGTGTCGATATCATCAACCTGTTTAATGATCGAAACTACGGTGGTTTCAATGCGATCACGGGTCTTCGTAACCCGAACGATCTTGGTATCGATGGCCCGCCGCGCACGGTAAAGGTATCGGCCGGATTCTCTTTCTGACCGGCTGAACAAGGCGCCCGGCCCGCACCCCCCTCCCGTGGGCCGGGCGCCTCAATTTTTTGGAGTATCGAATGTCGTTCCGGATCGGGGCGTTTGCCTTGCCTCTCGTGGCGCTGACCGCCGCCTGCACCGTCACCCCCACTCCCCAAAACTCGGCCCCAGCGTCGCCGCCGTCGTTGGCGCCGATCAGCGAGGCGGCCTTCTCCGAAGAGCTGAGCGAGCGCACCTTCCGTTATTTCTGGGACACCACCGACACCCAGCGCTGCCTGGCGCCCGACCGCTGGCCCAGCAATCCCTTTTCGTCGATTGCCGCAACGGGCTTTGCGCTGACCGCTTACGGGATCGGCGCCGAACGCGGTTATGTGACCCGCGCCGAGGCGGCGCTGCGCACGCGCGATTGCCTGCGCTTTTACTGGACCGCGCCGCAGGGACCGGCCGCCACCGGCATGGCTGGTCACAAGGGTTTCTTCTATCATTTCCTGAACAACGAGGATGGCACGCGCCGCGGCAAAACCGAGCTGTCGACCGTCGACACCACGCTGCTGCTTGGCGGAGTGTTGTTCGCGCAAAGCTATTATGATGCCGACACGCCGGTCGAGGCCGAGGTGCGCGACCTCGCCGAGAAAATCTACCGCCGCGTGGACTGGACCTTTGTCCAGCGCGAAAAGAGCCGGATTCCGTCGGCCAACGGTGGCGGGCAGAAAGCGATCGCGATGGGCTGGTACCCCGAGCGCGGCAACGGCGGCGATTTCGGGACGCACGACTGGGTCGGTTTTAACGAGGGGATGCTGGTCTATATCCTCGCCGTGGGCTCACCGACGCATCCGGTCGGCAAGGACGCCTGGGACAAGGGTTGGGCCGCCGATCTCGAAAAGGACTGGGGTACCTACTACGGGCAGGAGCATCTGCAGTTCGAACCGCTGTTCGGACATCAGTACAGCCATGTCTGGGTTGATTTTCGCGGTATCCGCGACGCCTTCATGCGCGGCAAGGGGATCGATTATTTCGAAAACAGCCGCCGCGCGACGCTGTCGCAGCGCGCCTATGGTGCCGACAATCCGAACAAATGGGTCGATTACAGCGCCGATATCTGGGGCTGGACCGCTTCGGACGGCCCCGGATATTCCGAAGGAAAATATAGCGTCGGGGGCAAGCTGCGCAACTTCAACGGCTATATGGCGCGCGGCGTCAGTGCGGAGCGTGTCGTCGATGACGGCACCATCGTCCCGACCGCGGCGGGCGGATCGATCCCTTTCGCGCCCGAAGTGACGATCCCGGCGCTCATGGCGATGCGCGCGAAATATGGCGACCGGCTTTACACCCGCTACGGGTTCAAGGATGCGATTAACCCGAGCTTCACCTTCACCGACTTCGCGTCGCGTTCGGGCGAGGTCGACGCGGCCAAGGGCTGGATCGCGCGCGATTATATCGGAATCGACCAAGGGCCGATCCTGGCGATGATGGAAAATCACCGCAGCGGGCTGGTGTGGAAGACCATGCGCAAAAATCCGCACATCATCCGCGGGCTGAAACGAATCGGCTTCACCGGCGGCTGGCTGGACAAGGCGGCGGAATAGCATGACGAGGCGGCCGCTCCTTGCCTTTATGGCGGCGGCTTCCCTGGCGCTCGCGCCCGCCGCCATGGCCAGGGAGCAATGGACGCGCGCCTGGACGTCGAGCCTGTGGCAAGGCAATGAGCGGCAGGTTGTCACGGTCGAAAACCAGACATTACGATCTGAGATCCGTGTCGGCGCGGGCGGCGATGGCGTCCGCATCTGGCTGGCAAATGATTTCGGCCGCATGCCGGTGCGCGTCGCCGCGGTCACGCTGCGCCTCCCCGACGGGCGGTTGATACCGGTGCAATTTGCGGGGCAGGCGTCGGCGCGCATTGCGATCGGCGCGCCGCTGGTCAGCGATCCGGTCGATGTAAAGGTGAAGCCGTTTGAGCTGGTTCAGGTTTCGGTCCATCTCGGCGCGCCGACGACACTGGTTGGCGTGCATGTCGATCGCGCCAATAAATTACGGATCTCGCCGAGCGGTGACCATAGCCGAATGGATAATTGGGAGCCAGCGGCGACCGATGAGCTGCGTCCGCTCCTCGCCGGGGTCGACGTTCGCGGGCCGCGGGCGCGACCGGTTGTCGTCGCGTTTGGCGATTCGATCACCGACGCGTCCAGCTGTTCGAACGCCGCCCCCGAACCGTGCCGCTGGAGCGAAGTGCTCGGTCTGCGGCTGCACGCGGCAGGCCGGCCGCATGTCGTCGTGAATCAGGGAATCGGCGGCAACAAGATCTTGACGCCGATCGCCGGTCCGAACGCGCTCGCCCGGCTCGACCGCGACGTGCTCGCTATCCCCGGCGTCTCGCATTTGCTGTTGCTCGAAGGAATCAACGATGTCGGCACGGCGGGCGACACCGGCATCACCGCCGAAGAACTGATCGAAGGCTATCGCCAGTTGACGCTGCGCGCGCAGGCGCACGGTATCAAGGTGATCGCGATGACGGTGATGCCGTTCGAGGGGGCGGGCTATTACCGCCCCGAGCGCGAGGTCCTGCGCGATCGACTCAACGCATGGATCCGCAGCAGCGGCGTCTTCGACGCGGTATTCGACATGGAACAGGTGGTTGCCGATCCCGCCAATCCGAAACGGCTGCGCAGCGACCTCCAGGTCGGCGACAATCTTCATCCCAACGCCGCGGGTCAACGCGCGATGGGCGAGGCGATTCCGCTGTCGCTGTTCCGCTAGGGCGTTAACGTCCATTCGACGCGGTCGTCGACGGACTGCGCGCCGAATGCCCCGTGCGCCGTCACGATGTTCCGACCTTCGACAAGCCGGATACCGTTGATCGCGCAGATACGGTCGATGCACGCGACTTCGCCGAGCGTGGCTCCGTTCAAACTCAGCGCGACGCGATCGGTATTGCTATAGACCCGGATGCTGGTCAGCGGATCGGTGCGCGCCGCCCAACGGCGGCTGGTGATATGGACGACGGGTTCGGCAGACCACTGCGCCTTGTAATAGAAGAAACCGTCCTTCTTCACTTTGCGGTCAAAGGTCACCAGCCCCTTGTCGTTGATGTCGGTTGCATCGCCTTCCTGCCGGATCTTCGACGAGAAATCGAACATGTTCCAGATCCAGTTCGCCCACAGATACGGGCGGTCGCGCAGTTGCGGCCAGCTTTGTTCGTGCAGCCAGCTCTGGAACTCCTCCGGGTGTGGGCGGCCGCCGGGTTTGATCGCGTGCGTCGACGGGTCTTCGACATGCTGGCTAAGCGCGCCGCCGGCGCCATATTCGCTCACCGATATCGGCGTGTCGGGGTATCGCGCGTGGAGCGCATCGAGATGCGGACCAAGGTCGGCGGGTTTGCCATAATACCAGCCGTAATAACGGTTATAGCCCATCAGGTCGGCTTCGCCGGTGAGCGGTGGTTGATAGGCGGGCTTGGTCGCGGGGGTCAGCTCGCAGCAGTCGGCAATCACCGTCGGGCGCGAGGGGTCTTCGGCCTTGGACAAGGCGTGGAGTTCGCGCAGCAGCGGGCGGGCGTCAGCTTTCGGCCCCATGCGCCCGAACGCCATGTCCATATCAACCTCGTTGCCGGTTCCCCAGGTGACGACCGACGGATGATTGAAATTCTGGCGGATCAGCTCGATCATCTGCTGACGCGCATTGGCGACCAGTTCGGGCGACGCGGGCGCATCGCCGTGCGAGGGCTTGTTGACGAAGGGCAGTTCGGCCCAGACGACCATACCATAGCGGTCAGCGAGATCGAACCAGTCGCTGGCGTGCTGGTAGTGCGCGAAACGCACGGTATTCGCTCCCATTTCGGCGATCAACGCCATGTCGCGCGCATGATCCTCAGCCGACAAGGCCCAGCCCTTGCCCAGATAATCCTGGTGCCGCGACACGCCGTGCAGAGGCAGATGTTTGCCGTTGAGATGGAAGCCAGTGTTCGGGTCGATGCGGAACTCGCGAAACCCGACGGGAACGGTAACGCTGTCGAGCGTTGTCGCTGCAACGGTGAGCCGAGTTTCGAGCTGGTAAAGATAGGGATCGGCGCGGCCGTTCCAGCGGCGCGGCGCCGCCACCTGCAAAGTCAGCGCGGCTTCGTCTTGGTCGGCGGCAAGCGGCGTCGTGGTCTCCGCCACTGTCCGGCCCTCGGCGTCGCGCAGCAGCGCGACCAGGCTCTGACCGTCGGCCGCGCGCGTCAGTTTGACACGCACCGCGAGCCGCCCGGTGCCATCGCTGCCGATCGTCGGCGCGGCGTAAACGCCCGGGCCGCCAAAATCGTCGAGCGCGATATGGCTTGGCGCGACGTGGAGCAGGCGCGCGGGACGATAGATGCCGCCGTGGATGAAGAAATCGCCGTCGAGCGGGATTACATGCTGGGTGCTGCTGCCGGGTTTGGGCGCGCTGTTGTCGGCGCGCAGCACGATCAGGTTCGATCCTGCGAGATCGAGATGGTCGGTAAGGTCGAAACGGAACCGCGAGAAGGCGCCAGCATGGCTGCCAACATGCCGCCCGTTTATCCACAGGTCGGCGATATTGCCCACCGCCTCGAACTCGATGACATGGCGCTTGCCCATGGGCAGCGCCGCGCCGTCGAGGCGCAGCCGGTACCAGCCCTTGCCCTGCCGGTTGTCGGTCGCGGCGGTGCGACCGATGCGATATTCGCCGAGCCGGTTCCAGCTGTGCGGCACGCTTACCGCCTGCCAGTCGCTGTCAGCCGACGCAGCCGCTATTTCGGCGGTCAGGCCGTCGTCGAACCGAAATTGCCAGCCAGTGGACAGATCGGTCGTGCTTCGCGCGGCGAGCGGCGCGGCGGGCAGGGGGGACGGCGCGGGACCGGCCGCACAGGCGGCGAGTAGCGCGGTAAACAGCATGAGCCACCAGCGCAGCATCGTCAGCAGCCTTTACCGACACACAGGTCGGCGAGCACCGGATAGTGATCCGACGGCAGCCGCCCGCCCGCCTGCTGGGTGAGCGTCGCATGGCGCAGCACGGTAACATCGTCGCCGACAAAGATATGGTCGATCGGCGTCGGTTCATTTCGTTCGATCTGGAAACCGGTGAAGGTGCCGAGCGGCCCGAAATGCGGAGTGCGACTGATCCCCAGCGTATCGCGCAGCGCCCCCGCGCCGGGTTCGACGATCGCGGTATAGGGCGGGCTGTCGGCAGGCGCATTGAAATCGCCCATCAGCACCACCGTTTCGCCCGGCTTGCGCCGGCCGTCGATCCAGCGGCGAATTTGCCGTGCACTCTCGATCCGCGCGACCTGACCGACATGATCGAAGTGGGTGTTCACGACGAGCAGATCGCGCTTCGCCGCCTTGTCGTGCAGCCGAGCCCAGCTTGCGACGCGCGGCAGTGCCGCGTCCCAGCCCTTGCTGGGAGCATCTGGTGTCGGCGACAGCCAGAAGGTGCCCGAGGCGCGTAATGCGAAGCGGTCGCGGCGAAAGCCCAGCGGCGAAAACTCACCCTTATCCCTGCCGTCGTCGCGCGCGACGCCGACGAATTGATAGTCGGGAAGGTCGGCCCCGACTGCCTGCTTCTGGTTGAGCAGCACTTCCTGCATGCCGACGATGTCGGGGGCGTAGTAGGCGATGAGGCCGGTCAATGCGGCCCGCCGGTGTACCCACGCATTGTCGCCGTCGGACGCGATGTCGAGCCGGATATTGTAGGTCATCGCGCTGTAACGGTCGGCGCGTTCCTTCGCCGCCGCAGGCAGCGCGCACAACGCCGCCAGCAGGATCAGCAGCCATCTCATCCCAGGTTGCCGCCGTTCGCCGCGATCACGCTGCTGTAGAATCGCGCGCTGCGCTTGGGCGTGCGAACCTGCGTGGCATAGTCGACATGGACGATGCCGAAGCGTTTGGAAAAGCCCAGCGACCATTCGAGATTGTCGAGCAGCGACCAAGCCATATAGCCGCGCACATCGACGCCTTTTGCAATGGCGTCTCCGATCGCGGCAATATGCGTGCGCAGATAATCGCAGCGGAGCGGGTCGTCGATGCCGTCGGGTCCGGCGGTCGGCGGATCATAGAAGGCCGCGCCATTTTCGGTGATATAGACGGGGATGTCGCCATAGGTGTCACGGAACCAGACCAGCATGTCGGTGAGGGCAGGGGGATAGACCTCCCAGTCGGTCGTCGTATGCGTGGCGACCTGCTTCACCGGCGAAGCGCCAAGTGGCCATTGGTTGGGATCGGCTTGAACGACGTTGCGCGTGTAATAGTTGATGCCGATAAAATCGACCGGCTGGCAGATACCCTCCATATCCTCGGCGGACCACTCGGGCCATGCTTCGCCGAATATCTCGGCGAGCTCCTCGGGGTAGCTGCCCTTCAGCGCCGGGTCGAGATATTGCCGGTTCATATAGGCGTGCGCGCGCGCCGTCGCGGCGACGTCTTCGGCGCTGTTGCTCGCCGGATATTTGGGCTCGATATTGACGACCAGCCCGATCTCGTGCGCGCCCTCGCTGCGATAGGCCTGCACCGCGCGGCCATGGGCGCGCATCAGATTATGACTGGCGATCGGCGTTTCAAACAGGTTGCGATGTCCAGGCGCGAGCGCGCCGTGTAGATAGCCGCCGTCGGTGATCACCCACGGTTCGTTTAGCGTCACCCATTTCGTCACCCGGCCGTCGAGGCGGCGATACATGACGGATCCATATTCGGCGAACCAGTCGGCGCTGTCGCGGTTCAGCCAGCCGCCCTTGTCGTCGAGCACCGCGGGCAGATCCCAGTGATGGAGCGTCAGCAGCGGTTCGATGTCGTGCTTGAGCAATTCGTCGACCAGCCGTTCGTAAAAGTCGAGGCCGGGTTCGTTCACCCGCCCGGTTCCTTCGGGCAGCACGCGGCCCCAATTGACGCTGAAGCGATAGGCTTTCAGCCCCAATTCCTTCATCAGCGCGACGTCGGCGGGCATGCGGTTATAATGGTCGCAGGCCACATCCCCGGTGTCACCCTTCACCGCCATCAGCCGCGGATCGTGGCTGAACCGCTGCCAAATGCTGGCGCCCGCGCCGTCGGCGAGCGGCGATCCTTCGATCTGATAGGCGGCGGTGGCCGCGCCCCACAGGAAATTGTCGGGGAAAACAGTCTGCGTCATTTCTTGTCCTTGGTGGGCATTGGAGTGGGGAGGCGATGTTCGAGCAGCCAGGCGTAAAGCGCCGGGTCGTCATAGGCAGGATCCCAGGCGTTGTGGCCGAGGTCGGGATAGATGGTCAGGCGGGCCTTACGGCCGCCACAAGCGCGGATCGCGCGCGCCATGTTGAAGCTGCCTTCGGGGGTGACGACATCGTCGCGATCGCCGTGGAACATCCAGACAGGCAGGTCCATGAGCCGACACGCGCCGCCCGGATCGCCGCGCCCCGCGACCGGCGCGACCGCAGCAAATCGCTTCGGCTCGGCAATCGCCCAGCGCCAGCTGGCGTGGCCGCCGCGGCTGAGCCCGGTAAGATACACGCGTGCCGGATCGACGCGATAAGTCCTGGCAATATGATCGACCAGCGCGTCGAGCTTTTCAATATTCCAATCCTGATCGGCGGCGAGGAGCGGCGACACGGTCAGGAAAGGGAAATCGGGATCGCGATCGGCAATCTTCGGTGGGCCGTGGACCTTGACGCGGGCGACATCGTCGCCGCGTTCGCCCGAGCCGTGGAGGAAGATCAGCAGCGGATAGGCCTTGTCCTTGTCGGCCAGATAGCCTTTGGGCAGGAACAGCTGGTACGGATAATTGTCGGACTCGATCGCCTGCTGCGGCGTTTGTCCCTCGACCATGGCGGGCATTTTGGTCTTTGCGGTGGCGGGGGCGGCGGCAAGGGCGAGCCCCAGCAATGCCGCGGTCCAATATGTCATGCGATTGTCCTTGGTTGAAATTGTCATCCCTTGACGCTCCCGGTGAGCAGGCCGCTCAGATAGAAGCGCTGGAGCGCGAGGAAGAGGATCAGAACGGGCAGCGTCGTCACGACCGCCCCCGCCATCATCAGTTCATTGTCCTGCACATGCTCGCGGCTCATCGCGGCGAGCGCGACGGGCAGCGTATAAAGCTGTTGATCGGCGAGGATGATCAGCGGCCACATGAAATCGTTCCAGCTGCCGAGGAACACGAACAGTGCGAGCGTGACGATGATCGGGGTCAGGATCGGCAGCACGATACGGCGGAGGATATGTCCCTCGCTCGCACCGTCGATGCGCGCTGCCTCCAACATCTCGTCGGGGATCGACAGGCAATATTGGCGCACCAGGAAAATGCCGAAAATGCCCGCGAGCCAAGGCACGAGCGCGCCGGCATAGCTGTTCACCAGCCCCATCGCCTTGAGTTCGAGGAACAGCGGCAGCATCCCGATCTGGCCCGGCACGACGAGCGCCGCGACGAGCAGGCGGAAGGTCGCGTCGCGGCCCGTGAAGCGCAGCTTGGCAAAGGCGTAACCTGCCGGGATGGTAAAGAGCAGCGCGAGGATCGTCGCCAGCGTCGAGACGAGGATGCTGTTGGCGAGGAATCGGCCGATGCCGAAGCTGCCGAATAGCGTCCGGTAGTTGTCGAGGCTGGGATCGGCTGGCAGCAGCGGCGGCGGGAACTGCGCCGCTTCGCCCGGTGCCATGAAGCTGACCGAGAGCATCCACAGCAAGGGCGCGACCGTGAGCAGTGCGACCAGCGCCGCGAGCAGGGTGACCGTCCAGCGGCGCGCGCTCATATCGCCCCCCCGCGTTTGGCCAGCCGCAACTGCACCAATGTCACCGCCAGGATGCACAGGAAGAGCAGGAAGGCGACCGCCGCGCCCGACCCCAGATTCCACCATTTGAACCCTTCCTCATACATGAAATAGAGGATGGTGACGGTCGACTGCGAAGGTCCGCCCTGCGTCATCACATAGGGTTCGGCGAAAAGCTGGAACATGCCCGCGACGGTCAGCACCGACACCAGCAATGCGGTTGGCGCGATGGCGGGCAAGGTGACGTGGCGGAGCCTGGTCGACCAGCCCGCGCCGTCGATCCGCGCCGCCTCGTCCAGCTCGCGCGGCACCGTCTGGAGCGCAGCGAGGAAGATGATCATATTATAGCCAAAGGTCTTCCACCCGACGAAAATCAGGATCGCGGGGAGCGACGCGTTCGGGCTGCCGAGCCAGTCGATCGGCGGAATTCCGACGAGCGACAGCAGGTAATTGACCAAGCCGTAGCGGGTGTGAAGCAGGTAGCGCCAGACGACCGCGGTTGCGACGAGCGTCGTTACATAGGGCGCGAACAACGCGACGCGCCACACGGGCCGCCACTTCAGCCAGCGCGAATTGACCAGCATCGCCGCGAACAGTGACAGCGCGACGATAAATGGCGTCCCGACCACCACGAACAGCAAAGTGTTCGTCATCGCTTTCCAGAACAGCGGATTTTCGACCAGCCGCGCATAATTCTGAAAACCGACGAAGCGTAGATTGTCGAGATTGGCGAGCGCGTAGATGTCGAAATCGGTGAAGCTGAGGAACAGCGACGCGATCGCCGGCAACAGAAAGAACAGCGTGATCGCGGCGAGCGCGGGCGACGACATTGCCCAGCCCGCGCGGGCCTCGCTGACGCGGCGCGCGGCGCTCATAGCGCGAGCCCCTTGCCCAGCATCCAGCGCCGTTTTTCGAGCAGCCGGTCGGCGCGGCGGTCGATTTCGGCGGCCGCTTCGTCGACGCTATACTGCCCGCGCACCATGCGTTCGGCGACGACCTGCATTTCGGTGACGATACGTTCCCATTCGGGAACTTTCGGCAGCGCGGTCGCGCGCTCGAGCTGCGTCGCGAACGGCGCGACGACGGGATCGCTTGCCAGCCCTGCGTCGCGCCAGACCGAACGCCGCGCGGGTAAATTGCCGGTCAATTGCTGGAACCTGAGCTGCGCCGACGGCGCGAGCAGGCGGGACACCAGATCCCAGGCGGCATCGGGATTGTCGGCACCCGCAAAAACAACCAGGCTTGACCCGCCCGGCGCCGCAGATCCGATGCCGGTCGGACCGGGGTTCG
The DNA here is from genome assembly GCA_018823905.1 of Alphaproteobacteria bacterium. GTDB lineage: Bacteria > Pseudomonadota > Alphaproteobacteria > Sphingomonadales > Sphingomonadaceae > Sphingopyxis. The sequence goes on from JAHJHL010000128.1 coordinate 78,206, forward strand.
GCGACGTGCCCCATCTGCCCTGCATCGCGGCGGGCAAGCGGCTTTTCATGTCGCCGATTGTCCACGGACCCGAGGTGAAGATGCTGAAAAAACCGCGCGCAAATTCGTTCCAGATGTTCGAAATCTGCGTCGCCGACGCGACGGGCGCCAGCTTTTCATCGAACAGCGATTTGTAGAAGGCGAGCGCGGCCTTGAATTCGGGATCGGAAAAGGCGCCGCGCCCGCCTTCGTCGCGCAGCAGCCGCGCTCCCGCCGACAATGCGATGGTCAGCAATTGTTCGAATTCGTTGACCGGCAGCAGCACGGCATAATTGCCGTCGCCCGCCAGCGCCTTGACCTTGTGGAGCGCAGCCTTCCACCCAGCCCAATCGAGCGGCGGCCCGGCGTAACCGGCGCGCGCGAACATATCCTTGCGGTAGAATTGCAATCGCGTGTCGACATACCAGGGGATTGCCCAAGTCCGGTCTGCGATACGGTTGGTTTCGGCGACGGCGGCGAACTGGTCGTCCAGCAGGCGCTCTGCCGATGCGGGAACCGGCGCGATCGCGCCGATCGTGGCCATTTCGGCGATCCAGCTGTTGCCGACCTGGCCAATCGCGGGGAGCGCGTTTCCGGCAAAGCCGGTGAGCAGTTTCTCGTGCGCCGCCGTCCAGGGCAGCGGCTGCACTGTCACAGGCGGCATGTCCGCCGGAAGGCGCAGGCTTTGCAGCAGCACGGGGAGGTTCGCGGCTTCGTTGCCCATTGCCCATATTTTCAGCCCGCCGCCGCTGCGCGCGCCGCAGCCGCCGAGCATCGGCAGCAGGGGCAGCGCCGCGAGCGCGCCCGTCATCCGGCGCCGCGTCACCTGCATCGGGCGTCGCGGTCAATCATGCGCGCGCGCCGAGCACCGGCGCCTTTTCCACCATTATGCTACCTGCGCCACCGCCGGTGGTGCCGCGGGCAACCAGCGTCGGGGTCAGGATCGTCGCGCTTGCCGCGGCCAGCGTCTCGCCGCGCAGGATGCGCAGCAGCATCATCATCGCGGTCGAACCAAGTCGGTCGATGTTGACCTGCATCGTCGTCAGTGACGGGTTGAGGTGGCGCGCGAGCGGAATGTCGTCGAAGCCCGCTACCATGATGTCGCCGGGGACCGACATGCCCGATGCAGCAAGTTCGGCGATCAACCCGACCGCCATCTGGTCATTGGCCGCAAAGACCGCATCGGCAGGAAGTCGTCCCTGAACCAGCAGGCGCGCCGCCTGAGCCCCGCTTTCTTCGGAAAAGTCGCCGGGCAGGATCGCAGGGCTCTGCACTTGGGCGATCTTGGCCATCGCATCGGCGAAGCCGCGCTGGCGGTCGCGCGCGTCGCGATTGTGCTTGGGGCCAGCGATATGGACGACCTGCTTGGCGCCGCGCGCCAGCAGTGCCTCGGTCATCGCATAGGCGCCGTGATAATTGTCGACCGCGACGAAGGGCAGGTCGAGCGATCCCGCATCATAGTTGAGCAGGACGGTGGGCAGCGCCGGGTCGAGATAGCCCGACAGCAATTCGGGTTTCACATCGGGCGGCATCACCAGCAGTCCGTCGACCCGCCCGCGCATCGCCGCGATCGCCGCCGCGGTTTCGTGCGTGCTGCCGTGCATATTACCGAGCAGCAGGTGCATCCCCGATTCATGCGCGACAAGGTCGATGCCGCGGATGATTTCAGAGAAGAATTCGCCGAACAGGTCGGGCAGGATGACCCCGACGGTGTCGGTCTTGCGCCGGGTCAGGCTGCGCGCGCCGCTGTGCGGGACGAAATTGAGCTTTTTTACCGCCGCCAATACGGCCGCCTTGGTCGGGCCGGTGACGTTGCTGTGGCCATTGATCGCGCGCGAAGCCGTGGCGACCGACACCCCCGCCTCGCGGGCGACGTCCCTCAATGTGGCCATGCAGTTCGCCCCCTCATGTTCCGATCGCGCCGGTTCGGCGGTGCGACACCGTTTCTGTTGTGACGGCCGGGCGCGGAAACGATCGCAGGGTAACCGGTTACAATGGCAAAAAGCAAGGTCATTCGCGAACCTCCCGCCGCAGCGCGCCGCCGTCGGCGTCGAACAGGTGCAGGCGGTCGGGCGGCAGCAGCGCGGCGACGGTTTCGCCCTCGCGCAGGCTGCCGTCGTCACGTAACTGGCAGGCGATCGGCTCGCTGTCCTTCGCGGCTTGCAGATGGACCGTTGCCAGACCGCCGAGGCGTTCGACAAAGCCTATGGTGAAGGGCAGCGCGCCCGGCGCGGCGCCGATCCGCACATCCTCCGGCCGGATGCCAACCGACACCGCGGTTCCCGGTGCGATCGGCGCGGCGAGCGCGGGCAGCGCGAGGCTGCGACCGTCGTCCAGCCGCGCCTGATCCCCGTCTGCAACCACCGCGTTCAGGATATTCATGCGCGGCGTGCCCAGAAACTGTGCGACGAAGATATTGGCGGGCCGCTCGTACAGATCGCGCGGGCTGCCGACTTGTTCGATGATCCCGTCGCGCAGCACGATAATCCGGTCAGCCAGCGTCATCGCCTCGACCTGGTCATGGGTGACGTAGAGCGTTGTCGTTCCGAGCTGGCGATGTAGCTTTGCAAACTCGTAGCGCATCCGCACGCGCAGGTCGGCGTCAAGGTTCGACAATGGCTCGTCGAACAGAAAAATTTGCGGCTGGCGGACGATCGCGCGACCGATCGCGACGCGCTGGCGCTGACCGCCCGACAGGGCGGCGGGCTTGCGGTCGAGCAGGGGTTCGATATTCAGGATCGCCGCAGCGCGGTTCACCGCCGCGTCGACTTCGGCTTTCGTTGCTTTAGCGATCTTCAGCCCGAACGCCATATTTTCGCGCACCGTCAGATGCGGGTATAGCGCGTAGGACTGGAACACCATGGCAATCCCGCGCTGCGACGGCGGCAGGTCGGTGACGTCACGGCCACCAATGACAATGCGTCCCTCGCTCAATTCTTCAAGCCCCGCCACCGCCCGCAGCAGCGTCGATTTGCCGCAACCCGACGGGCCGACAATTACCGCAAACTCGCCATCGGCCACCTCGATCGATACGCCGCGCAGCACCTGCGTTTCGCCGAAGCTCTTGCGGGCATTCTCGATCGACAGTCCGGCCATATGCTCTCCCTGCGGTCGCGCGGCTTAGCGCCCCGGACTCAGTGCGATGGCGAAACCGCCGCCCGCTGCCATGCGGACCGGCCATTTCGTTGCCGCCGTGACCGTCTTGGTCTCGACCGTCATGGCGAACGGATCGCCGCCGATGCCGCCACCCGCCCCGTCGCGCCAGATCGTTGCCGCATAGCGCTTGCCTGTGGGCAGGAAAGCGAAATCGACCGTGAAGTCGCGCGCCGCTTCGTCGGTGACGCCGCCGACATACCAGTCCGCGCCGCCACGCCGCTGGCGTGCGAAGACGGCATAGTCGCCGATCGCCCCGCCGAGTAAGCGTGTGACCTCCCAATCGACTGGAACGCGCTTGATGAAATCGAGCGCCGCGGGCTGCGCGTCATAATGTTCGGGCAGGTCGGCGGCCATCTGGACGGGGCTGTAGATCACGACAAAGTTGGCGAGTTGCTTGGCCAGCGTCGACGGGATCCGCCGCCCGCCCTTACCGGTCAGGCTGACAATTCCGGGAGTGAAGTCCATCGGCCCTGACAGCATCCGCGTGAACACCAGGTTGGCTTCATGCTCGGGCGGGTTGGGCGGGTCGCCCCACGCCTGATATTCCATCCCGCGTGCGCCCTCGCGGCTGACCATGTTGGGCCAGGTCCGCCGCAGCCCAGTGTCCTTGACCGGTTCGTGCGCGTTGATCGCAATGCGGCGCTTCGCGGCAGCCTCGATCACGGCCTGATGGTGGCGCACCTGATATTGGCCGTCGTGCCAGTCCCAGATGTCGTTGCCATCCTTGTCCTGGTGCAGCACGCCGCCTGCGTCGGCGACATAACCCGTCTTGACCGCAGGCACGCCATGGCGCGCATAATAGTCGAACCCCGCATCCATTTGCGCGGCATAGCGTCCCGAATTTGCCGCGGTTTCGTGATGCCCCATGATGGCGACGCCCTTTTTGCGGGCATGGGCCGCGATCCGGTCCATATCGAAATCGGGATATGCCTTCGCAAAATCGAAATTGCGGCCATGATCGCCGATCCAGTTGCCGTCCCAGCCGATATTCCATCCCTCGACAAGCACCGCGCCAAAGCCGTGCTTTGCGGCGAAGTCGATATATTTGAGGGTGTTCTCGGTCGTCGCACCATGCTTTGGCCCGCTGTGCCAGCTTGCCGCGTCCAGGTGCATCGACCACCAGATGCCGATATATTTGAGCGGCTTAACCCAGCTCACGTCACCCAGCTTGTTGGGCTCGTTGAGGCTCAGGATCATGTCCGACGCGGCATAGAGTCCTGGGGCGTCGTCGGCGATCAGGATCGTCCGCCACGGCGTTTCGAACGGCGCGGCGCGGCGCACCTTCCATGGCTCGGACGAGGGGGAGAGGCGGGTCCGAAAGCGTTGGCCGTCGATCCGCTGTAGCCAGAAACCGGCATAATCGACCAGCGCGGCCTCGTGGATCGCGATGTGCAAGCCGTCGTCGCGGCGAAAGCTGATCGGCGAATGCGCGGTGCCGACCTGGTTCGCGGGCGTGCGGTTGTAGGGATATTCGTAGCGGTTCCATTCGCCCGCGGGTGTCCACCATGCCTCGGCATTGCCTGCGATGTTGAACTCGGTCAGTTCATCATCGATCTGCACATCGCGCAACTGCGGCTGATCGGGAAAGGCGAAGCGAAAGCCGACGCCATGGTCGAACACGCGTGCGATCAGGTCGATCCGGCGTTTGCCACCGATCAACTCAGTGATTGGCACCCTCATCTCGCGATAATGGTCGCGGACCCAGCGATTCTCACCCCATGGCTGTTCCCAGCGTTCATCGGCTTCGGAAAAGCTCGCCTTGCCCAGCGCCGTCGCATGTTCGAACTTGCCGTGTCCGCGCAGCATGAAGCCCAGGCGAGAGGGGGCAATGACCGGCTTGCCATCGCGCGTGACCCGATACGTCGGAATCTCTCCCACCGTCGTCAACGAAAAGCAGGTGCGCGTGTCGGGCGAGCAAAGCTCGTGCGTCACATCGTCGCGCGCTGCCGCAGGCGATGCAACGAGGGCGGCCAGCAAAACGCTGCCGACACGGACCAGGTCGCGGTCGCGCATCAATGCACCGATACGACTGCCGCCGCCCCCTTCACCGGCGCGCGACCGGCTGCGAAGGCAAAGATGCAGAGCAGGGCGTAGCATAGCGCGGGCAGGGCGAAGGCAGCAGCATAGCCCATGGCGTCGGACATGCTGCCGACCAGCACCGGGATGATCGCGCCGCCGATGATCGCAGTACACAGCAGCCCCGAAGTCGCCTCGGCCCGTGCGCTCGACCGTTCGAGGGTCAGCGTGAAGATGACCGGGAACATGATCGAATTGACCAGCCCGATCGACAGCGCGACGAAGCCCGCGGTCGCGCCGCCGACAAAGACGATGTACAGGCAGAGCAGGCATGCCGCTGCGGTGAAGGCGGCGAGCAGCCGCGTCGCCGGCGCGAGCGCGAGCAGCGCCGAACCGATCGCGCGGCCGACCATCGCGCCGCCCCAGTAAAAGGCGACCGCCTTGCCGGCTTCCTGGAGCGACACACCCGGCACACCGTCGCTACCCATCGCAAAGCCGAGCAACGGAACGCCAAAGGGCGCCTCCGACTGGCCCCAGACGGCATCGCTGTTGAGGAATAGCGCCATTTGTGTGCCAATGGCCACTTCGGCACCGACGTACAGGAAGATCGCGAGCGCACCAAACAGCGCCCATCGCGACGAACAGGCCTCGCGGATCAGTTCTCCTATGCCGACGCGCGCGCGTGTCGGTGCCGGGGGAACCGCGGCGTTGACGATCTGGCGACTGACCCAGAAGAAGAGGAGAAGGGCGATAATCAGGCCGCAGATCCAGAAATAGGCGGCGTCGATCCCCGCCAAGGCCTGGGCGCGGACGCTGTCCGAAATGGTCGCTCCATCTTTGACCTCGACGCCTTCCAGGAACAAGTGCGCGCCAATCAACGGGCCAAGAAAGGTGCCAAAACTGTTGAAGGTCTGACTGAAGGTCAGTCGGAAATGGCTCCACTTGGGATTGCCGAGCGCCGCTGCGAGCGGATTGGCCGCGACCTGCAAAATCGTGATCCCGCTCGCCAGCATGAACAGGCCGGCCAGCACGAGCGGATAGATCGCCAGATTGGCCGCCGCCAGCATGACAAGGCAGCCCGCGACCATCGTCGTCAGCGCGGTTAGGATCGAGGGGATCGAATGAAAGCGCGCGATCAGCGCCGCCGCGGGAAAGGACATGACGCCATAGGCGATGAAAAAGGCAAAGGCCGACAGTTGCGCCTCGGCATCACTTAGCGTGAAGATACCCTTTACCGCCGCGACCAGCGGGTCGATCATCGACGTGATAAAACCCCAGGCAAAGAAGAGCACCGTAACCGCCGCGAAGGCCGCGGCGGAGGTCGATCGACCGCCAGGAACGGCATAGTCCTGCGCGGATTGTCCCATAATTCTGTCCTCTTCCCCGATTTTGTTCTTCCGTCGGTCTAACGGGGCTTCTGGTTCGATGCAACCGGTTACATGGGCGCTGCTCCGTTGCCATTATCGAGGGTGGCGCTGAGATTGACCTGCGGCCTTTCCCCGGCGCGCGATAGCCAAGACGGTTGCTCACCGTTGCCACCCGATGCCGACTGGGGTTGTGCAGCCGAATCTGCGACGCGAGCTTCTATCTCAGCCCCGAAATTGTCGAGGATCGATCCGGTGCCGTCGCATTTTGTCGTAAAGCGTCTTGCGCGGCACGCTGAGTCGCATCATCGCTTCGGCAATGTTCCCGCGCGTCTGAACGAGTGTGTCATGAAGGATCGTTGCTTCGAACCGGCGCAGCCGCTCGGCCAGCGGCACATCCGCAGGCATGGCTGCCAATAGGGGATCCGAAGGCAAATCGAGAACCACGCTGTAGGCAAAATTCTTGAGTTCGCGGACGTTGCCTGGCCAATCATGCTCGACAAGGTGGCGACGCACAGCGTCGTCGATCCGAAAATCGGCCAGCCCGAATTTGGACGCTGCCTCGTCGAGGAAATAGGCAAAGGTCTGTGGAATGTCGGAGCGCCGTTCACGCAGCGGCGGGATACGCAGTTTGACGACGTGCAGCCGGTAATAGAGATCCTCGCGGAAATTGCCGCCGCGTACGGCGTCGCGCAGGTCCGTCTTGGTCGCCGCGATGATGCGCAGATCGACCGGCTCGGGCGCCGGTGCGCCTATCGGCTGCACTTCGCGCTCTTCGATCACGCGCAACAGCTTCGCCTGCACCGCGCTGTGCATCGTGTCGATCTCGTCGAGAAACAAGGTACCGCGATGTGCGCTGCGAATACGCCCTGGCGCACCTAGCTTGCCCGTTGTGCGGTCGGCAAGGTCGCTACCGAACAGCTCGCCCTCTGCCAGCTCGTGCGGCAGCGCAGCGCAGTTTACTGCGACGAGCGACGCGCCGCGGCGCCGACTCTGGCGATGAAGCATGTGCGCGACAAGTTCTTTACCGGTGCCCGTCTCGCCCTCTATCAGCACATCGATGTCGGCCTGTGCTAATTGCGTGATCGTTTCGCGTAATCTCGTCATGCCCGCGCTTTCGCCGATCAGCGGGCTGTCGATCCCGGCGACCGCGGCGACGAGGCGGCGGTTATCGAGGATCAGCGCACGGTGGTCGAGCGCCCGGCGCGACGCGCTGACCAGATGGTCGGCGGCAAAGGGCTTGGCGAGGAAATCGAACGCACCGTCTTGCAACGCGCGCACCGCCATTGTGACGTCGGCGTGCCCGGTGATCAGGATGACCGGGATGTCCGGGTCGATCGCGTGAATCGCCGCGCGAAGCTGAAGTCCATCCATCCCGGGCATGCGGATGTCCGTGACCACGATACCGGGAAAGTCGGCTGCGATGCGCGTCAGCGCACCCGGCGCGTCGGCGAAGGTTTCGACCGTCAGGCCCGCGAGGTCGAGTGTCTGGGCGTTCGCGGCACGCAGACTCGCGTCGTCGTCGACAAAAAGAATCGTCTGTTCGGCAGTAAAGAAGCTCATGCCGACCTCAGCGTCAGGCGAAAACCGGCGCCGCCAAGCGGCGATTCAATGAGCGAAAGCGACCCGCCAAATTCCGCCATGATATCGCTCGCGATCGCAAGCCCGAGTCCGAGCCCGTCGGCGCGGCCGGTGACGAACGGTGTGAACAGTTGCGGCCGCAATTCGGGCGCGATACCTGGGCCATTGTCGCAGATATCGATTAGCACCGGAGCGCGGCCATGGCCGTGGATGGAGATCCGGGCATCGGTTCGGCCTTGCACGGCCTCGGCGGCGTTCTGGAGCAGGTTGACGAGGACTTGTTCGAGCCGGACGCGGTCGGCGTGGACGCTCGGCGCCGCATCATCGACTGCAATGTCGAGCGCGATGCCCTGCCCACGCAGTCGGTCCCCAATCAGCAGCAAAGTTCCGTCGATCGCCGATTGCAGCGACACCGGGCCCAGCGGGCGCGGTGCGCGGCGCGCGAAATTCCTAAGCTCGCCAGTGATCGCGCCGACACGCGCCGTAAGTTCGACAATATGATCGAGATTGCCGCGCGCCTTGCCGACCTGTTCGCGATCAAGATAGGCAAGCCCATTTTCGGCAAAGCTGCGGATCGCGGCGATCGGCTGGTTGATCTCGTGCGCGACACCGGCCGTGATCTGGCCGATCGAGCCAAGCCTGCTTGCCTGCGCAAGCTCCTCGCGCGCGGCGCGATAGCGGCGGTCTGCCTCGGTTTGACGTGCCGACGCCTGCGTCAGTTCATCGTTCGCCGCACGCAGATCCTGTGTCCGCGCGGCGACCTCGCGCTCGAGCGCCTCGTGCGCGGCCTGCCGCAATGCTTGCCGTTCGGCAAGTCGGACCAGCGTGATGATCGCCGCACCGACAAGGATCAGCAGGATCAGAAAAATCACGCGCGCGGTCGCATTGGCGCTGTCACGCGCTGGTCCGGCGGGTTGGAGCAGACGAAGCGTGCTGCCGGGCAGCGACACGCGCTCGACGGCGACGCGGAAGGGTGCCGCCTCGATGACAAGATCGCTCCCTGAACGGTCACCCGGCAACGGGTCGAGCGGCGCATTGCCATAGCTGCGCGTCGCGCGAAGGCGCTGCTGCTCGGCGCGGGAAATCGGTCCGAAGGACCGGAAGCGCCAGCGGCGATCGCTTGACATCACAATGATGTCGGCGGCGTCGGTGACGAGGGTCGTTGCAGCCGAATCGGCCCAGCGCGATTCCAGTTTGTCAAATTCGACCTTGACCACGATCACGCCGAGCCGGCGTCCATCGACATCGACGCGTCGCGCCAGGAACAATCCGGGGCGGCCGCTTACGGTACCGAGCGCGAATAATTCGGCCTCACCCTCCCGCATTGCGCCCCGAAAATAGGGCCGGAAGCGGTAATTTTGACCGACGAAGCTGGTGGCGTCGCGCCAGTTGCTCGACGCGATCGTGATGCCGTCGGCGTCGATTACATAGAGGACGGCCGCGTCGGTTCGCTCGGCCAATTGCTCCAGTTCGCGGTCGAGGCGGCGCGATGCGGTCTTGCTGTTGTCGGCAAGGGCGGCGCGCACGTCCGGAAATTCAGAGAGTACGCGCGGGAGCAGGCGGAATTTCTGCAACTCGCTTTCCAATAGGCTGACATGCGCGCGCGCGTTCTGCCGTGCCTCCACATCTGTCTGTGCCCGCGCACGCGTCGCAGCCCATTGCGAGAGTGCCAGCGCCGCCACAAGCAGGATCAGCGCACCGACCATCGTTGCGACGATCAGCCGCCGTCGATGGGCTCGCGGGCTCGGCGCGGACGAATCACTGAAACCTGTCATGTGCGGATTATGGCACAAATGAAGCATATTGCCTGCGGAAATCCACACAGATTTTGGTCGGCGCTTATCTCGATATGTTTAAAATTGTTGATATTACAATGATTTATATAAAACAGTTCGTTCATTTGACCGCGATTTCACCCGTCCCCTATTTTCCATGGAAAGGCCGTGCAGCGGCCGCACTCCGCTTCGAAGCGAAGGTGAGAAAAAGGGAGAGGGCTGTTGGCAGCCACGATCGACATGACAGCGCCGGTGTTGCCGGCAACGCCCCGCCCGTGGTGGTCGCATCTCTATGTTCAGGTGCTCGCTGCGATCGTGGCAGGCGTTCTGCTGGGCCATTTGGCGCCGGATTTTGCGACCGAGCTTAAACCGCTGGGAGACGGCTTCATCAAGCTCGTCAAAATGATCATCGCGCCGGTGATTTTTCTGACCGTAGCGACCGGTATTGCGTCGATCGGCGAAACCCGCGCGCTCGGACGGGTCGTGGGCAAGGCGTTCGCATATTTCCTGTTCTTCTCGACGCTCGCGCTGATCATCGGGCTGGTCGTTGCCAATGTTGTGCAACCCGGCGCCGGGATGAACATCGACCCCGCCACCCTCGATGCGGGTGCCGTCGCGCAATATCAGGCGCAGGCCCACGAAGCGACGCTGACCGCCTTTTTGCTCGACATCATCCCGACAACCTTCGTTTCGGCGCTGACTCAGGGATCGATCCTGCAGGCGCTGTTCGTCGCCATTCTGTTTGGCCTCGCGCTGACCCATGCGGGCGAGCCCGGTCGGCAGATCCTTGGGGTGCTCGAAAAAATATCCGTTGTCTTTTTCGGTCTCGTCGGGATGCTGATGAAGTTTGCGCCGATCGGCGCATTTGGGGCGATGGCCTTCACCATTGGCAAATATGGCGTCGATTCGCTTGCCAATCTGGGCGCGCTGATCGCAACTTTTTATCTGACATCGCTCTTCTTTGTGATTGTTGTCCTTGGCGCGGTCGCGCGCTTTTCGGGCTTTTCGATCTTCCGGCTGATTGCTTATCTGAAGGCCGAGTTGCTGCTCGTGCTTGGCACCTCGTCATCGGAGGCGGCGTTACCGAGCCTGATGGAAAAGCTCGAACGCGCTGGCTGCGCCAAGCCGATTGTCGGCATGGTTGTGCCGACGGGTTACAGCTTCAACCTGGACGGTACCAATATCTACATGACGCTGGCTGCGCTGTTCATCGCCCAAGCGGTCGGTGTTGACCTCAGCCTTGGCGATCAACTCGCACTGCTGCTCGTCGCGATGGTGAGTTCGAAGGGCGCCGCTGGGGTCACCGGCGCGGGTTTCATCACGCTCGCGGCGACGTTGTCGATCGTGCCGTCGGTGCCGGTCGCCGGGCTTGCGCTGATCCTCGGCATCGATCGCTTCATGAGCGAATGCCGCGCGCTGACCAACTTCATCGGCAACGCGCTGGCGGCGATTGTCGTCGCGGGTTGGGAAAACGCGCTCGACCGCGACGCTTTGCATCGTGCGCTAGGCGGTGGTCCGGCACCGCTCGCCGCACCACCAAGCGAAACCGACAGCGACTGATCGACTGACGATAAAAATATGGGGAGTGAAAAGATGAAATCGACGAAAGCCCGTTGGGCTCGCCACAGCAGCCGCACCGCATTGGTGTTTGTCGGGATCAGCGCTTTCGCCGCGCCGCTCGCCGCGCAGGACGCGCCGGTCGAAACCGCCGCCGCAGCGCAAGGTGAGGACGCAATCGTCGTGACCGGCAGCCGCATCGCACGCGAAACCTATGACACGCCGGCGCCTGTCATCGGTGTATCGTCGGAAGATCTGGTCGAATCGGGTGACAGCGAACTTAGCGAAACGTTGGCCGACCTGCCGCAATTGTCGTCGGCGACCAACGACTCGACGGTCACCGGCAACACGCAAAATTCGGGCCTCAGCTCGATCGAGCTGCGCAATCTCGGGGCGAACCGCACCCTTGTGCTGATCGATGGCCGCCGGACGGTGTCGAACAGTGGCATTTCCAATCTCGTCAGCCTGTCGACGATTCCCAGCGATTTTATCGACCGGGTCGAAATCATCACTGGCGGCACGTCGTCGGTCTATGGGTCGGACGCGGTCGCGGGGGTGGTGAACATCATCACCAAAAAGAACGAACGCGGCCTGACACTCCGCGCGCGCACCGGCATCACGTCGCAGGGCGACGGGCAGGAGCTCACGCTGGGCGCCACCTATGGGTCGCGCTTTGCCGACGATCGCGGTTATTTCCTGGTCAGCGGTACCTATGACCGCGACTGGGGCATCCGAGCGGTCGATCGCGAATGGGCGGTGCGACCGGTCTCATACAGCTATGATTTCGCAAATGGCGTCAACGAATTCGAAGGCGTCTTTCTGAACGCCAGCGGCGCTCCGACCAGCGGGTCGCAGCCAGCTTCCCAGTTCCCGCCGTTGATCATGAGCGACCTGAGCAGTTTCATTCCGGGCGGGGTCTTCTCGGGCGCCAATTCGTCGCGTGACCGTTTTTACCGCAACGGGACGCTGGTTCCGCTCGGTCCCGATGTGCAGACAGGGCAGCCGGTCGGCATCGGCACGACCGATAACGGCAACACCGGATATTTTCTGCCCAATCGCGACGGCTACAACCAGCGCACCGGACGTTCGCTGATTCTGGCCCGTGAACGCTATCTGGGCGCCGCGAAGCTCGAGTATGAATTTTCGGATGCGCTCGAAGGTTTCGCGCAGCTCCAATATTCGCGGATCACGTCGGGCGAGACGCGCGAATCGGTCGGCATCGGTTGGGATTCGACCTATCCGCTTACTGACCCGATCACCGGGGTCACGACAGAGATCGAATATGGCAAGATTCCCTGTCGTCGGACGGGCGGTTGCAACCCATTCGTGCCGCCCGAGCTGCGCGGCAGCGAAACGCCCTCTACGGGCGTGGGCATTGCCTGGGACCGCCGCTTCGACGAAGTGGGCGGCCAGATCACCGAGAACAAGCGCGAGACGATCCGCAGCTGGGCGGGGCTGCGCGGCAAGATTTCGGACAGCTGGAATTGGGAAGCAAGCTTTGGTTATGGCCAGTATAAGCAGGACCAGTGGCGCCGTAACGAGATCAACGGCATCAACCTGACGCAGGCGCTCAATGCCGAACTCGGACCCGACGGCGCCCCGCGCTGTGTCGGTGCCGACGCGCGTGCCGCGGGCTGCGTCCCCATCAACCTGTTTGGCGAAGGGGCAATCACCCCCGAAGCCGCGGCGTGGATCCGTGCCGATTTGCACCAGGAGCTGACGATCCGCCAATATACCGGGCAGGCGTTCGTCACGGGTGAGCTGTTCCAGCTGCCGGCTGGCCCGGTCGGCGTCGCGTTCGGCGTCGATTATCGCAAGGACAGTCAGGATCTGAGCGGCGACATCTTGTCACAGACCGGCGGCACGACGGGCAATGCGGTACCCAATTTCGGCGGTTCGATCCGCGCCCTCGAGGGATATGGCGAAGTCAGCGTACCCCTGCTCCGCGATGCGCCGGGCGCCTATCTGCTCAGCGTCGATGCCTCGGCACGCTTCGCCGATTACAATATCGACAATGTCGGGACCGTGTTCAGCTGGCGCGGCGGTGTCCAATATGCGCCGATTCCCGACATTCGTTTCCGTGCCCAGTTCGCCCGCGCCCAGCGCGCGCCCGACATCGCCGAGCTATATTCGCCGCCACGTGGAAATTTTGAAGCCGCGAACGACCTGTGCGATGGTGTGACGCCGACAACGGCCGGACAGATCGCCGCTGGTTGCCGTCTCGATCCGGGCATCCAGGCGCTGTTTGCTCAGCAGGCGACCGATGGCGCGACGCAGCAATATACGCAGGCGGGCAACAGCCTCTACAGCCCCAACGGCGGGAACCTGGACCTTAAGGAAGAGACCGCCGACACGCTGACGCTCGGCGCCGTGATCGCGCCGCGCTTTATCCCCGGCCTGACGATCGCGGTCGATTATTACGACATTCGCATCAAGGATGCGATCGACGCCTATTCGAACCGCGACATCCAGCTGCAATGCTATGACACCGCCGTGCCGCAGACGGACAATCCCTTCTGTGTGGACATCACCCGCAACGCCAACAACGGCCAGATCGTCGCGTTGGTCCAGCGGCAGGTCAATCTTGCGCGCTTCGACACGCAGGGCATCGACGTCGCGTTCAACTATCGCTTCCGCCTCGACGACGCGCTCGGCATCCCCGGCCGTTTCGACCTGCGCTACGACGCTACGCATGTCCTGAAGCAGAAAGTGCAGTTTCAGGGCATCGAGGGGACGGTGACCAACGACCTTGCCGGAGACCTTGCCGAAGGCAGTTTCAAATACCGTGCGCGCGGCTCACTCGGTTGGCGGCTCGACAATTTCCGCATTCGCTGGACCACCACCTATTACGGCAAGATCAACGACAGCAATTCGCTCGCCGACCAATATGCGGCGCTGCTCGAAGCCAACCCCAATGCCGAGGTGCCGATCTTCCTCAATATCGGCGACGTTTGGGAGCACGACCTGTTCCTCTCTTTCGACCTCGACAGCGGCGGCAAGGAATTTCGTCTCTATGGTGGGGTGAATAATCTGTTCAATTCGATCAGCCCTTTTCTGCCGAGCGGGACCGAGAGCGGGCGCTTGACCAACCAGAACGGCGTCTATGATATTGCCGGGCGCCGCTTCTATGTTGGCGCAACGGTGAAATTCTGATGCGAAAAAAATTGAGAGCTTCGGGGCTTCGATCCACTGGATCCCTGAAGGCCATGTCGGGCGCGGTGCTGCTGGCGTTGGCAGGGTGCGCGCCCGGCCATGCGGTCGCCAGTGCCGCCCCGCATGGCGATACAAAGCTTCAGCGCGATCTGTTCGCCGCGGGGGTGAAGCGCTTCACTTTTGACGGCTGGGCGGGTCCGGCTTTTCCCGTCTGGACCTATCGACCGGCCGATGCGCCTGGCGATGCGCCGGTCCTGTTCGTGTTCCATGGCGTTCAGCGCGATGCCGACAAATATATCGGTGAATGGGTCGATCTTGCCCGTCGGAAAAAGATCGTGTTGATCGTCCCCGAATATAGTCGCGCCGCCTTCCCGAGTGTTGCGGCGTACAGCCATGGCTGGTTTACGGACAAGGACGGCACGGCACGTCCAGCCGATCGCTGGTCGTTCGCGAGCGTTGAACCGATTTTTGCCGCCGTGCGCGCGCGCGAAAAGCTGACCGCCACGACCTATTCGCTTTATGGGCATTCAGGTGGCGCGCAGTTTGTGCATCGTTATGTGCTGGCAGGCGGCGGACCACATCTTGCCCGCGCGGTGTCGGCCAACGCGGGCTCCTATGCAGCGACCGATCCCGCGGTGCGCTGGCCCTTCGGTATTGCTGGCTTGCCCAAGGGGTTGTGGAACCCGGCAAAGGCCTTCGCGATGCCGATGACCGTTTTGCTGGGAACCAGCGACAACGACCCCGATCACCCGAGCCTGCCGCGTCAAGCCGAAGCAGAAGCGCAGGGACCGCATCGGCTTGCCCGCGGCAAGGCATTTTATGACGGTGCGCGGGGCCGCGCTGTGACGGACAAGGTACAATTCAACTGGAATTGCGCGCTCGTCCCTAATATTGGTCATGATAATAAAGGCATGGCGCCTGTCGCCGTCGACATATTGTTCGGCGAGGCAAAGTTACAGCCGGGAACGGACTGTCGGCTCCTAAACTAGGGACCACGCAAAGGTCTTATACTGGACGGCATGAAAGCCAAATGTCGTACCGGTCCTGGCGCTGGGCGATCCAGCCCGACGCCGACCGCTGTGGGGAAGCGCCGCTGCTGCTGCTGTGGGGTGGATATGGCACGGCCGGGTCGCTTTTCGACATCATGACATGCTGGCGATCCTGGGTCCCCAACGCGCGCGGCCGTGCGCTGTCCTTGGGTCACAGCCCTCGGGAAGAGGTGCTTGCCTTGCTGCGGGCGCAACTGGACCTGTTTCGCGCTTAACCCTACGGAGTACGGGGAGGTTGACAGGATCGATGACACACAAACGGGCCATTATCATATCGGCGGAATTCTCGAGCTTTGTCGGTCGCGGTGGGATCGACACGGACTGTTTGCCACCCGAGCCGATTGTCATCGGATTCGGCGACATGGGCGAACCGGCGGTCACGATCCTGGCGGCCTAGGATGTGGGTGACGTCGCAAACGGCCATGTCCTGTTATTCGCGGTCAGTCGGGGTGCCTGTCTGCACATGTTCGGCCTGTTGCCGAGCGTGCAGGGGAGCTGGTATCTCGCCGCAGATCTGCGCGAGCTCGGCCGGGCGCTCGTCGCCGTTGAAGGCGAAAACGAGGTGGCAGCCATGCTCCGCGTTGCGCGCAGTCTGGAATTGCTTTGCCGCTTGTTCGGCGCGCTCGAACAGCACCGCATGGTCGAATATCATGGCGAGACGACGCTCAGCGAAATCGACGCCCAGCGCGTTGCGGCGGCGCATCAGCTGGTCAGCGAGAGGTGGCAGGAACCGTTGACCGTGGCCGACGTCGCGCGCCGATCGGGACTGGGCAAGGCCAAACTGACCCAGGGTTTTCGCGAAATGTACAAATGCACCGTCGCCGAGGCGGTGAGCGAGCGGCGACTGGCTAATGCGCGCTCATTGCTGACGCTGAGCGACCTGCCGATTTCCACTATCGGATATCGCTCCGGCTATCAAAGCAACGCCAGCTTCACACGCGCCTTTGCGCGCCGGTTTGGAATGACGCCGACCGAAGTAAGGCGACGCGAAAGGACGTTCAGCGGTTCAAACTGAACCCGGGAAAGTGCGGGAACGACTCTCAACGACTGCGGCGCGCGATGCGTTGGCGGCTGATAAGAAAATCGTTGTACCTTGGTGGACGGAAGTAAGTCGCTTCCAAGTCTAAGACTCTGCTTCCGACATTGCGTGCGACAGGCGGACGATAATCGCGAGGTCGCGCCCATTTTTGCTGGATCGCATGGCAGTTATGGAATGCGCACACTCAATCGGCTCGATTATGATTTGACGATCATAGGGTTGGGCGCGAGAAGCAGTGCGATGATTTGGAGCAAGGCGATTATAGCAATGGGTCTGCTGGCGGCGGCATCCGGCCCGCGTCCGGCTGAGCGCGCCCGCGAAGCCGGTGTCGTTATCGGCGTCCTTACCCCCGGCCCGCTGAATGCCATCACCGATGTTGACGGGGTCGAGGTGGGCCATGTCACGATCGAGGAAGGCAAAGACGTCCATACCGGCGTCACCGCAATCCTGCCGCATGGCGGCAATGTGTTTCGCTCGCGCGTTCCCGCCGGCTTTGTTGCGTTCAACGCGTTCGGGAAGTTTGCCGGCTCGACGCAGGTCGTCGAACTCGGTGAGATCGAGACACCCATATTGTTGACCAACACGCTGAACGTCCCCGAGGCCGCGGCGGGCGCGATCGAATGGACGCTGACCCAGCCGGGCAATGAAGCGGTCCGGTCGGTCAACGCCGTGGTTGGTGAGACGAACGACGGCGTCCTCAACGACATCCGCCGCCGCCGCGTCACCGTCGCCGACGCGCGGCGCGCGATAGAAGGAGCGAAAGGCGGAGCGGTCGCGGAAGGCTCGGTCGGCGCGGGTACCGGAACGGTGGCCTTCGGCTTTAAAGGAGGCATCGGCACAGCGTCGCGCAAGCTGCCGAGCGCGATGGGCGGATGGACCCTGGGGGTGTTGGTTCAGAGCAACTACGGCGGTGTCCTGACCATCGCCGGTGTGCCAGTCGGCATCAAACTGGGTCGCCACGCCTTCGCCGAGCGGGGCGATCGCGACACCGCAGACGGCTCGGTCGTCGTGGTGATCGCCACCGACGCGCCGCTGTCCGATCGCAACCTGCGCCGCATTGCCGAGCGGGCGTTCATCGGGATCGGCCGGACGGGATCGTCCTTTTCGAACGGGTCGGGCGATTATGCGATAGCCTTTTCGACCAGCCCTGCGGTGCGCCGCGAAGAGGGAAGCACGCCGACCGTGGAAGTCGCCGACCTGCGCAACGAGACGCTTTCGCCACTATTTCAGGCGGTGGCCGAAGCAACCGAGGAAGCGGTCGTCAACTCGCTCTTCGCCGGAAAGACCGTCGAAGGGCATCGCGACACTGTCGAGCGGCTGCCGGTCGAAACGATATTGCCGTGGCTGGTCGCTAGCGAAAAGTAACGGCCCAGCCGATCAATTCTACGAAGCTGGTCAGGACGCCTTGGCAGCGCGCAGCAGGCGACCAGGAGCACCCACTCGCTCACCGCCTTCAAAAGCGGGCCGTCCGTTCACCATGACCATGTCGAAACCCTGTGCCTGGGCAAAGGGGTCGAGGTAGGTCGAGCGCGCTTTTACCCGGTCGGGGACGAGCAGGATGAGGTCCGCCTTCGCGCCCGGCCGCACCGTTCCGCGATCGGGTAGTCGCAGGATCTGCGCCGGGAGCGCGGTCGCTTTGCGGACGGCCTGCTCGATCGGGAGCCTGCGGCCGTTCACGACATATTGCTCGATCAATTTGGCATAGGTGCCGGTGGCCCGCGGGTGGCGCATCCCCGGTCCGCCGTCGGTCGAGATCGCGACATCGGGGTCCAGAACCAGAATATCTTGCAGCGCGTCGTCCATGGTGAAATGCGCGCCTGAGGCACCGCCCGGCCCGATCTTGATCAGGAAGTCGGCATAATGAAGTCCCGCATCCTGTGACGCTTCGGCCAATGTTTTTCCCGCATAAGGCGCGGTACCGATCAGGAGCGCTTCCGGCCCGCCTCGCCGGGTCATTCGTGCGATCAGATGGTCGCGCAACTCCTGTTGTCGCTCGGCGACGACGGCGCTGTAGTCGGTCGGTGGCAAAGCCCATTCAGGGAAAAGGAGCGCGATACCGGTATAACCCGCGCTGTAGGGATAGGCGTCGGCGGTCAGATCGACGCCGTCACGGCGTTTGGCGGCAATATAGTCGAGCAACCGGCGGGCACGGTCTTCGCCTTTGCCAAACACCACTTTCAAATGCGAAATATGCGGCCGCGCCGGATGTGCCGATGCGATCAGTTCCTCGATCGAGGCTTCGATCTCATCGTCGTTCTCGGATCGCATATGGCTCATGACGACGCCGCCGTGGCGGGCGATGGTCTGGCCGAGGCTGGCAAGCTCGGCGCGTTCGCTATAAATCCCCGGAACATATTCCAGCCCGTAGGATAAGCCGAAGGCGCCAGCGGTCAGTTCGCCGTCGAGCTGCGCCGCCATTCGCGCCAGCGCGGTATCATCCGGCTGGCGCACCGAGTCCGGGATGCCAGAGGCGCGGCGCAGCGTCCCGTGGCTTGCGAGCGCGGCGACATTCAGCGGCAGCGCTGCGCGATCGGCGGCAGCGAGCCAGGTCCGCAGGCCCAGATCGTCTCCGACGCGGGGACCGCTGCCGTCAACACCGAGCAAGATGGTGGTCACACCCATGGCAAGGAAAGCATCGTAGGATTGCTCCAGCGGATCGCCATGCGTGTGGGTGTCGATAAATCCGGGGGCGAGGACGCGCCCTTCGCCCTCGACAAGCCGCGCGCCGCGCGGCGCCGATCCGCCTGGCGACAAAATTGCCGCTACTTGGTCGCCAAGGACGGCAACGTCGGCGTGGTGGGGCTCGCGTCCGGTGCCATCCACCAGCAAGACATCGCGAAAATAGATCGACGGCTCGCTCCCCGCGGCGGCAATGACCGGCAGGTGCGCCAAGGCGCTCCCGGCAATCGCACCCGCAACGACCTGACGCCGCGTTACGTCACGCACCATGATAATCTCCCTTGTGCAGGTGGAGGCAATGATGCCGGGAAAGGCGGCTGAAAAGCAAATCGATACTTAGACGGCGTCGTAGCAGGCTTTGATCGACCACCTCCCTAACCGACCCGCGTTCACCCCTGCTTTACCTTTATATAACGGGTCACCCGCTCCTCGAGAATGTCGAGCGGCAGCGCACCTTCGCTGAGCACGGCTTCATGGAAATCGCGGATGTCGAAGCGCGCCCCCAGTTCACGTTCGGCGCGTTCGCGCAATTCGGCGATCTTGAGCTGGCCGACCATGTAGCTGGTCGCCTGCCCCGGCCAGTTGAAATAGCGATCGACCTCGCGCGCGATATCGGTGTCCGACACCGAGCTGTTTGCCTTGAAATAGGCAATCGCCTGTTCGCGCGTCCAGCGCTTCGAATGGATGCCGCTATCGAGCACCAGCCGGATCGCGCGCCATACTTGGAGCGAAAGCATGCCGAAGCGGTCGTAAGGCGTCTTGTACACCCCCATCTCGTTCGCGAGCCGTTCCGAATAAAGGCCCCAGCCCTCCATATAGGCGCCGTAGCCACCGAACTTGCGGAACTTGGGAATGCCCGTCAGCTCCTGCTGGCGGGCGATCTGGAAATGATGGCCCGGCGCCCCTTCATGCGCGGCGATGCCCGCGACCTGCACCTTCTGCGTCTGGTTCATGTCGACCAGGTTCACATAATAGATGCCGGGGCGCGTGCCGTCTGCCGATGGCGAATTATAGAATGCGGTCGATGCGGTGGCTTCACGCCATTTTTCGACCGCGCGCACCTCAAGCGCCGCCTTGGGCAGCACCCGGAAATAGCACGGCGCGGCGGTCATCGCCGCCGCAATCACCGCGCGCGCATCGGCGAGATAGGCTTCGCGTCCGGCCTCGGTGTTGGGATATTTGAACTGCGGATCGGTGCGAATATGATCGAAAAATTGTTCGAGCGTCCCGGTAAAACCAACCTCGCGCTTGATCGCTTCCATTTCCTGTCGGATCGCTGCGACCTGGGCGAGCCCGAGGTCATGGATCTGGTCGGCGGTCAGGCTGGTGGTGGTCGAACTCTGTAGTCGGTCGGCGTAGTAGGCCGCGCCGTCGGGGAGGTTCCACGCCCCGAAATTGCCTTTCGACTGCGGCTCGATTTCGTCGATCGCGGCGACCAGCGCACGATAGCCCTGCCGGAACGGACCGGTGAGCGCGGCCCTGGCGTCCGCGAGCAGCTTGGCCTTGACCGCCGCGGCAGCGTCGAGCGCTTCGACCTTTTTACGGAAATCGGCCATCAGCGTCGAATCCTCGCCGTTGTCGAACGGCGCCCCTGTGATGACTTTCAATGCGTCGGCGCGCGCCGGAGCGAAATTGACCTTGTTGGGAATGATCCCCGCCGCCGCTTGCTCGCGCATCGTCGTCGCGACTTCGCGCATGACGCGGTCGGTGTCGCGCAGACGCGCGATATAGGCTTCTGCATCGGCCACAGTGTCGACCTTGTGATTGTTGATCAGCAGCACAGGGATCGCACCCGCGGGGCTGCCGTTGGTCGAGACGGGGAAGCGCAGTTTGCGAAAACGCGCCGATGCGCGGCTACGTTCGACTTCGTATTCGAACAGGCGATAACTGACGCGCGCGCTTTCGCCGAGCCGCTCGGGCTGGAACCGGGCGCGCATGTCCGTGAGCTGGCGCTCGGCCATTGCCTGCGTTCGAACCGAGGCGGCGTCGGTATAGTCGTCGAGCTTGTTATAGTCGGTCTTGAGCCCGAGCCGGGTCTGCGATTCCGGGCTGAGGGCCAGCCGCTCGTCGAACGCCCCATCGAGGAACTGAAGCAGCGCTTCATCCTGTACCCCAGCTTGCGGCGCGGTCTGCGCGAAGGCGGGCGCAGCAATGGGAGGGAAGGGCAGGAAGGGGAGCAGCATCAGGGCAACGGCGAAGCGCATTATATTCTCCTATCGGAAGACGGGCTTTTCGCGGAACGCTGCACGCGGCGCAATAATATTTCTCCGGCGACGGTTCCGTGAGCGCCTGTCTCGAGCAACTATTATTTCTCCGACAGCTCGCGTAGCAGGAAGGCGTGGAGCATCGCCGCGCGGACTGCGTCTTCGGCATGGTCGGCGCCGACCGAATGGCCGCCCTCCAGATATTCGTGATAATAGACGCTGTTGCCGAGTTCCTTCAACCGCGCGGCATATTTCCGCGCGTGGCCGGGGTGGACGCGGTCGTCCTTGGTTGACAGGTAGAGGAAGATCGGCGGGTATTTCACGCCTTTGCGGATGT
The DNA here is from genome assembly GCA_018823905.1 of Alphaproteobacteria bacterium. Taxonomy (GTDB): domain Bacteria; phylum Pseudomonadota; class Alphaproteobacteria; order Sphingomonadales; family Sphingomonadaceae; genus Sphingopyxis. The sequence goes on from JAHJHL010000128.1 coordinate 100,134, forward strand.
GGTGATAGGGCGAATATTTCGACAGGAACGCCCAGTCTTCCGGCACGTCGGGGTCGCCATATTCGGCGACCCATGACGCGCCCGCTAGCATCTTGTCATAACGCCACATATCCTTGATCGGCGAGCCCGAGATCACCGCGCCGTACAGGTCAGGCCGCTGCGTCATCGCCGCGCCGACGAGCACGCCGCCGTTCGAACGGCCCGAGATCGCGATCTTGCCTTTCGCGCTCACTCCGGTCGCGACCAGATCCTCGGCCACCGCGTGCAGGTCGTCGAAGCTGTTCTGGCGTTTTTCGCGCAGCGCCGCTTGATGCCAGGCGGGACCATATTCGCCGCCGCCGCGGATGTTCGCGAGGACATAGGCGTTACCGTCCTCGACCCAATAGAGCCCAAGCGGCCCGGCGCGGTAGGGCTGGCCGGTGAGATAGCCCGGCGTTTGCGCGGCGCGGAAGCCGCCATAGGCGTGGACGAGCGCGGGGACGGGGCCGGTCGCGCCTTTTTTGCGGGCGAGGAAATAGGGGATTTTGGTGCCGTCCTTCGACGTCGCAAAGCGTTTCTCGACCGTCATCGCTTTGGCGTCGAAGGTCGCGGGCAGGCTCTGCACCGCCTGCGGCGCCTTGTCTTCGGACACGGCGTAGAGCGTCGGGGGCGTCAGCATCGTCTCGGCGGTGGCCAGCACGATGTCGCGCTTGCCGATTGTACCGGCGATGCCGACGGTGGCGTTGGCAGCCAGTGGCACCTCTTTCTGGCTCCATTTGCCCGTCGCCGGGTCGCGGCGCAGCGCGAACAGCTTGCCCTCGACATCGTCGAGTGCCTTCACCCACAAGATATTGTCGGTGGCCGAGACGCTCTCGATCGCCTGCGCTTTGGTCGGGGTCATCGCGGTGACGATCGGCACCTGGCGGTCGGCCGCCATGTCGGCAAGCGACAGCGAGACGAGTGAGCCCGCGGGGATGTTGGCCCAATCCTGGTTGAGAAAGATCACCAACTGGCCGTCGATGACGTCGCGGACGCTCGCGGTTTCGGGAATGATGGTCGAGATATAGCGCGAGGCATCGACGTTCGGCAACTTGATGTCGGCGGTGTAAAAGGTCTTGCCGCGGCTGATCATCGGCCAGCGCTTGTCGCCGTCAGTGAAGGCAAAGACGTTCATGCCGACGTCTTCGGCTTCCCCCTCGGCGACCGTTTCGGCCGACGCCAGCGGGGTGCCACGTTTCCAGCGCTTGACGATGCGCGGATAGCCCGACGCGGTCATGCTGCCCGCGCCATAGTCCGTGGCGACCAGCAACGTGTCGGCATCTTCCCACGTCACGCTGCTCTTGGCCTGTGGCAAGGCAAAGCCGCCCTCGACAAAGCTTTTCGTCGTGCGGTCCCATTCGCGCACAATGTCCGAATCGGTGCCGCCGGGGCTCAGCGAGACGAGGCAGCGGGTGTAGGCGGGGGCAAGGCAGTCGGCGCCGTGCCATACCCAGCTTTGCTTCTCCGCCTTGCCTAGCGCATCGACGTCGATCAGCGTCGTCCATTCGGGTTTGCCCGCCAGATAGGCGTCGAGCGGGCTTTGCCGCCACAGCCCGCGCGGATTGGCGGCATCGCGCCACAAATTGGTGATCGTATCGCCCATCACCGCGCCGGGCGTGGCAATCTGGCGGTCGTCATCGAGGATAGCGCGGGCGCGCCGGCGATCGGCCTCGAAACCGGGGCGGTTGACGAGCAGCGCGTCGGTCGCGGCATTTTCGCGTTTGACCCAGCCGAGCGCCTTATCGCCCTCGATGTCTTCCAGCCAGAGATAGGGGTCGGCTTCCTGCGCCGCGGCGACGGCAGTGAACGAACAGCTGAGGGCAAGCGCGGCAAGGCTGGCGCGGATCATCAATAAGTCTCCCCTGGGGTGTGGTGACGCTGTGCTAGCATCATCAGACACCGCAAGGGAAGCGGCGGGCGGTTATTGATCGATGATGATTGTTCCAGGGTGATGCTTGTCGAGGTGGCGCTTGATGATCTTGAGGTTGCGCGAGTTCGAGCGGAAGAACAGATCGAACGCATCGCCAACGAGCGGAATCGCGCCGAGCGCGGTGTCGACGCCCAGATTGCCCGCCATCCGCCACAGCTTCCACTTCGGCATGCCCAGGTTGCGCGCTTCCCAGATTAGATAGGCGCCCATCAGGCCAGCAATGACGTCGCCGACCACCGGCACCAGCCCGACGATCGCGTCGAGCCCGACCGGGCGGTTGATGCCGGGAATGACAAAGCTGCGTTCAAGCAGGATTTCGAGTGTCTCGACGCGTTTGCGCAGCGCCGCGGGGTCGGTGCGGTTCTGGATAAGCGCGTCGAAAATCGCGTCGGGATTGGGCGGCGACGGGGCCATGGGCGTGCTTTCATAAAGCGCCACGACGGCGCCACCAATTTAGTTGGGAACGGCGATCACATGATTCAATGGGTGCTGGGCGCGACCGTTGGCGCGCAAACCGGTCAGGCGCTGCACGGCGACCGACCAGCGGAGCGGCGTCGCGAGCGGAATGAAGGGGGTGTAGCGCGTCAAAACAACTTCGGCCTCGGCCAATTGTTCGGCGCGCTGGCCGATGTCGATATTGCGCATCGTCTGCTCGATCAGGCCTTGCGCTTCGCGGTTGCACAGCGTGTCGCGGCGGCACGACAGGCGGCGCAGCGCCCACAGCGGATCGTCATTGGGCGCGACCTCGTCGATCAGCCGCAGATCAGCGGTCGATGCCATGGTGACGCGGCGGCTTGGCACGCCGATCGCGGCAAAATCGGCGGCGACATAGGCGAAGAGGATGCGGCCACCCGGTGAATCGGGAACTGCGATGCGGATCGGATCGATCTCGCGCCCCGCTTCCCGCCACGCGTCAACTACGCGTCTGGCCTGCGTCTGCCGCGACGCATCGTCATATTCCGCCCATGCCGGCAACATCGGCGCCGGTCCGTTATCGCGTGTGTGAACGTCGGGGCGGAGCGTGAGCTGTTCCTGCCACTCCTCCAGCCCAAAGGCATCGACCAGCCGCTCGCGCCGGATCGCACGCGCCAGGGCGTCGCGATTGGTATCGGTCGCGAGAAAGCCTTCGGCACGGACAAAACTCAATCCGAACAGCCCGGGGGCAGGATCGACCACGAGCCGCGAACGGGCGATATTCGATGCGGCGAAATAGGGGAGGGTGGAAAAACGGCCGCCGACCACGCCGTCGGCATAGCCGTTCTTGAACCGCGCTAGCGCCCCGGCGGGCGAGGTGCCGACGAGTTCGATTGCCGCGGCGGGATCGTTCGCCGCGGCTTCGGCAGCCTCCGGGTCTTCGGCTAGCGGATCGGGAACGGGCGAGAGCAGGATGCTCCTTCCGATCCGGCGCGCGCGCATCGGCCCCCAGCCCATCCCTTTGTTGACGATCGCCATCGAAGGCTGCGCCAGCAGTTCGAGGATCGCAGGCTGCGGCACCGACAGGCGAATCTCGATCACCATGTCGGTCATTGCGCGGATCGTCTCAATCTCCGGGAAGTCGCTTTTGAGCATGTGGCGGCTCGCCGGCGCAAGATAGGTACGCAGGATCGCCGCGACGTCCTGTGCGGTCACCTTGCGGCCATTGCTCCATCTGGCTTCGCGTAGGCGAAAGATATAGCTGCGCCCGTCGGTCGTAACGGTCCAGCGGTCGGCAAGGCCGGTGTCAATCTGTCCCTCGCCATCATAGCTGACCAGCCCTTGCGACGTGGCGTCGAGCAGCGCGGCATTGGTCGCGGACAGTTCGCCGTTCAACGGGCTCGCCGCGGGATTGATCGATCCCATCGCCGCAATCCGCACCGGCCCGCGCTCGCCAAACAGGCCGCAGCTACCCAGTGCAAGCAAGAGCAGGCTAGCGGCGGCGGTGATCCGCGTCCGGTTATACGATCGGTCGATTGTCGGCAACATCGCCACCATCATAGACATGCCGTGCGAATCCGAAAGTGGGCATGCGGCCTGCCGCGCGGTCAAAATTGGGATGCTGGTGCGGACGGCGGGACTTGAACCCGCATATCCAGAGGATGGCAGATTTTAAGTCTGCTGCGTCTACCGATTTCGCCACGTCCGCACGGTGCAGCCGGTCAAGCCGATGGCATGATTCAGGTCAAGCGCTGTTTGCGGCTTCACCCCGCGATGCCGCTCGGCTAGACGGCGGGGATGACAGCCGTTCTTGAAATCTCCGGCCTCGGAAAAACCTATAAAAGCGGTCACGTCGCGCTCAGCGATGTCGATCTTTCGATCAACAAAGGTGAGATTTTCGCGCTGCTCGGGCCGAATGGCGCGGGCAAGACGACGCTGATCAGCATCGTCTGCGGCATCGTCACCGCGACCGCGGGGACGGTGACCGTTGCGGGACGTGATCATGCGCGCGACTATCGCGCCGCGCGGACGATGATCGGGCTGGTACCGCAGGAACTGCACACCGATGCGTTCGAGACGGTGCTGGCGACGGTCAGCTTCTCGCGCGGGTTGTTCGGCAAACCGCGCGACCCCGCGTTCATCGAGCAATTGCTGCGCGACCTGTCGCTATGGGACAAGCGCAATTCCAAGATCATGGAGCTGTCGGGCGGCATGAAGCGCCGCGTGATGATCGCCAAGGCGCTCTCTCACGAGCCCGAAATTCTGTTCCTCGACGAGCCGACCGCGGGGGTCGATGTCGAATTGCGCCGCGATATGTGGCAAATGGTCCACGGGCTGCGCGAGCGCGGGGTGACGATCATCCTGACCACCCATTATATCGAAGAGGCCGAAGAAATGGCCGACCGTGTCGGGGTGATCACCGGCGGGCGGTTGATCCTGGTCGAGGAAAAGCACGCGCTGATCAAGAAGCTGGGGCGTAAGACGCTGACTTTGAATCTTGCTGATCAGCTCACGGAAATCCCCGCCGAGCTGGCCGATTGGAATCTGGTGCTGGCGGGCGACGGGCATGAACTCGTCTATGAATTCGACAGCCATGCCGAGGCGACGGGCGTGCCGTCGCTGCTGCGGCGGATGAGCGACATCGGGATCGCGTTCAAGGATCTGCATACCAAACAAAGCTCGCTCGAGGATATTTTCGTCGGGCTGGTCCATGAAACCAAGGGAGAGGCCGCATGACCGCGAACTGGCGCGGCGTGCGCGCGATCTACGCTTTTGAACTGGCGCGCTTCCGCCGCACGGTGTGGACTAGCCTGGCGCTGCCGGTCATCACCACCGCGCTGTATTTTGTCGTGTTCGGATCGGCGATCGGCGGTCGGATGAGCGAAGTGGGCGGCGTGCCTTATGGCGCGTTTATCGTCCCCGGGCTGATGATGCTGACGATGTTCACCGAAAGCATCAGCAATGCCTCGTTCGGCATCTATATGCCAAAATGGACGGGGACGATTTACGAGATGCTGTCGGCGCCGCTGTCACCGCTGGAGACGGTGATCGCCTATGTCGGCGCCGCGGCGACCAAGTCGGTGATCATCGGGTCGATCATCTTTGCCACCGCGCATCTGTTCGTCGATGTCCAGGTGGCGCACCCGTTGTTGATGGTCGGCTTCATGCTGTTGATGGCGGTCACCTTTTGCCTGTTCGGCTTCATCATCGGTATCTGGGCGCAGAGCTTCGAGCAGTTGCAGGTGATCCCGATGCTGGTGATCTATCCGCTCACCTTCCTTGGCGGCGCCTTTTACTCGCTCGACATGCTGCCCGCGGCGTGGCGCGCGGTGACGCTGTTCAACCCCGTCGTCTATCTGATCAGCGGCTTTCGCTGGACCTTCTTCGGCAAGGGCGACGTCGGCATCGAGGTGAGCATGGCGGCGGTCGCGCTGTTCTTTACGCTGTGCCTGGGCGTGATCTTCTGGATGTTCCGTACCGGCTATCGCTTGAAGAACTGACCGTCGATCAGCGTCCGAGACGGCGCAGCATGTCTTCGGCTGTGGCGATCTGATCTGCGTCGAGTCCCGCGAGCGATTGCCGGGCCAATGCAAAGCGGCGGTCGATCAGGCTCTCGACCATCATGAAACCCTTTGGGGTCAATTTCGCCGACAGTCGGCGGCGGTCCGCCGGGGTGGTGCCCCGCGCGATCAGCCCGGCGCTTTCGAGCCGCCGCAAACAGGCGGTCATCGCCCCTGACGACAGCAACACATTCTGTTGAAGCTGGGTCGGGGCGCTTTCATGGGGCGGCCCTGAACGCCGCAGCGTCGCCAGCACGTCGAAGTCCGAATAGCTGATGCCATGCGCGCGCAGCATCTGCGCTACGTCTTGCTCATATCTACGGCCAAGCCGGATAATCCGGCCGACGATCTGCATGGCGGCTGCGTCAGAACCCGGTCGCTCGCGCCGCCAGTCGGCGACCAGTTTATCGATCAGGTCGAGCATCTTCGTCAAATGCACCGGTACAGCATGAAAGGTCATTTCCCGCGACAAGTCTTTATATGAAGACAACTCAGTTTTGTCGTTTTTAGTTTGGAGAATGATCAGGTGCCAAGCGTGATTTCGAACCGGTTCTCCTATCTATTGCTGTCGTTGATTGCGATGATGCCCGCTGTGGGTCCAATCGCTGCGCAAGCCAGTGAGACATCGTCGGTCGTACCGCCACCGGCGCCGCCATCGAAAGCCGATAGTGACCGCGCGAAGCTGCAAGCGATGGACGCCTATCTGCAAGCGCAGGTCCGGAACGATATGTTTAGCGGCACCGCGCTGGTCGCCCGCAACGGCGAACCCGTTTTCGTCAAAAGCTATGGCATGGCTAATTACGAGGTCGGCGCGCCGAACAAGTCCGATACCACTTATCTGCTCGGATCGGTGGTCAAGCAGTTCACCGCGGTGGCGATCCTGCAATTGCAGGAGCAGGGGAAACTGAAGGTCGGCGACCCGATCTGCCGCTATCTCGAAGACTGCCCACAAAGCTGGCAGGGGATCACGCTGCATCACCTGCTGATCCACACATCGGGTATCCCCAATTTTTCGAGCTTGCCCGGGTGGGATGAGAAGCTGGCGATGCTGAGCTACACCCGTCCCGAGCTGGTGGCGCTGTTTCGCGACCTACCGCTGGACTTCGCGCCGGGCGAAAAATTCGATTACTCCAATTCGGGATATGTGCTGCTTGGGGCAATTATCGAACGTGTTTCTGGGCAGCGGTACCATGACTATCTTCAAGAGAAAATCTTCAAGCCCGTCGGCATGACGCGCACATATGGCGGGGAAACGCGCGCGCTCGTGCCCGGTCGCGCGACCGGATATTATTCGGTCGGGACCGATTTCATCAGCGCACGGCTAGTCAGCCCGACCAGCCATCTCGGTACCAGCGGTGTCTATTCGACGGTCGGCGACCTTTTGCTGTGGGACAAGGCGCTGACCGCCGATCGCCTGATCTCGCGCGCGTCGCGCGAGGCGATGTTTACGCCCGACAAGGAAGGTTATGGCTATGGCTGGTTCATGGCCGAAAGACATGGCCGATCCACCCAGTTTCATTCGGGCAGCGATAACGGCTTTTCGACCAATATCACACGCTTTCCGGCCGAAGGTTTGACCGTCATCGTGCTGAGCAACAGCGATCGGACCAATGCCGGGGGGGTCGCCAACGGTCTGGCGGCGATCGCCTTTGGCGCGCCGTATAAATTGCCACCGGAGCGATTGGGCGATCTGCTCTGGAATGTCATGCGCGATCGGGGCGTGACGGCCGCGCTGGCGCGGCACGCGGAACTCAAACGCACCGCGCCAACCGAATATGATTTTGGCGACGAAACGCTCGTCACCATGGGGTATGACTTGTTCGAGGTGCGGCGGCTGGCCGAGGCGAAGGCCGTATTCGAATATAATCTCCAGCAATATCCGAAGTCGGCCTACAGCTATGACGGGCTGGCCGATATTGCCGCGGTCCGGGGTGACACAGCGGGAGCGATCGCGATGTTTGAAAGGTCGCTCGGGGTCGATCCCAAAAACCGCTATGCGGTCGAGGGACTGGCCCGCTTACGCGCCGACGGCGCGACGAAACCCTGACGCAAAATCGCTTCACAATACAGGTGGCCGCTGACAGACGATCGGCGGCCACTTCGGCGAAGACCAGTCACGACCATGCGCGCCGCGCCCGAACGGCCAGCGTTTTGATTCAACTGCTATACTGAGACGGAAACCGGCCCGAACTTAACATCGGCGTCCAAGGCCGGTGCCGGTCGAGCGCTGATTTCAGTCGTTCAACCGCTCGCGCATTTCCTTGCCGGGTTTGAAATAAGGCACATTCTTGGCCTTCACATCGACCGACGCGCCGGTGCGCGGGTTGCGGCCGGTGCGCGATTCGCGCGCGCGGGTCGAGAACGCGCCAAAGCCGCGCAGCTCGACACGGCCCCCCGCCGCCAGCTGTTCGACGATGGAATCAAAAAAGGTGTCCACGATGCGTTCGACTTCGTCGACGCGCAAATCGCTGTTTTCGCTCGCGATCTTTTGAACCAGTTCTGACCGGATCATCTGCTTCCCCTAGTTATAAGTCACGCATCTCCCGCCGAAGCAGGCGTCCGGTCGTTGCCGGTCCATTGTTTGCGCGAGACCCCTCCCAACGCGCGCGGAGGGTATCACGAATCACTGTTTGGTCAAAATATATCACTGAAAGAAAAAGGCCCGCAGAGGGACACTCTGCGGGCCTTTAATTTCACCGGACGGCGGAGAGAGGATTTAATCCTTCTTGCCGGCCTTCAGCGCTTCGCCGAGGATGTCGCCGAGCGACGCGCCCGAGTCCGACGAACCATATTGTTCGACCGCCTGCTTCTCTTCGGCGATCTGCATCGCCTTGACCGAGAAGTTGGGCTTTTTCGAACGGTCGAAACCGATGACCATCGCATCGAACTTCTGACCGACCTGGTAACGCTCGGCGCGCTGTTCGTCGCGGTCGCGGCCAAGGTCGGCGCGCTTGATGAAGCCGGTGGCGCCATCGTCGCCAGCCTGAACTTCGAGACCATTGTCGCGAACTTCGAGGACGGTCACGGTGACGACGTCGTTCTTCTTCACCGAACCCGCAGCAGCAGCGGCGCCGCCGCCAACGGCCGGAGCACCCTTTTCAAGCTGCTTGATGCCAAGGCTGATGCGTTCCTTCTCGACATCGACGTCGAGCACGACGACCTGCACGGCCTCGCCCTTGCGGTGGAGGTGCAGCGCTTCTTCGCCCGAGATGCCCCAAGCGATGTCCGACATGTGAACCATGCCATCGACGTCGCCGGGCAGGCCGACGAACAGACCGAATTCGGTCGCGTTCTTGACTTCGCCTTCGACGACCGAGCCGACCGGATGTTCATCGGCGAACGCGCCCCAGGGATTCGACTGAGCCTGCTTGAGGCCCAGCGAGATGCGGCGCTTGTCGCTGTCGACTTCGAGGACGATGACGTCGACTTCCTGGCTGGTCGAAACGATCTTGCCGGGGTGGACGTTCTTCTTGACCCACGACATTTCGCTGACGTGGACCAGGCCTTCGATGCCGGCTTCGAGTTCGACGAACGCACCGTAATCGGTGATGTTCGTGACCACGCCCGACAG
>JAHJHL010000129.1 GCA_018823905.1 Alphaproteobacteria bacterium
AGCAGTTCCTCGGCGAGCGGCTGCTTGATCTTTTCCTGGATCAGGCGGCCCATCGGGCGCGCGCCGTACAGCTTGTCATAGCCCTTGCCGGTCAGCCATTCGCGCGCCGCATCGTCGAGCTGGATATGGACGTTGCGGTCGGCGAGCTGGAGTTCGAGTTCGAGGATGAACTTGTCGACGACGCGCGCGACGACCTCGGGCGGCAGGTAACCGAAGGGGACGATCGCATCGAGGCGGTTGCGGAATTCGGGGGTGAACATGCGCTTCACCGCTTCTTCCTGCACATCCTCACGCGTCGACTGGCCGAAACCGATCGACTCGCGCGCCATGTCGCTGGCGCCCGCATTGGTCGTCATGATCAGGATGACGTTGCGGAAATCGACCGTCTTGCCGTGGTGATCGGTCAGGCGGCCGTTATCCATCACCTGAAGCAGGATGTTGAACAGGTCGGGATGCGCCTTTTCGATCTCGTCGAGCAGCAGCACGCAATGCGGGTTCTGGTCGATCGCATCGGTGAGCAGCCCGCCCTGATCATAACCGACATAGCCCGGGGGCGCGCCGATCAGGCGGCTGACCGAATGGCGCTCCATATATTCGCTCATGTCGAACCGCTGGAGCGGGATGCCCATGATCGACGCGAGCTGCTTGGCGACTTCGGTCTTGCCGACGCCGGTCGGGCCGCTGAACAGATAGTTGCCGATCGGCTTTTCGGGATCGCGCAGGCCCGCGCGCGACAGCTTGATCGCCGACGACAGCACTTCGATCGCGGTGTTCTGACCAAACACGACGCGCTTCAGGTCGGTCTCGAGGCTGGCGAGGGTCGCCTTGTCGTCGCTCGACACCGATTTGGGCGGGATGCGCGCCATCGTTGCGATCACGGCCTCGATCTCCTTCGCGGTGATCGTCTTCTTGCGCTTCGACGGGGCGACAAGCATCTGCATCGCGCCGACCTCGTCGATCACGTCGATCGCCTTGTCGGGCAATTTGCGGTCGTTGATGTAGCGCGCGCTAAGCTCGACCGCGGCGTTAATCGCGTCGGGGGTGTAGCGCACCTGGTGGTGGCTCTCGAACGCGCTGCGCAGCCCGGCGAGGATTTTCTTGGTGTCCTCGAGCGTCGGTTCGACCACGTCGATCTTCTGGAACCGGCGCAGCAATGCGCGATCCTTTTCGAAATGGTTGCGAAACTCCTTGTACGTCGTCGAGCCGATGCAGCGGATGACGCCGCCCGACAAAGCGGGCTTGAGCAGGTTCGACGCGTCCATCGCGCCGCCGCTCGTCGCACCGGCACCGATGACGGTGTGGATTTCGTCGATGAACAGGATCGCGTGCGGCAGGCCTTCGAGTTCGGTCACGACCTGTTTCAGCCGCTCCTCGAAATCGCCGCGATAGCGCGTACCCGCAAGCAGTGCGCCCATGTCGAGCGAATAGATCACCGCGGGCAGCAGCACTTCGGGCACGTCGCCCTCGATGATCTTGCGCGCGAGGCCTTCGGCGATCGCGGTCTTGCCGACGCCGGGATCACCGACATAGAGCGGGTTGTTCTTCGACCGGCGGCACAGGATCTGGATCGTGCGATCGACCTCGGCATGGCGGCCGATCAGTGGGTCGACCTTACCAACCTTGGCCTTTTCATTGAGGTTGACGGTGAACTGGTCGAGCGCGGTTTCTTTCTTGTTCTTGCCGCCGCTGTCCTTGTCCTTCGTTTCTTCCTTTTCCTCGGGTTCGGCCTGCGGCGAGGGTTTGCCGCCCTTGCCGACGCCGTGGCTGAGGTAGGAGACCGCGTCGAGGCGGGTCAAATCCTGCTGCTGGAGGAAATAGACCGCATAGCTTTCGCGTTCGGAGAACAGCGCGACGAGCACGTTGGCGCCCGTCACTTCATCCTTGCCCGACGACTGGACGTGCAGGATCGCGCGCTGGACGACGCGCTGGAAGCCGCTCGTCGGCGACGGATCGCTGTGCCCTTCGACCTTCAGACTGTCGAGTTCGGTGTCGAGATAGTGGACAACCGCCGATTGCAGATCGTCGACCGCGACGCCGCAGGCGCGCATCACTTCGGCGGCATGGTCGTCGTCGATCAGGGCGAAGAGCAGATGCTCCAGCGTCGCATATTCGTGGTGACGCTCCGATGCGGCTTTCAGCGCATTGTGCAGGGTCTTTTCGAGGCTCTCCGAAAAGGACGGCATGGACTTTTCTCCTTGCGAGGCCCGCCGGGGGAGAGAGGCGGCCCCTAGGAACACAAGGTGGCGATGCCGCCGCCGCCCTGCAAGGGAAAAGCGGATGGCGTTTGTGAAATTACGATGACGGGGTTGTGTTATGGTTAACGGGGCGTTGGGCAAAGTCGCCCATATCGCCGATCTGTATGATGACAGAGCCTATGCGTCAGGCTCCGCGTCCAGCCTCTCCGCAAATATCTCTATATAACTTTTGGGAACTCTTGCGCCGATCTTTTCAAGGACGACGCTAAGTTCCATGTTCAAATCTCGGACTCTTTTGTCCTCGCTCATGATGCCGTTAAAGTACGTTCCGTAAGTCGCAAAATTTATGTCTATTGTATCGTTGCGAAATTTTGCGGCGGCTTTGTGCTTTTGGGCTCCGTCGCGAACCCAGCTAACGAAGTACAACAAGCAGCCCAACGAAAATCGGTACAAGAAGGCGTCATATCTCGCGCGTCTGCTCGGACGACGGGGCTTTTGAGGATGCGCCTTATAGAAACGAATTGCGAGTTGATCAGAGATGTTCAGAAACTTTCCAATCAATGGGGCGCTATGAGGCTTCCTGGCTCGAATTCCTGCTATTTCATCTGCCGTTAGGTGTGCCTGCATCATGTCCTGAAGTGCTTCCGGCAGTTCAGTCATGTCGTTCAGAATTTTCTCCATCTGCGTATCGGCGGATTTGCCGTGTTCGATGATCTGGCGAATGGCTCCAATGTGGCCGTCAGCAGCTTGTTGCAATCCCACTACGGTGTCTCGAAATTCGCCTCCACGACGCGACCATTGCATGCGCTTTGCGATGCCGGGAGCGCTTGGATCCAAAGCGCCCACGGCTTTTGTGCCCTTAAGGACGAGGACTTGATCGGGAAAATCCTTGAGAACCGCCATCGATTTTTTAATCGAGAGCAGCGAATTGCCTTTGTAAGCTTCCATCCAAGCGTAATCAGTCAAAACGGCGCAATTTTCTTTATCGTGGGTTAGGAAATCCCTCAACTCGTCCGACTGAAGTCGATTGCTATCGATAACGACACGAACCACTGCGCTCAACTCTCGTCCGCCCGATCCACCATATCCATGAAATCGCGCGCCACATTGCGCTCGCCATCATCCTTGAATGCGACGTCTAGGTCGGGCGCGACGCCGAGCATGTACATCAGCGCCCACAGGGCGAAGCGGCGGCCGGGGTTGGTCTCTAAGCCGAAGTCGACGCGCATGCGTTCGGTGCCTGCGGCGTGCGCCTCGGGGTGGATCGCCGACAGGTCGGCGGTGCCGAAATAGCGGCGGAGTTGGTCGTCGAAATCCATGGCTCTAGTCTTTGGCTCGTTTTGTTCGATTGGCAACCTACCCCGCTGATCGCATCCCCCCAACCCCGCTTGTGCTGAGCTTGTCGGAGCACCGTCCTTTTCTTGTCGACCTGCAAAGAAAGAACGGCCCTTCGACAAGCTCAGGGCGAACGAATTTGAGGTTTGCTTGGTGCCGCAGGAAAAATCGGCCCACTCGAAACCCCGCTCGGTTGTCATTCGCCTAGGCGCCCGATAGGGCGGCGCCCGTGACCATGAGCATGAAGACCAGCATCGACATCGGGACCGACCACACCGGGCAAAGCGTGCGCATCGACGTGCAGGAACTGCTGGCGACGCGGCTGCTTGTTCAGGGCAATTCGGGGTCGGGCAAGTCGCACCTGCTGCGCCGCATCCTTGAGGAAAGTGCCGCGCTGGTGCAGCAGATTGTGATCGATCCCGAAGGCGATTTCGTCACGCTCGCCGATGCGTACAGCCATGTCGTGATCAACGGCGGCGACTACAATGAACGCGAGATCGCGGCGATGGGGGCGCGTATCCGCGAGCATCGCGCCTCGATCGTGCTTAGCCTGGAGTCGCTCGATATCGAGGCGCAGATGACGTGCGCTGCGGCGTTCCTGAACGCATTGTTCGATGCGCCGCGCGAGCATTGGTTTCCGGCGCTGGTGGTGGTCGACGAGGCGCAGATGTTCGCGCCGAGTATTGCGGGCGATGTGTCCGATACCGTTCGCCGTGCGAGCCTGTCAGCGATGACGAACCTGATGTGCCGCGGGCGTAAACGTGGTTTAGCCGGGGCGATCGCGACGCAGCGGCTGGCGAAGCTCGCGAAGAATGTCGCCGCCGAGGCGAGCAATTTCCTGATGGGGCGCACGTTTCTGGACATCGACATGGCGCGCGCCGCCGACCTGCTCGGCATGGAGCGGCGGCAGGCGGAGGCGATCCGTGACCTGGAGCGTGGGCATTTCCTGGGGCTTGGCCCCGCCATCTCGCGCCGCCCGCTCAGCATCCGTATCGGCGCGACGCAGACCGCGACGCGGATGGGGACGCACAGCCTGATGCCACTGCCTGAGGCGGGCGGCGCCGACATGCGATCGATGCTGTTCACCGAGATGGAAGCGCCAGTGGCGCCGCGGATGTTCACGCCCGAGCCCGAGCCGGTCGCGGCGAGCGAAGTGCTCGAACGCATCGCGGCGGTCGAGGGGCTGCACGAAGACCGCGACGCCACGGTGGTGCTCGACATCGTCGTCGCGGTCGAAGAGGCCGAGCAGAGCGACGCGGTAGTGATCGCGATGCTCGAAGAGATGCTGGCCGACCCCGACAGTGCGTTCCAGCCCGAGGCCTTTCTGTATCAGGATTTTTCGGTGCGCTGCCGGATGGCGAAGCTGAAGAAGGTGCCGCTCGATCTCGCTGCGTTCCGCCGCCGCTTTGCGCTGGCCAAGGGCGGGGTGTTCGACCCGTCGGAGGGCCGCTGGGCGGAGGCGTTGCGCGTCGCCGAGCGGTTGCCCGACGACATGCTGGCGCCGTTTTTGCAGATCGCACGCGCGGCGATCGACGGCGAACCCTGCCCCGACGACGACGTGCTGGGCCGCGCCTATGGCAGCCATTCGCCGGGGCGCATCCGGCGGCTGGTCGAATATATGGAAAAGCAGGGCGCGATCGTGGTGCGTTCGGATTTCGGCGGGCGGCGTTCGATCGGTATTCCCGAGCTCGGGCTGAGCACCGAGGCAGAGTAGGCGATTGCATTCCCTCCCCCTTGGTGGGGGAGGCAGCGAGACTTGGCAGCTTGCTGCCTAGTCGCAGCGGTGGGGGTGCGCTCTCGTCCCGGAGCGACAGAGCATGGACGCGCCCGCACCCCCATCCAACTCCGCCTAAGCGCTTCGCGCCAAGGCTGCGTATCCTTCCCCCATCAAGGGGGAAGGGGAACGCCTACCCCTTTTTGAACAGGGCGTCGGCGATCGCCTTGTGACTCGTTGCGGCGGCCCGATGCGCCTTCACGCGCTCGATTTCGGCCTCGAGCGTCGCGATACGGTCATCGAGTTCGCTCACCGACAGCGGATCGAGCGGTTGCCGGGTCAGTGCCGCGAGCACATCGTCGCGGCGGCGGGGAAGGTCGTCGTCGTCCATGGCGGTTCCTCCTGAACAGCCTCGCGACTGTTGACCCGGTGCGCTGCGCTGTCAATAAGGTGGCCGTAGGGCGAAGTAAAAAGTGGGGAAATTCAACGTGACCAGCCTGCCAGCGAGCATGACCGCGATCGCCATCAGTGCGCCCGGCGGACCCGAAGTCCTGGTGCCCGAGCAGCGCCCGGTGCCGCAGCCGGGGCCGGGCGAGGTGCTGATCCGCGTTGCCGCCGCGGGGGTCAATCGTCCCGACGTGCTGCAACGCATGGGCTTTTATCCGCCGCCGCCGGGGGCTTCCGACCTGCCGGGGCTGGAGATCGCGGGGACGATTGTCGCGGTTGGCCCCGGGGGCGATCCCGAATTGCTGGGGCAGGCGATGTGTGCGCTGGTCGCGGGCGGCGGCTATGCCGAATATTGCACCGCGCCGGTGGGCAGCTGTCTGCCGGTGCCTAAGGGCTTTTCGATGGTCGAGGCGGCGGCGCTGCCCGAAACGATATTCACCGTGTGGCACAATCTGTTCGAGCGCGCGTGGGTGAAGGACGGCGAGACGGTGCTGGTCCACGGCGGCACCAGCGGCATCGGCACGACCGCGATTGGCCTCTGCAAACTGTTCGACATCAAGATCATCGTGACCTGCGGCAGCGCCGACAAATGCGCCGCGGCACTGGCCCTCGGCGCCGATCTGGCCGTCGATTATTCGAGCGAAGATTATGTCGAGGCGGTCAAGGCGTTTACCGGGGGCAAGGGCGTCAACGCGGTGTTCGACATGGTGGGCGGCGATTATGTGCCGCGCAACCTGGAGTGCCTTGCCGACGACGGCCGCCATGTCACCATCGCGTTCCAGCGCGGCGCGAAGGTCGAGATCGACATCTCGCAAGTCATGCGGCGGCGGTTGACGATGACCGGATCGACGCTGCGCGCGCGGAGCGCCGACTTCAAGGCCGCGCTCGCCGATGAGATTCATCGCACCGTGTGGCCGCGACTGGCCGAAGGCGGTTGGAAACCCGCGATGGACCAAATCTTCCCGCTCGCCGACGCCAGCGCCGCGCATGCGCGGATGCAGGCCGGGGAGCATGTCGGGAAGATTATATTAGCCGGGGCAGATGTCGCCGGGACAGCCAGGTGATACCCGTGCGCGGTCCATAATTTCGCGGGTTCCGTTCTGGGCATCGCGGGCGAGACGCTCAATATCCTCGCGCGTCTGGCATACCCGGATCGCTTTTGCCAACGAGCCGGTGACCCCCTCGCGTTTACAGACGATGAAATAGCGGTGATCTTTGGGCAATTTCGCGTTAAACGCCCGGATTTCTGCCAGCGACATGTCTGGCGCATTGGGGCGCTCGACATCCGCGACATCGGTCGCCGAGGCGTTGGCTGCGCTCAGCGCCAGCGCGATCCCACCAAACATCGCTGCGCCCGACATAGTAGGTTTCATGATCTTTCGCTCCTGAAGCATGCCTGTCCGGTAAGTGTTTCACAGCTGTACCATGAGGGTCAACAACCCATGAGGTAGCTTTGTACAAATTTGACAGCAACGTCGCTGCGGTACCGGTACGCTGGACGCATGCGGCACACCTCGGCAAGATCGGGTAGGCGGCGGCGTGATCGGCGGAACGAACGATCGCTTCGGCGGTTAGCAAGACAAGCTGACCATAAGGATGACCTTTCACATGAATTTGCCGAATACCATGCGGGCGCTATTCGTTCCCGCTAGCGCCATGGTGCTGGCGCTGGCCGCCTGTTCATCGCCGTCAGACAATGATACGTCGACGAAGACGTCGGGCGGGAGCGGCGAGGCAATGGTCGATACCGGCCCACCGGCCATCAAACCAGCGGACGAGCCGACGCGCGGCGGCGACGGAACGCCCATCGAACTGGCGGCGCTTGGCGAAGCCGATCTGGCCGGCGCCAGGCTGGATGGCGAGTTGGGGTGCAACTTTGTAGCGGATGCCGCGACGCCGCCGATCCTGATCGCAAAGGGCAATGTTGCGTCGCAGGACCCGGCGCGCGGGATCGTCAAGGTGGGCGACACCATCGCATCTATCGCCGTGACCGGCGGCTATGACGCGATGGTCGATGGCGCGAATTTTTACTCCGAAGGTCTGCAGCTTCGCGTGGCGCTGACCGGCGCGGCGCAAGGCGGCGGCGAATCGCCGCCGCGTCCTGCGACGCTGACGCTGAACCGGGCCGACGGCGCGCGGCGGGTCATCGCCGGGCTGTGGCAATGCGGTCCCTAGCCGGATGGTTTCAGGACGGGCTTCCCGGTGACGCGCGGCTGAGATTCCGCCTCTTGCCCTAGCGCGCAGCAGGGTTTACAGCCGCGTCCAATGTCTGGCCGCCCCGCGAGGGGCGGCCCTTATTATTTCCGCTTGGAGAAAATCGCCATGGCCACTGCCGACGCCACCCCGCTGATGCCGCATGCGACCGCCGCCTGGCTGGTCGACAACACCGGTCTGACCTTTATCCAGATCGCCGAATATTGCGGCATCCACATCCTGGAAGTGCAGGCGATCGCCGACGAGACCGCCGCGACCAAATATACCGGTCGCGACCCCGTCCGCGCGCATGAACTGTCGATGGAAGAAATCGAAAAGGGTCAGGACGACCCCAATTACAAGCTCAAGATGAGCAAGCAGGCGCAGGACACGATCCGTCGCACCCGCGGCCCGCGCTACACCCCGGTCAGCAAGCGCCAGGATAAACCCGACGGCATCGCCTGGATCCTGAAGAACCACCCCGAAGTGTCCGACGGCGCGATCGGCAAGCTGATCGGCACCACCCGCAACACGATCGGCGCGATCCGCGACCGCAGCCATTGGAACAGCGCCAATATCGTCGCCAAGGATCCGGTGACGCTGGGCCTGTGCTCGCAGCGCGAACTCGACGCGCTGGTTGCCAAGGCGGCGAAAAAGGCCGGGATCGAAGCGCCGACCGACAACCGGTTCGAAGGCGACCGCGAAGCGCTGCTCGAAGAGCTGCGCGCCGAACGCACCGCCGCGAACGAAGCGCGTGCCGCCGAAGAAGCGGCCGAAACTGCAAGCGACGCGGCGGCAGACTGACGCGTGGCATCGGGACAGGATGACGACAATATTCCGGCGGCCAGCGGCTCGCCGGACGCCTCGCTGACCCAGGACGACAGCTTTACATCGACCAGCCATGCGGGGCTGACCTATCCGTGGGGCGAGGCCGCGCCCGGCGTGGGCGAGACGATCCGCATTGCGCCGGGAATCAGCTGGGCGCGCATCCCGATGCCGGGGTCGCTCGGCCATATCAACAGCTGGCTGCTCGACGACGCCGCCGATGGCGATGATGGCGTCGCCGTCGTCGATACCGGCATCTGCCTGACCATGTGTTCGGACGCGTGGAAGGCGCTTTACGCCGGGGCGCTGAAAGACAAGCGGATCACGCGCGTCATCGGTACGCACCTCCATCCCGATCATATCGGGCTGGCCGGCTGGATCGCGAAGAAACAGGGCGTCAAGCTGTGGATGACGCGCGGCGAGATGCTGACCGCGCGGGCGATCGTCGCCGATTCATCCGAAACAGCCCCCGACGAGGTGCTGGCGCAATCGCGCGCTGCGGGCTGGGCCGACGCGGCGATCGAGGCGCAGCGGTCGCGCGGCTGGAACATGTTCCAGCGGATGATCTTTACCCTGCCGCGCAGTTACGTGCGGATGCGCGACGGAGACCGGATCGACTTCGGCGCGCATCAGTGGCGCGTCGTGGTGGGGTCGGGGCATAGCCCCGAACATGCGTGCCTGTGGAACGAGCGCGAGGGCGTGCTGGTGTCGGGCGACCAGGTGCTGCCGCGGATCAGTTCGAACGTGTCGGTCAACATCACCGAACCCGACGCCGACCCGCTCGGCGAATGGCTGGCGTCGATCGACAAATTGCTTGCCACCGTGCCTGCCGACGTCACCGTCTGTCCCGCGCATGGCGAGCCGTTCAAGGGGCTGCATGTCCGCCTGATGGCGCTGCGCGACGAGCATCGCATGCGGCTCTACAATCTGGCCGAAGCGGCGGCAAAGGCGCCGATGCGCGCGGTCGATAGTTTCCCGCTGCTGTTCAACCGCCCGATCGGCGAGCATAATCAGGGGCTGGCGACCGGTGAGGCGCTGGCGCATCTGAAGCGGCTGGAAGTGGAAGGCCGGATCCGGCGCGAAGATCGCGGCGGGGTGTGGTGGTATCACGGAGTGGCTTGACGCCCGAAGTGAGAACGACTGCCTTGGGGGTGGCGAACGCTGCCCGATTTCTTCCCGCCCATGCCCGCTAAGCAATTGCATATCGCCGCCATGACGCTAAACCGGCGCCCATCGACCGAAGAGAGTCAGAAACGGGGCTGATATGGCTGGCAACGAACCAAATACGCGCCCGCGCGCGCCGCATTTGCAGGTGTATAAATGGGGCCCCGCGATGGCGGTCTCGATCCTTCATCGCGCCAGCGGCGACGGGCTGGCGATTGTCGGCGCTTGCCTGTTCCTGTGGTGGCTCGGCGCGATTGCGGCAGGGCCGGACGCTTATGCGGCGTTTGTCGCGTGCATCTGGCACGACCCCAGCCCGGAGATCAGCCTGTTTCACCAGATCACCAACATCCTCGGCAAAGTCGTGCTGATCGGGCTGACCTGGGCGTTTTTCCAGCATCTGTTTTCGGGGCTGCGTCACCTCGTGCTCGACACTGGCGCGGGCTATGAGCTCAAGACTAACAAGCTGTGGTCGACCGTCGTGATCGCCGCGGGTGTGTTCGCGACCGCCGCGACCTGGCTTTACATCATGGCGGGAGCACTCTGATGGGCGACGGTTCGCATCTCGGCAAAGTCCGCGGCCTTGGCTCGTCGGGGCATGGCTCGCAGCATTGGCTGCAACAAAGGCTGACCGCGCTCGGCAATATCCTGCTTGTCGGTTTCCTCTTCGTCTCGCTGATCCGGCTGCCGCTGGGCGATCATGCCGCGGTGCTGCGCTGGGCGTCGAACCCCATGGTCGCGCTCGCGCTGATCCTGATGGTCGTCAGCGTCTTCTGGCACCTGCGGCTCGGCCTCACGGTGCTGATCGAGGATTATGTCCACGGACCGATACGTCTGCTCGCGCTCGTTCTGCTCAATTTCTACGCCATCGGCGGCGCCGCCTACGGGATCTTTACGATCGCCCGAATTGCGCTGGCACCCGTCGTGGCCGGCCCGGGGGGCATGTGACATGACCGACGCTTACAAGATCATCGACCATATCTATGACACCGTCGTCGTCGGCGCCGGGGGATCGGGCCTGCGCGCCACGATGGGCTCGGCCGAAGCCGGACTCAAGACCGCGTGCATCACCAAAGTGTTCCCGACGCGCAGCCACACCGTCGCGGCACAGGGCGGCATCGCCGCCTCGCTCGGCAACAACTCGCCCGACCACTGGACGTGGCACATGTACGACACGGTTAAGGGTTCCGACTGGCTCGGCGATCAGGACGCGATCGAATATATGGTCCGCGAAGCGCCGCAGGCGGTATATGAACTTGAGCACGCTGGGGTGCCCTTTTCGCGCAACGCCGATGGCACGATCTATCAGCGTCCGTTCGGCGGCCATATGCAGAATATGGGCGAAGGTCCGCCGGTCCAGCGCACCGCCGCCGCCGCCGACCGCACCGGCCACGCGATGCTCCATGCGCTGTATCAGCAGTCGCTGAAATATGACGCCGACTTCTTCGTCGAATATTTCGCGCTCGATCTGATCATGGAAGACGGCCCCGACGGCAAGGTTTGCCGCGGCGTCATTGCTTTGTGCATGGACGATGGCAGCATCCACCGCTTCCGCAGCCAAGCCGTCGTTCTCGCGACCGGCGGCTATGGCCGCAGCTATTTCACCGCGACCTCGGCGCACACCTGCACCGGCGATGGCGGTGGCATGGTGCTGCGCGCCGGCCTGCCTTTGCAGGATATGGAGTTCGTCCAGTTCCACCCGACCGGCATCTACGGCGCCGGGGTGCTGATTACCGAAGGCGCGCGCGGCGAGGGCGGTTACCTCACCAACTCCGAGGGCGAGCGGTTCATGGAACGCTATGCCCCGTCGGCGAAGGATCTGGCGTCGCGCGACGTCGTGTCGCGCTCGATGGCGCTCGAAATCCGCGAAGGTCGCGGTGTCGGCCCGCACAAGGATCATATCTTCCTGCACCTCGACCATATCGACCCCGCGGTGCTCGCCGAGCGGCTGCCCGGGATCACCGAAAGCGGCAAGGTGTTCGCAGGCGTCGACCTGACGCGCCAGCCGCTGCCAGTCGTGCCGACCGTCCACTATAATATGGGCGGCATTCCGTGTAACTATCATGGCGAAGTCGTGACGCTGGGCAAGGATGGCCCCGACACCGTCGTCCCCGGCCTGTTCGCAGTCGGCGAAGCGGCCTGCGTGTCGGTGCATGGCGCGAACCGTCTCGGCTCGAACAGCCTGATCGACTTGGTCGTTTTTGGCCGCGCCACCGGGCATCGCCTCCGCGACATCATCAAGCCGGGCGCGGCGCAGCAGCCGCTGCCGACCGACAGCGCCGATCTGGCGCTCGGCCGCCTCGACCATTTCCGCTACGCCAAGGGCGGGTCGCCCACCGCCGAAATCCGCACCGAGATGCAGCGCGCCATGTCGGCGCACGCCGCGGTGTTCCGCACCGACGAGCTGATGGCCGAGGGCAAGGAAAAGCTGACCAAGACCTATCAGCGGATGAACGATGTCGGGGTTACCGACCGCAGCCTGATCTGGAACACCGATCTGGTCGAAACGCTTGAGCTCGACAATCTGATCAGTCAGGCGACGGTGACGATGCACTCGGCATACAACCGCAAGGAAAGCCGCGGCGCCCATGCGCACGAGGATTTCCCGAACCGCGACGATGCGAACTGGATGAAGCACACCGTCGCATGGTTCGACGGCTGGGGCGGCAAGGGCGGCGGCGTCCGCCTCGATTACCGCCCGGTCCACGAATATACGTTGTCGGACGACGTGGAGTATATCAAGCCAAAGGCGCGGGTTTATTGATCCGGACAGCGGCGACGAGCCTGGCGTTGTTCGCTGCGACCAGCGTTGCGGGGGGTGCGTTGGAAGCACCGATCTCGGAAGAGGCGCGCATGCTGATCGACCTCACGCGCGAGACGCGGGCGACCTATTCGCTTGTGACCTGGAATCGGGTTACGCGCCGGGACGGGGACGGTCACCGAGGAATGGAGTGCTGAGTTTCATGACGGTGTCCATCACCGCGTTGAAACACCTCGCGATCGAATAGTCGCCGATTGCGCGACGATGACCGGCACCTATGTTCAAATGGGGAGCGCCAAGATGGTTACGGGCGCCGCTGTCGCGCGCGCCGCTTGCGGGGTCCAGGCCAATTCGGTCATTCAGTCGGCGCGTATCGCAGGCAAACGGGACACCCGTTTCGGGCCTGCCACTCATTTGATCGTCGTCGATGCGGACAATATCCGGACCTATGACGTGGACGCGAATGGGGTGCTGCTCGGCGCTACGATTTCCGATCGGGACGGGAGCTTGCGATTGGTGAGCCGCGCCGTGAGCTTCACCGTCGATGTGCCACCTGACATTTTTTCAATAGAATCGCTCGGAAAGAGTGCCGTTCCCGAACGTTTTCGAAAATTTGTCCGCTATCCGGCGCCAACGGCTGATTGATCCTGTAACGACCGGATTCATGTCGAGTTGGCGTGACGCTCTTCATCGGCTCGGGAAGAATGGCCGCTTTATCTGCACTATTCGTTTCAGCGACGCTTAGTCGCGACACTTTTAACCGCTGATAGTTGCAGAGAACCGGTTGCAGCGCGGCTACTCGCCGAAGATGCTGTCGATCGGATTGAGGTCGGAGAACGGCTTGTCGACATCCTGGCCCATGATCCACAATTTCTGGCACGCGATCGCGAAAAAGATCAGCGCGATCGTCCACACAATGAAGGTCTTGCGCGCAATCCAACGGCGTTCGGCCTCGGCAGCGGCGGCGCGCGCTTTGTAGTCGATGCCGAGTTCGCCCTCGAACTCGGCGACGAGCTGCGCGCGGCGGGTGCGCGAAATATTCGCGATACTCGCGTTACTTTCATCAGCCTTTGCGCGGCGAGTCGCCATGGTTGCACCCTGACCCAGATAGTCCTGCCATTGGTGATAAAGCATAGCCCCTGCGAAAGCGTTAACTGGAGGCAAATCAATCGGGCGCGATCGCGATGAGTTTGATCCGTGCCGCGGCGCCGCGCAGCAGGGTGAGGTCGCGGCGCGGACGGCCCAGAGCGGCGGCGAGCAAAGCGAGCATAGCTTCGTTCGCCGCGCCGTCGGCGGGCGGCGCGGTGACGCGCAGTCGCACGGTGGTGCCGTCGATCGTGACATCGTCTCGCCCGGCGCCGGGCGTCACGCGCACTTCCAGCCGTCCGGTCGGTGCCGCGAGGTCGCGCAGCGCCGCCGTCAGGGCGGGATCGGGCCGATATTTCAGATCGTGATGACCAGCTTGCCGACCGCGCTGCGGTCGCCAAGCTTGGCAATCGCCTGGCCGCCATCGGCGAGGGCGTAGGTGCCGGTGACGCGCGGCTTGATCTTGCCCTGTTCCCACAGCTGGAACAGGCGCGCGACATGCGCGCGGTTGCGCTCGGGCTCGCGCGCGACAAAGGCACCCCAGAACACGCCCGCGACGTCGCAGCTTTTGAGCAAGGTCAGGTTGAGCGGCAGGCGCGGAATGCCGGCGGGGAAGCCGACGACAAGATAGCGGCCTTCCCATGCGATCGAGCGCAGCGCGGGCTCGGCATAATCGCCCCCGACCGCGTCATAAATGACATTGGCGCCGCCCGGTCCAACCGCTTCCTTGAAGATGTTCGCGAGCGCCTTGGATTGATCCTTGTCGAACGGCTGGCGGCCATAGATCACCACCTCATCGGCACCCGCCTGGCGTGCGATTTCGGCCTTTTCTTCGCTCGAGACGCCCGCAACGACGCGCGCGCCGAATGCCTTGCCAAGTTCCACCGCGGCGATGCCGACCCCGCCCGAGGCGCCGAGGACGAGCAAAGTCTCGCCTTCCTGGATATGTCCGCGATCGACGAGCGCGTGGATGCTGGTGCCATAGGTCATCAGCAGCGAGGCACCCTCGGCGAAGTCATGGCCTTCGGGCAGATGATAGACATTGTGAACGCCGACCGCGACGGCTTCGGACATGCCGCCATTGCCGCAGCCCGCGATGACACGGTCGCCGACCTTGAACCCGGTCACGCCGTCGCCGATTTCGGCCACCAGGCCCGCGACCTCACCGCCGGGCGCAAAGGGGCGCGCGGGTTTGAACTGATATTTGTCCTCGATGATCAAGGTGTCGGGGAAATTCACCGCGCAGGCCTTGACGTCGATGACGATCTGGCCCGCGCCAGCGGACGGGCGCGGCAGCTCGCCAAGAACCAGCGTTTCGGGGCCGCCGGTGGCGGTCGACAAGAGAGCCTTCATCATCTTCTCCTCATAGTGTCGCGGGGATCAGCCACGGCTGGTCCGACGCAATCTTTTTCTCATGTGCAGCGATCGCCGCCTCGCTTTTTTCGGTGAGTGAAATTTCGTCGAGGCCGTTCAGCAGGCACATTTTGCGGAACGGGTCGATTTCAAAGGTGAAGCGGTCCTGAAACGGCGTCGTCACCGTCTGGGTGTCGAGGTCGACATGGATCGGATCGGTCGTTGCAACTTCCATCAACCGGTCGATAGCCGCCTGCGGCAGTACGACGGGCAGAATGCCATTCTTGACCGCATTGCCCGAGAAGATATCCGAATAGCTGGGCGCGATCACGACGCGGATGCCGAGGTCGCCGAGCGCCCATGCGGCATGCTCGCGGCTCGACCCGCAGCCGAAATTGTCGCCCGCGATCAGGATCGGCGCTTGCCGATATTCGGGCTGGTCGAACAGATTGTCGGGATCGGCGCGCAGCGTTTCGAACGCGCCCTTGCCCAGCCCCTCGCGACTGATCGTCTTAAGCCATTTTGCCGGGATGATGACGTCGGTGTCGACATTCTTCAGCCCGAACGGGATGGCGCGGCCCTCGACTTTTTCGATCGGCGTCATGCTATTCGGCGGCCTTGGGGAAAGCGGGCAGTTTGCCGACATCGCGCGGTTCGTGCTGGATGATCACCGTCGCCTTCAGATTTTTCGCCAGCGCTTTGAAGCGGCCGAAAGACGCGAGCGTGTCGGCGCGGTTGGTGTTGAAGGTCGGCACCCCTTCGCTGTCGTAATTTTCCTGAAAATGCGCCTGATCGCCGGTCAGCAGCACCGGCCCCGTTCCCGCCAGCTTTACCAGCAAGCTGTGGTGACCCGGGGTATGGCCGGGCATGTCGAGCATCACGACGCTGCCGTCGCCGAAAATATCCTGGTCGCGCGCGACTGGCTCGACTTTGCCGCCGCCGCTGATCCAATGCTTGAACGGAGCCGGATCGACAAACGCGGGCGGGGGGCTCTGCGTGAGCACGTCCCAGTCGCTCTTGCCGATATAGAGCTTTGCGGCGGGGAAATCGGGCAGCTGGGCGATGTGGTCGAAATGAAAGTGGCTCACCCCGACGACATCGATATCCTCAGGCTTGAGGCCGAGTTCGGCGAGCTGTTCGACGAGCGTGCGGCTGACCGAGGCGGACATATCGCCACTGGCACTGAATGCCGCACCTTTGAGCGCGCTGGGCAAGCCGAGATCCCACAGCATCAGCTGGTCGCCGTGGTGGATGAGATAACAACCGACGGTCAGGTCACGGCTCTGCCCCGGATAGGCCTCGGTGTCCGAAAAGGCGTTGAGCCGATTCACCCGCACCGTGCCGCAATCGAGCCGGGTCAGGCTGACCTTTGCCGCCGCAGGTTTGTCCTGCGCCAGCGTGGGGGTGGCGAGGGCCAGCGCCGCTGCGGCCGCTGCGATAGCTTTCCAGATCATGCTCTTGGCTCCCTCTGTTGCGCGCTCAATCGATCAATTCCCGCACATCGGTGAGCCGCCCGGTCACTGCCGCCGCTGCTGCCATCGCGGGCGACACGAGGTGGGTGCGGCTGCCCGGCCCCTGACGGCCGACGAAATTGCGGTTGCTGGTGCTGGCGCAGCGTTCGCCCGCAGGCACCTTGTCGGGGTTCATGCCGAGGCACGCCGAACAACCCGGTTCGCGCCATTCCAAACCCGCGTCGGTGAAGATGCGGTCGAGCCCCTCGGCCTCGGCCTGCGCCTTCACCAGCCCCGATCCGGGGACGACGATCGCCCATTTGACGGTGTCGGCCTTATGGCGACCTTTCAGCACCGCGGCGGCGGCGCGCAGATCTTCGATGCGGCTGTTGGTGCAGCTGCCGATAAAGATATTCTCGATGGCGACATCCTGCATCCGTGTGCCGGGTTCGAGGCCCATGTAAGCGAGCGATTTGGCCGCCGCGGCCTGTTTCGAGGGATCGGCAAAGCTGCCCGGCGCGGGAACTAGCCCAGTGATCGGCACGACATCCTCGGGGCTGGTGCCCCACGTCACGCTAGGCGCGATGTCGGCGGCGTCGATGATGACGGTCTTGTCGTAAGTCGCGCCCGGATCGGTCGCGAGGCTGGTCCAGTAAGCGACCGCGGCGTCCCAGTCGGCGCCCTTCGGCGCATAGGGGCGGCCCTTCAGATAAGCGAAGGTCGTTGCATCGGGCGCGATCAGCCCGGCGCGCGCGCCACCCTCGATCGCCATGTTGCTGACGGTCAGGCGGCCCTCGACCGACAAGGCGCGGATCGCACTGCCGGTATATTCGATGACATGGCCGGTGCCGCCCGCGGCGCCGATGGTGCCGGTGATGTGGAGAATGATGTCCTTCGCGGTGACGCCGGGGCCGACCGCACCCTCGACGCGCACTTCCATCGTCTTGGTGGGCTGGAGCAGCAAGGTCTGGGTCGCGAGCACATGCTCGACCTCGCTGGTGCCGATGCCGAAGGCCAGCGCGCCGATGCCGCCGTGGCACGCAGTGTGGCTGTCGCCGCAGACGATGGTGGTGCCGGGCAGCGAGAAACCCTGCTCGGGGCCGACGACATGGACGATGCCCTGTTCGGCGGCGGTGGCGTCGATGTAGCGGATCCCGAATTCGGGGGCATTGGTTTCGAGCGCGGCGAGCTGCGCCGCACTTTCCATATCGACGATCGGCAGCCGGTTGCCCGCCGCATCCTTGCGCGCCGTGGTCGGCAGGTTGTGGTCGGGCACCGCCAGCGTCAGGTCGGGACGGCGCACCGTGCGCCCGTTCGCGCGAAGCCCGGCGAACGCCTGCGGGCTGGTCACTTCATGGACAAGGTGGCGGTCGATGAAGATCAGGCAGGTCCCGTCGGGGCGCTGTTCGACAACATGCGCGTCCCAGATTTTTTCATACAGGGTGCGGGGGCGAGTCATGCGGTTCACTTAAGCCTGTAGGATAACAATGCAAGCGAGTGGCGATCCAAAACGCAATTTTCGGTCGTTGAGCGTCGTCGCCCCTGCGAAGGCAGGGGCCGTAGTCGGCCTTGCGCAGCGTGGCCGCGTAAACCGAAAGCGGCCCCTGCCTTCGCAGGGGCGACGAGATAGTCTATAATGCTCTCATGACCACGCTCGCCATCCTCGCACTCATCCTCGCCACCGTCATCGCGATGGAATTCGTCGCCTGGGCGAGCCACAAATATATCATGCACGGCTTCGGCTGGGCATGGCACCGCGACCATCATGAGCCGCACGACAAGATACTGGAAAAGAACGACTTGTTCGGGCTGTTCGGCGCGGCGCTGAGCATTTCGATGTTCGCCGCCGGCAGCCCGATGATCATGGGATCGTCGGCATGGAAACCGGGGACGTGGATCGGGCTGGGGGTGTTGTTCTATGGCATCATCTACACCGTCGTCCACGACGGGCTGGTCCATCAGCGCTATTTCCGCTGGGTGCCGCGGCGCGGCTATGCCAAGCGGCTGGTGCAGGCGCACAAGCTGCATCATGCGACGATCGGCAAGGAAGGCGGGGTCAGTTTTGGCTTCGTCTTTGCGCGCGACCCGGCGAAACTGAAGGCGGAGCTCAAGGTGCAGCGCGAAGCAGGGGTGGCGGTGGTGCGCGAGGCGCTGGCCGACTAGCCAAAGGTATCGACGGTCTCGAACAGCGCCGTGATACCGCGGCGATCGGCGTCGCTGAGTTCGGGGTGCCAGACGTCGAAAATAAGCACGATGCGGTCGCGATCAGCATGGTTGATCGCTTCATGTTCGATTGAATCGTCAAAGATCAACAGCTTGCCTTCTTCCCAGGGTCGTGCCTCGCCCCCGACAGTCAGCGCACCATCGCCGGGTACGATCAGCGGCAAATGACAGATCAACCGTCCGTTGATCATGCCATGATGCGGCGCGATATGGGCGCCCGGTTGCAGCAGCGAAAACATGATCGACGGCGAGCGCACCGAAATTCGGCATTGCGGAACCTGTTCGAGCGCAGCCAGCGTCTCAGGAAAACGTGCGATCAGTGCCGGAACCGGGACGCCCTTGTCGATGAGGTGCAACGCTGACCAAGAGGGATTGTCGTGCATGTCGCCAAATTCGACGCGTGGCCGGTTGTGCGTGTGCGTGAGATAGGGCTTGAACAGGTCCGGGTCGGCCAGCGCAGCGCGCAGCTCAGCGCGAATTGCGTTAGTGGCTGCTTCGACCGTGGAAACCCAGTCGAATGCGTCACGTTCGAAAAAGCGGCGTTGCGGCAGTCCCGGAAAATAAAAGCTCGACGGGCGTTGCATTTCCAGTTCGGCGGTTTCTTCGCCGCGCATTATTGCGATGGCGCGGCGAAAGGCTGGGCTGCGCTGTTCGGGGGGCAATCCTCGCGCGGTCAGCCCTGCCTCCAGCGCCGCGCCGAACTCGGCATCGATTTCGGCGGCGGCAGTTTCCGCCTCGCGGATCAACGGAACGAGCGACGCCGGAAGCCTGTCGACGAGCCCCGCCTGGCGCAGTGCTTTGCCATACCAACTCGCCGCAGCCGGGAGGTCGCCGGAATCGCGCAGACACCCGCCTTTCCATATCATCGCGCGGACGACTTTGTTGTCGAGCGCGAGCAGGGCGTCAGCTGCCGTCGCCAACTGTTTGCGATCGCCCAGCTGGAAACAGGCTTCGCCCAGCATCAACCAGATCTGGGCGTTCGCCAGCCCGGCATCGGCGACCGATTGCAACGCGGCGCGTGCAGCTGCCGCATCGCCGCGCTGGAGCGCGAGACCGCCCTCTTGGGCCAGACGTGTCGCTGTGGGGATATCCATCGTAGGTTCAGCCATATCGGTAATCCGCCGTAATCGCCCCGGCTGCCATCAACTCTTCCTCATGCCCCGCCTCGCGCCAACTCTCGGCAAGCGCTTGCCGTTCCCACTTGAGCATCGCGGGGTGAGCGAGGATATGGTCGACCCACGCTTGCCCGCCGCCGACGTCGAGGCCATAGGTGCGGATGCGGAAGGCGACGGGGGCGAAGAAGGCGTCGACTGCGGTGAATTCGCTGCCCGCAAGCCACGGACCGTCAAATTTCGCCAGCCCCTCCTCGAACAATTCGCGGATCCGCGCGACATTGGATTTGAGCGCGTCCGACATCGGCTTCGGCGTCACGCGCACCCCGACATTCATCGTGCAATCGTTGCGCAGCGCCGCAAAGCCGCTGTGCATCTCGGATGCCGCGCACTGCGCCCAGGCGCGCGCGTCGGGGTCGGTCGGCCACACGCCCTCGTGTCGGTCGGCGAGATAGAGGGTGATGCCGAGCGAATCATAGATGGTGCGCCCTTCGTGGAGCAGCGCGGGTACCTGCCCGGTCGGCGAGAAGCTGCGGAAATCGTCGTAGTTGGCGGGCTTGGTAAAGGGTTCGATGCGATCGCGAAACGCGATGCCGAGCGCGGTCATGAGCACCCACGGACGCAGCGACCAACTCGAATAATTGCGGTTGGCGGTGATCAGCTCGTACATGCTTCGCGCTCCTGTGCGACGATGGGGGAGGTATAGGCGGGGTCATGCGCGAAGGGCAGCGCGCTGCCCTCGCGCAGCGCCGCCAGCACGCTCGCGAAGTCGCTGCGGGCGCGCCAGCCGAAGCGGCGCTCGGCGCGCGATGGGTCGTAAACGCGGTCGATCGTTTCGGGGAGTACCCAGCCCGCCGCGGCATAGAGCTCGTCGGCATCGGGGTGGGTGCGCGCGATGACCGCGCGGGCGTCGCGGGCAAGCTCCTCGGCATCGTCGCGCGCGAACGGCGGCGGCGCCGAGAGGATGAAGGTGTCGCAGCCGATCCTCGGCGCCGCCTCCAGCGCCGCGAGATGGGCGGCCGCAGCATCCTCGACGGTGAGACGGCGGTGGAGCATCTCGTTCGCCTTGAGGTTCGGCCCGCTCGGCACCGCATGGGTGTCGTCATCCTCGGGAAAGAAGCGTCCCGTGCGCAGGATCGCCACGTTGATGCCATGCTCGCGGTGGACGAGGCGGCACGCCTGCTCGGCGGCGAGCTTGGTGATGCCATAGATGTTGCGCGGTTCCAGCGGACCGAAATCCTCGTCCAACCACCAGGCGCCGGTATCGCCCGCGCCGGCCCGGACGTCGGCGCGCACCATCAGTGAGGTGGTCGAGGTGAACAGGAAGCGGTCATTGCCCGCCGCAACCGCCGCCTCGATCAGGTTCAGCGTGCCGCTGACGTTGACATCGACAAAGGCTTGCCGCGGATAACGGACGATGTCGGGTTTGTGCAGGGCGCCGCTGTGGATGATCGCCTCGATGCCATGCTCGGCCATTGTGCGGTCGATGAGCGCGCGATCGGCGACGGTGCCGATCACCTGCGTGTGGGCGCCGGGTAC
The DNA here is from genome assembly GCA_018823905.1 of Alphaproteobacteria bacterium. Classification (GTDB taxonomy): domain Bacteria; phylum Pseudomonadota; class Alphaproteobacteria; order Sphingomonadales; family Sphingomonadaceae; genus Sphingopyxis. Next base: position 21,396 of record JAHJHL010000129.1, read on the forward strand.
GACATCGATGCCGGTAACGTCATGCCCACTCTGGCTGAGCAACGGAGCAAGATAGCGCCCGAGCCAGCCCGATGATCCGGTCAGCAGCACGCGCATCGATGATTCTCCTCTGGCTCCTGCACGCGCGCTTTACCCAAGCAGCGGTCCGATACGCAACCAGGTCGCGCGCTTTAGCCTTTTGACGCTGCCGCAGCCGGGACGGGCGCCGCGGCGACGCCCGGCGCGGGCGGCAGCTCGCTGAGGTCGAGCCAGCCGGCGTCGTCGCGCTTGTGATAGCTGTCGATCACCGTGAAGGGGATGCGGAAGGGGAATCCCCAGTCGCTGTTCCACATCGCGACGACGCCCGTCCGCGTCGCCGGTTCGAAAATCATCGTCGCGCGATAGCCCGAAACCGCGCCCGAATGGCCTTCGAGCCGGTGGCCGCCATAGGTAAAGCTGCGCCAACCGAGGCCATAGGATGCGTCGCCCATCGCCTGCCGCAAGGTGCCGCCATAGAGTTTCGCAGTGCCGACGCGCGGGCGGTGGGCGAGCTGCAACACCGATTGCGGCAGCACATCGGGGCGCGACCCCATCATCGCCTGCATCCATTTGGCGAAATCGACGATGTCGCTTTCGACCCCGGCCGCAGCGGGGACGCGCCAATAGGCTTCCTTGACCGGAAGGGTGTGATGCCCGCGGTGCGGTTTCGCCCAATCCTTCGCGCCGGTCAGCCGTTCCATCCCGAAACCGGCGCTGACCATGCCGAGCGGAAGGAAAAAACGGTCTTCGACGGCGTTGGCAAAGGGCTTGTCAGCGGCCGCCGTCAAAATCTCGGTTGCCGCATCGAAGGCGATATTCTGATAGGTGTGGCAAGTGCCGGGGTCGCATTGCAGCGGCGCGGCGGCGAGTCCGGTGCGGATCAGCGCGGGATTCTGCCCTTCCTCCAGTTTCTCGTCATAGGCATTTTTGGTGAGCCCGGTGCGCTGGGCGAGCAGGTCGTCGAGGGTCACCTGCGCTTCGGCGCCGCGCGGCAGGCGCAGCGATGTGCGCCAGTCGGCGAGCGGGCGGTCAAGATCGAGCGCGCCGTCCTTGGCCAGCGCCGCCGCCATCACGCCGGTCGTGGTTTTGGAGACCGACGCCCAGCGAAACATTGTTTGCGCGGTGACCGGCGCGCCGGTCGACACGTCGGAGACGCCATAAGCGCGCACGAAACGCAATTCGCCGTCCTCGACCACCGCCACTGCGAGCCCCGCCATTTCGGGTCGCTGGGCAAGGTCGGTCAGCTGCCGGTCGAGCGCGCGATAGTCGATCCGGCCGCGCCATTGCGCAGGGGTTTGGGGGAGGTCTTCCGGCGCCATGATCGGGATCGGGACGCTGGCGAGCGGCTGGTTGCCGCCAAAGGCGTGAATGCCGAACCAGCCCGAAAACCCCAACGCGACGATCGCGATCAGGATAAGGACAACGCGCGGCATTGAAGCGGGATGGGGTTGCGACCTCATAGTTGCCGCCGTCTTAGCCGCCGCTTCCCCCGCCGTCACCCCCGGAGCGGCTCAGACCGTCAGATAACGCCAGGCTTTGATCGTACCGATGGCATAGACCGTCCCATAAAGGAGAACGATCAGCGACGACCAGATCGCGAAGCTGTCGGTGTGCTGCGGCCGCCACAGATGAAGCGGCACAAAGACCAGCCCGCGCAGCAGGTAGATGGCGGTGATCGTCACCAGCCCGGTGCGCAGCAGCGGCAGGCGCGGGAGGGCGCCCGCGCCTGAAAAGGCATAGGCGGCCCAGATCAGCAGCACCGCGCTGATCGCTAGCGTGATCAGCGTCGGGGCCCAATCCCCCCGCGCCGCCGCCCGTGCCATGCCTTCGCCCGCGCCAAAAAAGCGATACCAGTCGGGGCCGCCAAAAATGCACGCGATATGGAGCAGAGCCGCCGCGACCGACAACGCGCCGCCGATCAGCAGCCAGGTCGAACCGGGGTTGGCGGCGACGCTCGTCATCGATTTCAAGCGATATAATGCGCGGTGGTTTTTTCGGCGACCTCTTCCGCCGTCACCCCCGGCGCCAGCTCGATCAGCTTGAACGGGCTCGCATGATCGTCGCGCCGGAACACCGCGAGGTCGGTGATGATCATGTCGACGACATTCTTACCGGTCAGTGGCAAGGTGCATTCGGGGATGAATTTCGGGCTGCCGTCCTTGGCGTTGTGCTCCATCACGACGATGATTTTCTTGACCCCGGCGACCAGATCCATCGCGCCGCCCATGCCTTTGATCATCTTGCCGGGGATCATCCAGTTGGCGATGTCGCCATTCTCGGCGATTTCCATAGCCCCGAGAACGGTCAGGTCGATATGCCCGCCGCGGATCATCGCGAAGCTGTCCGACGAGCTGAAATATGCCGAGTTCGGCACTTCGCTGATCGTCTGCTTGCCCGCGTTGATCAGGTCGGCGTCTTCCTCACCCTCGAACGGGAAGGGGCCGATGCCGAGCATGCCGTTTTCGGACTGGAGCGTCACCGTCATCCCGGCGGGGATGTGGTTCGCAACCAGAGTCGGGATGCCGATACCAAGATTGACGTAATAGCCGTCCTGCAGTTCCTTTGCGGCGCGGGCCGCCATATCGTCGCGGGTCCAGGGCATTATTTCGGCTCCCAATTTTTGTCGGAGGGGAAGGTTTCGTCCCAGCCCAGCTTTTCCCAAGGGCCATAGACGGAGTTGGGGAACAGGAACCAGCCCTTGTCCCACAGCGCCGCGGCGGCGGGGCCGGTAGCGAGCGCGGTGCGGGTTGCGGCGGGCAGATCCCTGACGTTGAACTGCTGGCTGAAGTCGCCGAGCTGATCGCCGGCGAGGATGATGACGCAATATTTCGCGGCGATGGTGGCGCGGCGCATGTCCTTGCTCGACCCCCCGGCGTCGTCGCCCATCAGGAACAAGGTCTCGCCATGCTTGAAATCGCCGAGCCCCGCGGCGCGCAGCGTGTCCTCACTGCCCTTGGCATTGGCGGCGCTGCGATTGGTGTTGGCGATCACCGTGATCCCTGCAGCGCGCAGCTTCGCCAGCATTTCGACGGTGCCGGGCATCGCGACCGCCTTGCCCGCGCCGGTCTTTTCCCACTGGTCCCAGATTTTGGGATCGAAGGCGCTGTCCTTTTCGGCGAAATAGCGCATCGGCCCGAGGTTCCAGATCAGCGTCTCATCGGCATCGAAGACCGCAGCAAAGGGCTTGTTACCGCAGGGTTCGAAGGTCGGCGCGGTCATGGTCGCATCGGCGGCCAGGATGACGCTGTTGGTCGGCCGCTGCTTGATCCGCTCCGCTGCATAATCGGCGATCCGCGCGTTGGTCGCGCGAACGGCGATGGCGGCCTCGGCCGAACCATAAAGATATTGCAGCGCGACGGGCGGCTTGGCGGCTTCGGCGGGTGTCGCCACGGGCGGCGAGGGCGGGGCGGTCGCCACCGTCGCGGGATTGGTCGCACAGCCTGCCAGGAGCAGGGCTGCAATCGAGATCAACTGCGCCTTCATCAATGCGTTCCTTGCGGGCCGAGCGGACGGGGCAGGTCGGTCGGATTGGCCAGTTCGGCGTTCACGCCTTCCATGATCCGGTCGAACGCATGCGCTTCATCGATTTCGACGGCAGCCGCATAGGCTTTGGCGCCATGGCGGACGGCATCGACGATGGCGAGGCCGAAGAGCATCGGGTCGGCACCCAGCGCAGCGGGATCGATGACGCACAAGATATTGCCGTTGGATTGTTTCCACATCCGCAGAAATTCCTCGCCGCCCGCCAGCGCCGGGATGCCGCTGACGTCGATCGACCCTTTATGGCCGATGCCCTTGCGCCCGAAACTCACGCCGCCTCGCGCGGACGCGTCGTGCGGAATTCGATCTTTTTGTCATACGGCGCGCCGATGATCATGCGTTTCACATAGATGCCGGGCAGGTGGATGGTGTCGGGGTCGAGGCTGCCGACCGGAACGATTTCCTCGACCTCGGCGACGCAGATCTTCGCCGCGGTCGCCATTGGGGCGTTGAAATTGCGCGCGGTCTTGCGGAAGATCAAATTGCCGCTCTCGTCGGCCTTCCAGCCCTTGATGATCGCGAGGTCGGCAAAGATGCCGCGCTCGAGGATATAATCCTGCCCGTCGAAGCTCTTGACCTCCTTGCCCTCGGCGACCGCGGTGCCGACGCCGGTCTTGGTGTAGAAACCGGGGATGCCCGCGCCGCCGGCGCGGCAGCGTTCGGCGAGCGTGCCCTGCGGACAGAATTCGACCTCAAGCTCGCCCGCCAGATATTGGCGCTCGAATTCCTTGTTCTCGCCGACATAGGACGAGATCATCTTTTTGACCTGCCGCGTGCGAAGCAGCTTGCCGAGCCCTTCGCCGTCGATCCCGGCATTGTTGCTGGCGATCGTCAGATCCTTGGTCCCCGCATCGCGGATCGCGTCGATCAGCCGTTCGGGGATGCCGCACAGGCCAAAGCCCCCGGCGCAAATGTGCATGCCGTCAAAGAGCAGGCCTTCCAGCGCGGCGGCGGCGGTGGGATATTGCTTCTTCCCCATGGGACGGCTCTCCTGACTGTGATGGCGCGCGGACCTTGGCGCATTTAATTCATCAATTCTAATTGTTCTAATTTGTGATTATACATAGGCAATGTCTATCAATCGCGTCGCGCTTTATCATCTCGAAACCCTGCTCTGGATCGACCGGCTGGGGACATTTTCGGCCGCAGCCGAGCGGCTGAACACGACCCAGCCGACGGTGTCGGCGCGGATGCGCGAGCTGGAGCAGCGCCTGGGGACGGCGCTGTTCCGGCGCGACGGCCGCACGATGTCGCTCACCGCGGCGGGGCGCAAGCTGGTGCGCGATTGCGATCCGCTGCTCCGCGACATGCAATATGCGCTGCTGGGCAGCGGCGGTTATGGCGAGGCGAGCGGGGTGGTACGGATCGGTGCCGGAGAGATTGCCGCGGCGAGTTGTCTGCCCGGTTTTGTCGCGGGGCTGAAGGCCGATATGCCGAACGTCGGGCTGGAAATCGAAATCGACCTGACCGCGAACCTGATCCAGCAGCTGTTGACGGGTCGCACTGACATCGCTTTTGCCGAGAT
>JAHJHL010000130.1 GCA_018823905.1 Alphaproteobacteria bacterium
ATGGAACTGGCGTCGCGGCCCCTCCACCATTCGCTTCGCGAACGGTCCCCCTCCCCATCGCTGCGCGACAGGGAGGATTATGACGACGCCTTCGGCTTGCACCCTTCCCCTCGCCTCGCTATGCCGCCCTTGATTGACGTTCACGTTAAGGGAAAGACGAGCCCATGCGTTTCGATGGAACCAGCGCCTATATCGCCACCGACGACCTGAAGGTCGCGGTCAACGCCGCAACGCTGCTGCGCCGCCCGCTGCTGGTGAAGGGCGAACCCGGCACCGGCAAGACCGTGCTGGCCGAGGAAATCGCGAAAGCGTTCGACGCACCGCTGATCACCTGGAACATCAAATCGACGACCAAGGCACAGCAAGGCCTGTATGAATATGACGCGGTGGCGCGCCTGCGCGACGGCCAGCTGGGCGAAGAGCGCGTCCACGACATCCGCAATTACATTCGCAAGGGAAAATTGTGGGAGGCGTTCACCTCGCCCAAGCTTCCCGTGTTGCTGATCGACGAGATCGACAAGGCCGACATCGAATTTCCGAACGATCTGCTTCAGGAACTCGATCGCATGGCGTTCCATGTGTACGAGACCGACGAGACGGTGACCGCCAAGGAACGCCCGATCGTCGTCATCACGTCGAACAACGAAAAAGAACTGCCCGACGCGTTCCTGCGCCGCTGTTTCTTCCACTATATCAAATTCCCCGACCGCGACACGATGGCGGCGATCGTCGACGTCCATTTCCCGGGTATCCAGAAGACGCTGGTCAGCCGCGCGATGGATATTTTCTACGAAGTGCGCGACGTCCCGGGGCTCAAGAAAAAGCCTTCGACCAGCGAGCTGATCGACTGGCTGAAGCTGTTGCTCAACGAAGACATGCCGCTCGAAGTCCTGCAAAATCGCGACGTCGGTAAGGCGATCCCGCCGCTCCACGGTGCATTGCTCAAGAACGAGCAGGACGTGATGCTGTTCGAAAAGCTGGCGTTCATGGCGCGCCGTCAGGGGAGCTGAAGGCGGCCGCCACGCCTACATCCCGTTTGTGTCGAGCGAAGTCGAGACACGCGAACACAGCGCCGGACGTGTTTCGACTTCGCTCGACACGAACGGATGGAGTGGACCGGCCCGTCGGAAGCTTAGAGCTGGTACGCCACTTCTACATCGCCCCAGCGCCGCCCGTTGATCACCACCGGCGTGTAGCAATTGCGCACCGTGACATAGTTGGTGCCGTCGCCCTCCTGGCGATAGACCGCCATGAAAAAGGGCGCGTTGCTGCGCTTGGCCGCCTTGTCGGTTTCGTCGAACAGGATGCGACCGTTGCGGCAATAGGCGGTGTCGTGCGCGACATCGCCGGTCGGTGCGCGCGAACATTCGCTGATGTGTGTCGGCAGGAAGCCGTTCATGTCGCCCGCCGACGACATTTTCACCTCGGGATGGTTGGCGACGACATCGTCGAACAGCGGCCGCCAATTGGCATCGGCCCAATCGCAGAGCGTCGTGCGGAAGCGTTCCGGGTTCGAGCCCGGGACGCGGACATAATTGGTGTCGAACAATTGCTCCATCGTCAGCTCGCCATTCGCGATTGCCTGCTCGGCGATCTCGACAAATTTGTCGCGCACCTTGGCGGCGAGGTCGACGACCGCCGAATCCTGCGGGCTGACCCCCGCCGAGATCACCGCGTTGAACATGCGGTTCGACACATGCTCCATCGACAAGATCGAGGTGCGCGTGTCCTCCAGCGTCGAGCGATTGTCGCGCACCGACCCGACGACGCGGTCGACCGCCTCTCGCACCTTCGCGCCATTGGCGTGGACCATCGCCGAGCTTTGCGCGATGCGGTCGCTCTGATCGTCGAGCAGCGCGACGAGGTGCGTTGCGTCGTGCAGCGCGTCGGTGATCGTTTCGAACTGTGCTTCGGCGCGGCTCGACTGCTCGACCCCGGCCTGGATTTCGGTGACCAGTCCGCTCGCCTCGGCGGCCAGGCTGCCGATGCTGCGGCGGATTTCATCGGTCGCGCCGCGGGTGTTTTGCGCCAGCTTTTTCACTTCGGCGGCGACGACGGCAAAGGTGCGCCTGGCGTCGCCCGCGCGTTCGGCCTCGATCGCGGCGTTGAGTGCGAGCATGTTAGTCGTCTTGGCGATCTGTTCGATCGACTGGCTGACCTGCTGCACCTGTTCCATCACCGCGGCGAAATTGGTGACATGCGTACCCAGCCGGGCGACGAGATCGATGACCGACCGAAATTCGGTGACCGCGGAATTGACGCGCTCGGCCCCAGCATCGAGCTGTTCGCACGCCCGCGCCGACAATATCTTTGCCTCGTCGGTCGAATCGGCGATCTGGCGCTGGTCGGATTCCAGGCTGACGACAAAGTCTTCCAGTCGGCCGAGTTCGTCGATCTGGCGGTCCATCTGGTCGGTCGACCGCTTGATACGCCCCGCCGCCTCGCTGCACCCCACGGCGAGTTCGCCGCAGTCGCTGGCGACCGACTGGTCAAGCACCGGCGCAGCCGGATTGATCGGATCATATTTCATGCGCGCACCCACCCAAAGAACATCGACGGGTCATGCCGGATAATGGTTAACGGGGCGTCAATGGGTGGTGAACGCGGGGATGTATGTAGGGCTGGGTTGGGGTGATTGGCGGACGTTGCATATCCTCCCCATCGACTTGCGATGGGGAGGTGGCAGCCCGCAGGGCTGGCAAGGCAGCCTGCCCATAACCCGCCTGCTTGCCACCCATTGACCCCCTATTAACCATTCTCCGGCATGACCCGTCGATGTTCTTTGGGTGGGTGCG
>JAHJHL010000011.1 GCA_018823905.1 Alphaproteobacteria bacterium
ATGAGGGTGAGGAGAACCACACCCCAGCGAAAGCGTATCGACGCGTCGAGAAGTTTTTCGATCATCTCAATGCTCCGCCTCGCCCTTGCCGATTTCGGCTTTGAGCAGGAAAGCGCCCTTGGTCGCGATGACCGCGCCCGGTTTCACCCCGTCGACGATCTCGATGCGGCCGCCGCCGCGCTTGCCGGTAACCACCGTCGTCGCCTGGAAGCCTTTGGGGGTCTTGACGAACACGACCTCGCGGCCCTCGACGGTCTGCACCGCTTCCTCGGGCAGCGCGATCAGGCTCGACCCGGCAGCGCCGCGCGGCTTGATCCGCGCACGCAGCCCCTGGCCGGGCGTCAGGCCGCCGATGCCATCGGGGACGAGGACAATCGTCGCCGTCTTGCTTTCCGCGTCGAGGCTCGGGGTTGCCGACCGCACCACCGCATTCACGGTCTCGCCGCCCAGCAGTTCGATGACCGCGGTATCGCCCGGCTTGATCCGCCGCGCGTCTGCGGCGAGCACCGAGGCATTGATCTGGATGCGGCGGGGATCGGAGACCCGGAACAATTCGGTGCCCGCGAGCACATAGCTCCCAAGCTTCGCATCGGCCTTGGTGACCCGCCCCGAAATCAGGCTCGTCACCGCCAGCGTGCGGCCGTCACCCGATACCTTTGCAGCGGCGGCAGCCGATTGCGACCGCCGTGCTTCGGACTCGGCCTCGGCGAGCGCCGCCGCGGCGGCCTCGAGATCCTGCTTCGCCGTAATTCGCGCATCGAACAATTTCTTTTCGCGCGCATAGGTCGAGCGCGCAAGCGCAAGGCGCGCCGTCGCCGAACTACGCTCGGAGGCGATCGCCGCCGCGTCGCGGCTTTCCATCACCGCGACCGCCTCGCCGGCGCGAACCTCGTCGCCAAGGCGGCGGTTGATGCGGGTAATCGCCCCGTCGGCGCGCGCCGTCAGCACGGCCTCGCCTTCGGGGGTCGATGCGACGACACCCTGCGCGAGGATTTCCGAGCCGAGGCCGCCGGCCTGGATCGTCTCGGTGACGATGCCCGCGCCCTTGGCGCGCGCCTCGTCCATCAGAATCTGACCTTCGACATGGCCTTCCTCTTCTTCCTTGGCGGGTGCCGCCGCGGGTGCGGTGGCCTCGGGCGCGGTCATCGATCGTCCGATCAATATCCCGCCGCCGCCGAGCACGAGCGCCCCGACCGCGACGGCGGCCATGAGGCGATTCTTGTTTTCGAATATTTGCATGATGTTCAGTCCCCTATTGCGCGTTCGCGCGGCCCAGCGCCGCAAGGGCGCGGGCGCGATCGAGCTCGGCTTCGATGAGTTTGAGGTTGGCGCTGGTCAGCGCTTCCTGGGCGTCGATCAGTTCGATGAGCGTGAACTTGCCTTGCTGGTAACCGATCTCGGCGACCCGCGCGGCTTCGCTCGCCTGGAACAGGCCGGCCCCCGACAAGGCAGACACCCGTTCGGTGGCGGCCGAAAGCATCAGTTCGGCATCGCGCCGCGAAAAGCGCGTATCGAGGCGAGTCTGCGCGAGTTGCGCTTCGGCCGCTTCGCCATTGGCGCGCGCGGCATAAATGTTGCCGCGATTGCGGTTGAACACCGGCAGCGGGATCGAGACGCCGACGATGAAGGCGGTGTCCTTGCTCTCGCGGAAGTTCCGCACGCCGCCCGACGCCGTGATGTCGGGCACGCCCTCGGCCTGGGCTAGGCGCACTCGTGCCGCGGCCGCATCGCGCTCTGCCGCCGCAAGCCGTTCGTCGAGGCTCTGCGCATCAGCCGGAAGGGCAGGCGGCACCGGCAGATTTTGCGCAACGGCCGACAGCTCGGAGTCTTCGCTGCCGATCAGCAACGCGAGCCCCTGCCGCGCCGAGAGCAATTGGGCGTCGGCCCGCAGGCTTTCCGCCCTCGCCTCGGCAAGCAAAGCGTCGGCACGCAACTTGGTCAGCGGCGGATCGCGCCCGACGTCGACCAGCGTCTCGGCGATCCGCGCCAGTTCGACCGCTCGCGTCAGGACATTTCGCGCCAAAACAGAGCGATCTTCGGCGGCGCGGAGCTCGGCATGCGACACGATGATGTCGTAGGCAAGGTCCGCTTCGGCCCTGCGCAGGGCGATTTGCGCAAACTCGCGTTCGGCAGCCGCAACCTCCTTACGAGCCCTTCTTTTACCGCCGAGTTCGAACGGCTGCGACACCGCAACGGTCGTTTCGGTCTGGCGAAAGGTCCGATAGGATCCGGTGCCGCTGAAGTTTTCGACCTCGGCGGACACGGTGGGGTTGGGACGCACGCCGGCCTGCATGGCGCGGCCTTCGGCCGCCTTCAACTCGGCTTTGGCTTTGGCAATTCGAGGGGAGACATCCTGTCCGCGCGCAAGCGCATCGGACAGGGAGACAGGCTCGGCGTACGCCGGTTGACCTGCCATGGCCAGCATCCCTGCGAACAGCAGGGTGCCCAATGATTTAGACATAAATTCTCCTGATCAATGCAAGTGGGCGCAGGCAAATGCCTGCGCGAAGCAGTGATCAGGCGGCTGGAGGTTGTGTTGGTGGCGCGGTGGCGCGCGACGCGAGCGCCGCAGAGGCACGCGACATATGGCTGTCTCGCGCAAGTACACCCGATTCTGACAGCGCGGAGTCTTCCGCGATCAGGCCGGCCGGGCAGTGATGATGATGGAGCAACTCGCTGCCGCTTCCGGTCGGCGAATTACCGTCCGGCGCACCTTCGTTCGAGACTTCGACACAAGTTTGATGGTGCGCCTCAACCAATGTTGCCGGCACATTGTCGAAGGCCATGGCAGGCGTATCCACGCCCGCCAAGAGCGCCGCAATGAGCAACATAAACTGGATGAGGCCATTTCGCATCACCCGCCGGTTAGCAGCCGGGCGAGGTGCAGGCAAGTCGCCGTTCATGACGCATCCTGCAGCACATAAGGCTCCAAATCCTCGGGCACCGGCATCGGGATGAAGGCACTGACGCGGGCACGGCCCGTGTTGCCGACAGGCAGGCGTCCGGTCAGCGCGCCGATCGGAACGAGCGCTACGCGGAGCAGCTGACCCGACATTTCCCGCATATCGCGGCGCGAAAACGCGAATGCGAACATCGTCATATGCGAACCCATGTGCAGCCATAACCTCGGCTGAGCGAGGATATGGGCGCGCTCAAGGTGCCGCCATGCCGCGGCGACCTCGCCGATTGCCCGCGCTGTTCGATATTCCCTCAGTTCGAGAAAATAAGCGATGCGCACGGGGTCTTCGGCTTTGCTTGATGCCTTTGCGATCTTAGCGGGGTGGGGGTCGTTTGCCATGCGTGTTCCTCTCGAATCACCTCGAGTCGGAACGTGACCTACACCCTATAGTCGCTACAGGGTCAAGCGCCTAAATCTAGGACAGTCCTGATCTTGAGGTCATTCGCAACGGCTTGGAACGGACTATTGTGCTGACCGAATGGCGCCCGCCGCCGATATTCGACGGCGCAGATTGGGTTTGAATGGCCTATATTGGTCACGATCCGCTGCAAGAGGACGTTATCACGGGATTCCATGTTCAGCCGATTCTCACGTCAGTTTGAGGAGTCTGAATGGGCGTCACCGGCGCTGCGCAGCTTCCCGAACAGGCGCAGCTCCATTCGGACATTGGTTTCGATCCCTGCCGAGGCGGGTCGTGCTGCCGCTTGTCAACGGAAGGGACCGCAACTACACGCGTGGGTGTGCCAACATCTCCCGCCCATGCAATTGACCGCATGATCGCGACGCTCTGCGTGGCGGTGATGATGTTCTATGCGGCGACAATGCCCGCCAAGGCAGCCGCCCAGATCCAGCATGCGCCGGCCCTCATGGTGGCGCACGATCATCAAGGGTCAGATAATTTCGCGATCGACGTGATGCACGACGACCATGCGGCGCCTCATGACGATCCGCCCGATAGCGGTGATCAGTCCGACGACGATCTGGGTGGCAGTCACCATCATCATGGCGATAGCGGGCCGAACCTGCTCGTTCCCAATGTCGCTGCGGCACCCACCATCGCGCCTTGGCGCTCACCGCATGGGACGCGGATCGAGCGGCCGATTGCCAGCCTGCGATCTCTCGGCCCCGAACGTCCTCCCAGACCCTTCTCGCTGACCGCCTGAGTTCCTGCGCTTCCTGACGGGCGTGGGATGTTTCCACGCCTTTCAGCGAGGCCGTTATCTCATGTTATCCCATCATCGCGCGCGCTTCGGCGCGCCTGCTGCCCGCAGAGCCTTGCTCTGCGGGAGCGCCCTGCTGGCCGCGTTCGCGCTGCCGGTCCAGGCGCAAAACCTAAGCCTCGACGAAGCTCTCTCGCGGGTCGCCACCAGCGATCCCGCCGTCGCCGCCAACGCCGCAAGGCTTGAAGCTGCCGATGCCGCCATATTGCAGGCCGACGTCCGGCCGCGCGACGTGGTCGGGGTCGACTTCGAGGATTTCGCGGGCACCGGGCCCTACTCACCGCTCAATCGCTCGCAAACGACGGGTTGGTACGAACGGACGTGGGAGCGCGGCGGCAAGCGGGAAGCGCGCATCGGAGCGGCGCGGGCCGATGTCGCAATCGTCGGTCATCAGAACCGGGTCCGCCTGCTCGATCGCCTCGCACGCGTCCAGGCGGCGTGGGTAGAGGCGCTGGCGGCGGAAGCGACCATCCCTGTCGCCGAAGCCCGGCTTGCCGATCTCAAGCGCGTCGAACTCGACGTTGTTCGCCGGGTGACTGGGGCGCTCGATCCGTGGTTCGCCGCCGAGCGGGCGCGGACCAATGTCGCGCAGGCTGAGATCGCGCTTGAACAGGCGCAAGAGACGGCGCGAATTGCCCGCAACAACCTCGCCGCGTGGTGGGGCGGAAGCGGCGACTACAAGCTCGACGCCGCGGCGCTCCAGACGCTCGACATGCAAGTGCCCGCAGCGGGCGATGCGGCTGATGTCGCGGTCCTCTCGGCCGAAATCGCTGCGGCAGAAGCGAAGGTCAAGCTCGCGGAGAGCGGCAATGTCGCCGATCCCAGCGGCCGCGTCGGTCTTCGCCATTTCGGGCAGGGCAATGATTTGGCGGTGATGGTCGGGGGTTCGATCCCGCTCGGAAGCAAGGCCGCCAATCGCGGCAATGTCGAACGCGCGCGCGCGGAACGGCGGGCGCTCGAAGCCGAAGTTGCGGTCACACGCGTCGAAATCGGCCGCGAGATCGACCGGCTGGTCGCCGACCGCCGGCTGACCGCCTCCGAGATCAAGCGTATCGACGAGGAGGTGATCCCAAGCGCCAGTCGCGCCGTGCGCCTGATCAGCGACGGGCTGGCGCGCGGCGGCACCGCCTTCACCTTCCTTGAGTTCAGCCAGGCGCAGATCGCCGCGCATGACGCGCGCTCACGCCGCGTCGAACTCTTGCGCCGTTTTCACCTGATGGGCGTGCGCCTCGACCGCCTGACTGGCCGCCACGCGGCCCTCATCCCGACCATGGAGAATGCTCGATGAGCAGAAAACATCTTATGTGGGCGTTCCCACTTCTCACCGCCGCGCTTCTAGTTTCGTGCAGCGACGGTCCTCCGACGAAAGAAGGCGGCGAAGCCACCGCCAAGGCTGGCGAATATGAGCGCGGCCCGCATCGCGGGCGCATGCTGCGCGATGGCGATTTCGCACTCGAGGTCACCATCTTCGAGGATGGCGTCGACCCCGAGTTTCGCGTCTATGCCTTCCGGAACGACAAACCGGTCAAGCCGTCCGAGGTCAAACTGACGATGGAGCTGGGCCGTCTCGGTGGCCAGATCGACCGCTTCAGCTTCACGCCGCAGGAGGACTTCCTGCGCGGCAGCGGCGTCGTCAGCGAACCGCACAGCTTCGACGTCCGCGTCGCGGCGTCGGAAGGCGGCCGCAATCACAAATGGTCCTACGCCTCCTATGAAGGGCGCACCACGATTGCCCCCGAAGCCGCGAAGGCCGGCGGAGTGAAGACCGAAGCGGCGGGCGGCGCGACCGTCAGCGACCTTATCGACATGGGCGGGCGGATCGAGATCACCCCCGAGGGCAAGGCCGATGTCCGCGCCCGCCTGCCGGGTCTGATTATGTCGCTGAACGGCAAGCTCGGGCAGAAGGTGCGGCGCGGCCAGGTGCTGGCACGGGTGGAATCGAGCCATTCGCTCCAGACTTACAGCGTCACCGCGCCAATCAGCGGCACGATCGTTGAGAAGAACGTCAATGTCGGCGACACGACCGGCGACCGCGCGCTGTTCGTCATCGCCGATCCCACGAAACTCCACGCCGAATTCTTCGTCTATCCGCGCGACGCCGAACGGGTGCGCGTTGGCCAGCCAGTGAGCCTGCGCAGCCTGTCGGGCGAAGCGCGCTTCCAAGGTGAGGTCGAAGCGATCCTGCCGACCGCCGACATCAGTAGCCAGACGCTGATGGCGCATGTCCATCTGCCGCCAGCGGCCTCGCGCACATTCCGGCCCGGGATGGGGGTCGAAGGAAGCTTCGCGGTTGCGCAGGCCGATGTGCCGCTCGCGGTGCGAACCAAGGCGATCCAGCGCTTCCGAGACTTCGAGGTGGTCTTCGCCAAGGTCGGCAACACGTATGAGGTGCGGATGCTCGAGATTGGACGACGCACGCCCGAATGGACCGAAGTCCTCGGCGGGCTCACGCCCGGCGAAATCTATGTCGTCGACGGCGCCTTCCTGATCCGCGCCGACATCGAGAAATCGGGGGCCAGCCATGACCACTGACACCAGCACCCCACCGGGCAAGGTTCATGTGCTCGAACGGATGATCGCGGGCGCGATCCGCTTCCGCTGGGCGGTTATCACCATCGTCCTCCTGCTCTGCGCGATCGGCGTCTGGAGCTTCCAGCGATTGCCGATCGACGCCACCCCCGACATCACCAACGTCCAGGTCCAGATCAACAGCGAGGCGCCGGGCTTCTCGCCGCTCGAAGCCGAGCAACGCGTGACCTTCCCCGTCGAGACCGCGATCGCCGGCCTGCCAGGCCTTCAATATACGCGTTCGGTGTCACGCTATGGCCTGAGCCAGGTCACCGCGGTGTTCGCGGACGGCACGAGCATTTACTTCGCGCGGCAGCTGATCAACGAGCGGCTGCAATCGGCGCGCGAACAGCTCCCGCCCGGGGTCGCCCCCGAGATGGGACCGATCGCGACCGGCCTCGGCGAAATCTTCATGTACACGCTCGAGGCCGACCCCGGCGCGAAGAAGCCCGACGGCACCGCCTATACGCCCGAAGATCTGCGCACGCTGCAGGACTGGGTCATCCGGCCGCAGCTTCGCAACACGCCGGGCGTCACCGAAGTCAACAGCATCGGGGGCTATGAGCGCCAATATCATGTCACGCCGGTTCCGGCGCGATTGTCGGCCTATGGGCTGACACTCGACGATGTGGTGCGCGCGCTCAAAGCCAACAACGACAATCGCGGCGCGGGTTATGTCGAGCGCTATGGCGAGCAATATCTGGTTCGCACCCCGGGGCAGGCGTCGGGGATCGACGATCTGAAAGCGATCATCGTCAGCAACCGGAACGGCATCCCGATCCGTATTGCCGACGTCGCCGACATCGATCTGGGCGAGGAGCTGCGCACCGGCGCCGCGACCGAAAATGGCAAGGAAGTCGTGCTCGGCACCGTCTTCATGCTCGCGGGAGAGAATAGCCGCATCGTCGCGCGCGCCGCGGCAGAACGGCTCGAAGTCGCCGCACGGGCGCTTCCCACCGGGGTCAAGGCGGTGCCGATCTACGACCGCACCGATCTCGTCGAACGCGCGGTGTGGACCGTCGAGAAGAATCTGCTCGAAGGCGCCCTCCTCGTCATTGTCATCCTCTTCCTGCTGCTCGGCAATGTCCGCGCGGCGCTGATCACTGCGGCGGTGATTCCGATCACGATGCTGATGACCATCACCGGCATGGTGCGCGGCGGCATCTCGGGGAATCTGATGAGCCTCGGCGCGCTCGATTTCGGGCTGATCGTCGATGGCGCTGTGATCATCGTCGAAAACTGCCTCCGCCGCTTCGGCGAGGCGCAGCACAAGGCCGGGCGTCTGCTCGATCGCGGCGAGCGTTTTGCGCTCGCGGCCTCGGCGACGTCGGAGGTCATCCGACCGTCGCTGTTCGGCATGCTCATCATCGCGCTGGTTTATGTACCGATCTTCGCCCTCACCGGGGTCGAGGGCAAGATGTTCCATCCAATGGCGATCACCGTCGTGATGGCGCTGACCGCGGCGCTGATCCTCTCGCTCACCTTCGTGCCAGCGGCGGTCGCGCTGTTCGTCACCGGCAAGGTCGAAGAAAAGGAAAGCCGGCTGATGCTGTGGGCGCGCAAGGCCTACGCGCCCGCGCTCGACAGCGCCTTGAAGCTGCGAACCGCATTTGTCGCGGGCGCGGTGGTGCTCGTCGCAATCGCGGGGTTCGCCTCGACGCGCATGGGGTCGGAGTTCGTGCCCAACCTCGACGAAGGCGATATCGCGATGCACGCGCTGCGCATTCCGGGCACCAGTCTGAGCCAGGCGATTTCGATGCAGACAACGCTCGAAGCGCGGATCAAGCAGTTCCCCGAGGTCGACCGGGTGGTAGCGAAAATCGGCACCGCCGAAGTCGCGACCGATCCGATGCCCCCCTCGGTAGCCGACACCTTCATCATCATGAAGGACCGCAAGGACTGGCCCGATCCGAGAAAACCGAAGACCGAGCTCGTCCGCGAGATGCAAGCCGCCGTGGCCCTCATCCCGGGGAATAATTACGAGTTCACCCAGCCGATCCAGATGCGCTTCAACGAGCTCCTCTCGGGGGTTCGAGCCGATGTCGCGATCAAGGTCTTCGGCGACGATCTCGACACATTGCGCGAGGTCGGCGACGCGATCGAAACCGTCGCCGCCGGTATCGAGGGTGCGCAGGATGTCGGTGTCGAGCAGGTCACCGGCCTGCCGGTGCTGCAGATCACCCCCGACCGGGCGGCGCTCGCGCGCTTCGGACTCAACGTCGGCGACGTCCAGAATGTCGTCGCCGTGTCGATCGGCGGCGTAGAGGCCGGGCAGATCTTCGAGGGTGACCGGCGCTTCCCGATCATCGTGCGCCTGCCCGAGGCGGCGCGCGAGCGGGTCGACGAGCTCGGCCGGCTGCGCATCCCCTTGCCGGGTCCAGACAGCGAGATGCGCGGGTTCGTGCCGCTCGCCGATGTGGCGAAGGTCGAGGTGGTAATCGGTCCGAACCAGATCAGCCGCGAGGACGGCAAGCGCCGCGTCGTGGTGACCGCCAATGTCCGCGGCCGCGACCTCGGCTCCTTCATCGAGGAGCTGAGAACAAAGGTCGACGCCGAGGTCGAGGTGCCAGCGGGCTATTGGATCAGCTATGGCGGGACGTTCGAGCAGCTCATCTCGGCAGCGAAGCGGCTTCAGCTTGTGGTGCCCGCGGCGCTGCTGCTGATCTTCGGACTGCTCTATGCGCTGTTCCGCTCGGCAAAGGATGCGGCGATCGTTTTCTCGGGAGTGCCGCTCGCGCTCACCGGGGGCGTCGCGGCGCTGCTACTGCGCGGCATGCCGCTGTCGATCTCGGCGGGCGTCGGGTTCATCGCGCTCTCCGGGGTCGCGGTGCTCAACGGCGTCGTCATGCTGAGCTTCATCCGGCAGTTGCGCGAGGGAGGAAGCAGTCTCGACGTGGCGATCCGCGATGGGGCGCTGACGCGTCTCCGCCCGGTGCTGATGACCGCGCTGGTCGCGAGCCTCGGTTTCGTGCCGATGGCGTTCAATGTCGGCGCCGGGGCGGAAGTGCAGCGTCCGCTCGCGACAGTGGTGATCGGCGGGATCGTCTCCTCGACGATCCTCACCTTGCTGATCCTGCCGGCGCTCTACCGCATGGTGCATGGCCGCCGCGCCAAGGACCAGAACCCCGAGCCCCCAGCGGCCGAGCCTTCACCGGCTTGACCGCTCGCCCCGCGCGCCAGGCGGTGCGCGGGGCACCCTTCTTGACCTTTCAGGAGTCCCAAGATGCTTATCCGATCCATCGCTCCACCGGGCGGCGCCACGCGCGCAGCGCTGCTTGCGGCGAGCCTCCTTCTTCTCTGTTTTGCTGTCGGCGCCGAGGCCTGGGCGCATAATGTCGCCGAGGGCGACAAGGGCTATATCCGGGAAAGCAGCGGCATCCTCTTCTGGCCGTTCGTCTATCTCGGGGCCAAGCATATGGTCACCGGCTACGACCATCTGCTCTTCCTCTTCGGCGTCATCTTCTTCCTCTACCGGATGAAGAACATCGGGCTTTATGTGACATTGTTCGCGATCGGCCATTCGACGACGATGCTGTTCGGCGTGCTCACCGGCATCAGCGCCAATGCCTATATCATCGACGCGATCATCGGCCTCTCGGTCGTCTACAAGGCGCTCGACAATCTCGGCGCCTATCAGCGCTGGTTCGGCTTCCAGGCGAACACCAAGGCCGCGACCTTGATCTTCGGCTTCTTCCACGGCTTCGGCCTCGCGACCAAGATCCTCGAGTTCGAGATCGCGAGCGAGGGCCTCATCCCCAACCTGCTCGCCTTCAACATCGGGGTCGAGATCGGGCAATTACTCGCGCTCGGCGCCATCCTCATCCTCATGGGCTATTGGCGGCGCACACCCAGTTTCATGCGCCATGCCTTCGCCGCCAATGTGCTGCTGATGACCGCGGGCTTCGTGCTCGTCGGCTACCAGCTCGCCGGCCTCGCCATCAGCTAATTCAAAGGAAATCCGATCATGTTCAATTCCCAGCGTCCCCGCCCCGAAGACCTGCCGACCAGCCGCCAGCTGATCCGCGCAACCGCGCTCGCCGCCGTCGCGGCGGGCGCCATCCTCGTCACCGTCGTGCTGCCCAGCGAATATGCGATCGATCCGACCGGCATCGGCGGTGCGCTTGGCCTCACCGAAATGGGCGAGGTCAAGCTGCAGCTCGCCAAGGAGGCGGCGGCTGACGCGGCCACCGGAATTGCTTCCGCCGCTCCGGCTACCCAAGTGGCGTCTCCGACAGTCACCCCAGCCAAGGCGGACGCTCCGCAACGCTCGGAAACGATGAAGCTTACACTCGCGCCAGGCCAGGGTGCTGAGATCAAGGCGACGATGGCGAAGAACGCACGCCTCAACTTCAACTGGTCAGTCGAGGGCGGTCGCGTCAATTTCGACACGCACGCCGACGCTCCGGGCATCGCGTACCACGGCTATGGCAAGGGCAAAGATACGACCGGCGAGAGCGGCGAACTTGTCGCCGCCTTCGACGGCAAGCACGGTTGGTTCTGGCGTAATCGCTCGGACGCGCCAGTGACGATCACATTGCGCACCGACGGCGCCTATAGCGACATCCGCCGCGTTGTCTGACAAGGCAGGAATGATTTGACGGACTCCGGCCCGGTCGCCGACCGGGTCGGAGACGATGCCCATATAAACGCCGAAAGCGGAGTTCCACCTATGCTCGCCGTTCTTGCCAACCGGACCTACCGCCACCTGTTCCTCGCGCAGATCATCGCGCTCGTCGGCACGGGCCTCGCCACGGTTGCGCTTGGCCTCCTCGCTTTTGAGATCGCCGGCGCCGATGCAGGCGCGGTGCTCGGGACCGCGATGGCGATCAAGATGGTCGCTTACATCGGCGTTGCGCCGGTCGTCGGAGCTTATGCTTCGCGCCTGCCGCGCAAGCCCTTCCTCGTCGCGATGGATGTGGTGCGCGGCCTCGTCGCGCTGTTCCTGCCCTTCATCGACCAGGTATGGCAAATCTATCTCCTGATCTTCATCCTCCAGTCGGCGTCGGCCGGGTTCACGCCAACCTTCCAAGCGACGATCCCCGACGTGCTACCCGACGAGAAGGATTATACGCGCGCCCTGTCGCTCTCGCGTCTCGCCTATGACATGGAGAGTCTCGTCAGCCCTATCCTCGCCGCCGCGCTGCTTGGTTTCATCAGTTTCCACTGGCTCTTCTCGGGCACCGCGATCGGCTTCGCCTGTTCGGCTTTGCTCGTGCTGTCGGTCACGCTGCCGCGCACCGCGGCCAAGGCGCCGGACGGCGGCATCTATGACAAGACGACGCAAGGCACCCGCCAATATCTGAAGACCCCGCGGCTTCGCGGCCTGCTGGCGGTGACGCTTGCCGCGGCGGCCGCCAGTGCGATGGTCATCGTCAACACGCCGGTGCTCGTGCGCGGCCTTCTCGGGCTGGGACAGAGCGAGGTGGCTATCACGCTTGCAGCCTTCGGCGGCGGCTCGATGCTCGCGGCGCTGCTGTTGCCGCGACTGCTCGATCGGGTTGCCGACCGCGCCGTGATGATTGCGGCGGCCGTCGCGATGACCGCCGTCCTCGCCGTGCTGGCAGCGTCATGGTCGATGCACGAGGCGCCGGGCTATTGGAGCTTCCTGCTGCTTTGCTGGTTTGCGCTCGGCGTCAGCTATTCCGCCAGCGTCACGCCGGGCGGACGCTTGCTGCGCCGATCGTCGGATGCCGGGGGGCGCCCGGCCCTGTTTGCGGCCCAATTCGCCCTCAGCCATGTCTGTTGGCTTGTCGCCTATCCGCTGGCCGGTCAGGTTGGCGCCCGCGCCGGCATGGGCACGGCTCTCGCCGCAAGCGCGGTGCTGGCGCTCATGGGGACGCTCATCGCCCTGCGTGTCTGGCCGCGCAAGGACCCGGATATCGTCACGCATCGTCATGACGATTTGCCGCCCGACCATCCGCATCTTCGCGAGGGCCATGCCAAGGGCGAAGCTGATCACCCCTTCGTCATCGACGAGTTGCACTCCCATTGGCCCGATAGATAGATAGGCGTTTGCTGAAGGGCGACTTAAGCCCGGGATCTCAATTGGGCTGCTTTTTGACCGCCTGCATTTTGCGTCAGGCGTTCGAACGTAGCTCGGGCTTAAGGTATAGCGGCCAGCCAAAGGGCGCCAAAATCAAAATCGATCTATCATCAGGTTCGGCGCATTTCCGGCTCGGCGGCTCGCTGCGGGATTGCAAGGACCAGCGTCACGATCGCCAGGCTCAGCACGAGAGAAGCGCCGGCACGGCTCAACTCGAGCCCGCCATGCGAGATGGGCTTGTCGAGGAAATCGCCGACAACTGCGCCCAGCGGTCGCGTGAGGATGAAGGCGGTCCAGAACAGCGCGACGCGGCTCATCGACGTGCGATAATAAGCAAGCGCCAGCAGCGCGAGCAATGCGCCGAAGACGACCGCTGCGCCAAGATAACCAAGCGGGCCATCTGCGATCCAGTCCCCGAGCGCGGTGCCGAGGGTCTGTGAAAAAGTGATCGTAAGCCAGTAATAGAGCTCGGCCTTCGGTTCATGGACCGTGCTCACCGAGATGCTGCCGAGCGCCTTGTGCCAAATCGCAAGCGAAGCGAGCACCGTACCAAGCAGCAGCAGGGATCCGCCCGGATAGCCGATGCCGAGCGACCGCGTGGCGAAATCTGCCATCGTCGTGCCCGCGGTGGTCGAGGCGATGATCGTCGCCCAATAGAGGAAAGGGTGAAATTGCTTCGCTTTGATCTGCAGCGTCACGAGGAAGACCAGCAGCGTCGCAAAGATACCGGTGCCTACCAGATAGCCGAGGTTCATCGACATGCTGACGGTGTCGCCGGCGGTCTCACCAAAGGTGGTCGCCAATATCTTGATGGCCCAAAACCCAAGCGTCACGGCCGGGACCTTGGTCATCGTCGAGTTGAGAGAGGTCTGCATGGAATTGTCGGCCCATTTCTTCAGAATTGCGCGTTGCCACCAAGGAGCTATGCTCTCGCGCTGGCCGCGCCCATAAGCAGGCGCTCAAATTGGCCGATATAAGCGGGAGTCCTATGCCGCAGCCCGAGCGCCGCCCTGCGGTCATTCCCAAGCTGATGACCGATCGCCGGCTTGTCGGTCCGGTCGCCATTGTCGCGCTGCAATCGGTCGCTGCGATCTATTTCCTCATCGACGGGGTCGACGATCTGATCGTGGAAGCGCGACAGGGTTTCAGCATCGGCATGGCGATGGAATGCGTTGTCGCCGTCGCGCTGCTTGGCGGCGTCGTGATGGGGTCGCGCTACATTCGGCGCCTTACGAACGAGCTTCATCATAAGGAGCGCGCGCTCGCCAAAGCACGCGGCGCGCTTGCCGATCATATTGCTGTACGCTTCGACGAGTGGGGCCTGACACCAGGCGAAGGAGATGTGGCCCTCTTCGCGCTCAAGGGCTGCGACGTCGCCGAAATTGCCCGCCTTCGCTCCGCTGCTCCGGGCACGGTGCGATCACAGCTCAGCCAGATCTACGCGAAGGCCGGGGTCAACAGCCAGGCAATGCTCCTGTCGCTGTTCATTGACGATCTGCTGCAAACCACCCCCTGACCGCCGGTCCCGCCAACCTCCAATCCGCATCGCAAGTCGGCAATCCCGTCATCATCCGGCCTTCTGCGGCCAGTCGGTTTTCAGACTTTTTGCTCGTTAAGCGGACTCTAGGATAGGCACGCAGCACAGGGTCGCCTCTACGTGCGCTTGTCGTTGAGCTTCGCCAAGCGACGGGGGAGGTCCGCCGCTATCTTGCGGTGCTGATAGGGCTGCGCTTTCTTCCAGCCGCGACATTCGGGCTTCGTTCGCCCGCAGGCGATGCACCAGCCCGTTCGGCCATCGAACGCACAAATCTCGACGCATGGCGACTTCACCGGATCTCAACCGTCAGATGGGCCAGTTCGTGAACGGGCTGGAGGCATCGGCGGATCGATTCCTGGTCGATCCCGGGTCCGTCCGCTACACTGACGATGCCGGCATGAGCGTCGGGCCCGACGCGCCAGATATGGAGATCGGTAATGCGCGCGCCGGTGGGTCCTGCCAGCAGTTCGCGCACCTCGTCGGCAATATGATCGTCGGTCTTATCGAGCAGAACCGCTGCCGTGTCGCGCATCAGCGACCAGGACCAGCGCGCGATCACCACCGCGCCGACGATCCCCATGACCGGGTCAAGCCAGATCCAACCAAGGTAACTGCCCGCGAGAAGCGCAGCGATTGCGAGCACCGACGTCAACGCATCGGCGAGGACATGGAAATAGGCCGAGCGCAGATTGTTGTCCCGGCTTTTGACGCCGACGGGATGATCCTGTGCGCCATGATGGCCATGGTCATGATGGTGATGATGATCGTGCGAATGCGCGTGACCGTGCGAATGGCTGCCCGAGAGCAGGAAAGCGCTCGCGATGTTGACGCCGAGACCAATGATTGCGACCACGGTTGCTTCCCCGAAGGCGACGTGGATCGGCTGATACAAGCGAAGGATGGATTGGCCCCCTATGCCGAGTGCGACGAGGCCGAGCACGAGCGCCGAGGCAAAGCCCGCAAGATCGCCTACCTTCCCGGTGCCGAAGCTGAACCGGCGGTCCGCGGCATGGCGCTTCGCATAGGAATAGGCCGCCGCAGCAATGGTCAAGGCACCTGCATGGGTCGCCATGTGGAAGCCATCGGCCAGAAGCGCCATCGATCCGGTCACATAACCGGCGATGATTTCGCCGACCATCATGATCGCGGTCAGCGCGACAACCCACAGCGTGCGCCGCGCATTTTCGTCGTGCGATGCGCCCAGGAACATATGGTCGTGGACGAGCGGGTCGATTCCCGGGGAGTTTGCCATCGTGCGTCCTACTTCGCGTACCGGCGGATGACTGTCATGAGTTCCTCGGCGCCCTTGGCACGCTCGGCGTCCGAGAGACCCGACTTAGCGACATGCTCGCCCAGATGATCGACAATGATCTCGTCGAGGAGGCCGTTCACCGCGCCGCGCACCGCCGCCACGAGGTGGAGGATCTCGGCGCAGCCGGCATCGCGATCCAAGCCGCGCTCAACGGCCGCGACCTGCCCGCCAATTCGTTTCACGCGGGCGAGTAGCTCGCCCTTCTTTTCAACCATATGTCCCATAGGATAACCCCCTATCCTATATGGTGTCGATGCGCCAGCCCTCAAACTCGCCGGCGGGGTGCGAGCGCGCCTCCAGTCCAAGTGCGGGCTCGCGGCATGAAGCCAGAGAAATCGATCAGCGGTGTCCGTTGACGGACGGGGGTCGATCGCATCCCGGGCATTATGGAACGATGGCAAGCTGTCGGCCGGACGCGGCCGCTTACCGCCGTCCACCTTTTTGGAGCCGCCTAATGATCAATTTTATCAGCGCGGTCCCTCGCCGAGACCATTGGCGGGAAAACAAGATCCTGAAATCGGGACACATGATCCTGAACGCCCGATCGTCCATAATCGCGGCATGAGACGCGAAATCAGAACACACCCAAACGGTAGCGGACAGATGTGTCCGTTTCACCCGTCTATTCGGGCAGACTTGTCCGCTCGCGTGATGCTAGCGACGGCTAGTGAAGGCGATAAAGCGGAAAATCTGGCCGAAACGCCGTGGATCAGCGGTGGGCGGAAGCAGCATAGAGCCCAAACCCGATCGAAACCGCACCGGCTCGATCTCTTTTGTGGAACTGGAGGCTTGATGACGTTTTTGTGGGTGCCCGACAATTGGGCGATCGGTGGCGGTTCGGGCCGATCCTCCATCCGTTCCGCTCGGCAGCGGTTCCGGATGGAATCCTGTCCATACCGCTGGCTGGCGGACAGGATTCCGTCCGCCCATTTGCGCTATATGACGGCGGTAACGCGCTCATCGGGGACATAGGAAGATGCGCATGGAAAGGTTCAGGAAACGCCCATGACCGAATTGCTGCTGATATTGGGCTGCCTCGCCATACGCGAGCTGATGCGCTCGCTGCCCGCGATCATCTGGGCGGTGCGGTGCAAGGCCGACAGTCCCAATTACAAATTGCCCGTCCCGACTCGTCCGGGCCGGCGCCCATGATCGCCCACGCTTCAGCGCCGGCGCCGCTCGGTTGCAAAGCCCCGATCGGTCGCGATGAAACGCTCGATCATCGGAACGGCGATCTTCTCGGGCGGCAAGGGCTCGGCGAGACCGGTCGCCTTCGCATGCACCTCGGCATAGGCGATCAGTTCGCGATGAAGCGCGCCGGGCAATTCGATGGCAAGTTTCACGGGCTTGTCG